>NZ_JBICZC010000006.1:489625-592727 GCF_043201715.1 Streptomyces sp. NPDC048291
GGGAGCGCGGCCGTTCCCACCGGCGCCGGTGCTGTGCGGGGCGTGCGGGCTAGGATCCTGGGCATGGCTGTGACGGTGACCGACGTGGACCGGTTCGAGGCGGCCCGGCCGCGCCTGGCGGCCATCGCCTACCGCCTCCTAGGCTCCGCGAGCGAGGCCGAGGACGCCGTGCAGGACACGTACCTGCGCTGGCAGGCCGCCGACATCGGCCGTATCGAGGTCCCCGAGGCCTGGCTGACGAAGGTGCTCACCAACCTGTGCCTCAACCGGCTCACTTCGGCCCGCGCCCGGCGCGAGACCTACGTGGGCCAGTGGCTCCCCGAACCGCTGCTCGCCGGCGACCCGTTGCTCGGCCCCGCCGACACCGCGGAACGCCGGGAGTCGGTGTCGTACGCGGTCCTGGTCCTGCTGGAGCGTCTCGCCCCGGCCGAGCGCGCGGTGTACGTGCTGCGGGAGGCCTTCGACTACCCGCACCGGGAGATCGCCCGGATCCTCGACCTGACCGAGGCCGCCAGCCAGCAGATCCTGCACCGGGCGAGGAAGCACGTCGCGCAGGGCAGGGTCCGCGCCGAGGTCGACGAGGCCGCCGCCCGACGCGTCATCGAGGAGTTCCTGGCCGCCGCGACCAGTGGCCGGACCGAGCCGCTCGTCCGGCTGCTCACCGAGGACACCGTCGCGATCGGTGACGGCGGCGGGAAGGTCCCGGCCGCGGCCAGGGCGTTCGAGGGTGCCCTCGCGGTCGCGAAGTTCATGCGGGGCCTGTTCAAACAGGGCCCGGCCCAGCGTGCCCTGGCCGGCGGCCCCGTCCACCTGTACGCCACGACCGCCAACGGCGGCCCCGCCCTGGTGGCGGTCACCGGCGGCGGCCGGGTCTTCGGCGTGATGTGCCTGGAGATCACCGACGAGGGCATCGCCGCGTTCCGCAACCAGGTCAACCCCGACAAGCTGGAGCGCGCGACCAGGCAGTGGGCGACGACGGACCACGGCGAACCCCTGGCCCGCCTCTTCTGACCCGCCGCCCACTCCGATGTGAGCTGCTTCACACCGTACTTCTGTCAGGAAGCGGCGGGCCGCCCGGTTCAGGAGGCGACCCGCTGAAGAGCTGGATGACAGGAGCACGGACATGCAGCACCGCATCGTCGTCCTCGGCGCCGGATACGCCGGAGCCGTCGCCGCCGGCCGCCTCGCCCGGCGGCTGCGCCCCGAAGACGTCGCCATCACCCTCGTCAACGCCGAACCCGACTTCGTCGAACGCGTCCGGATGCATCAGCTGGCGACCGGCCAGGAGCTGCGGCCCCGGCCCTTCGCCGAGATGTTCGCCGGAACCGGCGTGCGGCTGAGGCTCGCGAGGGTCACGGCGGTGGACGTCGACCGCAAGACGGTCACGACGATCCCCACCACCGACAACGCCGCACCGGAGCCGACGGACTCCTCGCAGCCGGAGCAGCCGGAGCAACTGGAGTACGACACCCTCGTGTACGCCCTCGGCAGCGCCTGGAACGACCAGGGCGTCCCCGGCGCCGCCGAGCACGCCGACGAGATCGCGAGCCGCCCCGGAGCGCTCCGGCTGCGCCGCCGCCTCGCCGCCCTCGGGGCCGGACAGCAGGTGCTCGTGGTCGGCGGCGGACTCACCGGCCTGGAGGCCGTGACCGAGATCGCCGAGGCCCGCCCGGACCTCGACGTCGCCCTCGCCGCCCGCGGCGCCCTCGGCGACTGGCTCTCCCCGAAGGGCCGCCGGTACCTGCGGAAGGTCGTCGACGGACTCGGCGTCACCGTGCACGAGCACACCGCCGTCACCGCCGTGGCCCCCGACCACGTGACCACGGCCGAGGGCGCCTCCGTCCCGGCCGCGCTCACCCTCTGGACCACCGGCTTCGCCGTCCACCCGATCCCGCGGGCCACCCCCCTGGAGGTCACCGACTCCGGCCGGATCGTCGTCGACCGGACCATGCGCTCGGTCTCGCACCCGGACGTGTACGCCATCGGCGACGCGGCCCAGGCGACGGGCCCCGTCGGCAACCCGCTCCGCATGTCCTGCGCCTCGGGCCAGCCGATGGCCTGGCAGGCCGCCGACGCCATCGCGGCCCGTCTGACCGGCGGAAAGCTCCCCAACACCCCGCTGCGCTACTTCAACCAGTGCGTCTCGCTCGGCCGCAGGCAGGGCCTCATCCAGTACGTCACGGCCGACGACCGCGCCGTACGGGCCGCCCTCACGGGCCGGACCGCCGCCCGCTACAAGGAACTGATCTGTAAGGGCGCGGCCTGGGCCGTAGCCCACCCGACCCTCGGCCTCCCGACCCGACGCCACCGCACCGTACCGAACCCGCCCCGCCCGCAAGCACTGCTCACGACCAGGTCCACGACGAAGCCCAGGACCACAACACCATCCTGACCCCCCATCGCGCCGGTGCCCCCCCCCGAAAGGCACCGGCGCCGTCCCCGGCCCTCGTCAGCCTTGGCAGCAGCCTGCCGCACACGGAAAGCCGGCCGACCTACGCGCTGACCCCGCTCTTCCGCAGCGAGAAGGGCCCCCGCCGGGGCGGCCAGGCAGCAGCCGCGTGATCGGCTGCGGAGCCGATCCAATGCCTGGCCCGGGTCCGGGTTCTCCTCGGTCTCCAGGTCGAGATGGCAGCGCCCCATCCCGCTGCCCGCACCCGTGATCTCGCCGTCGGGGCCGAACGCGGCTTCCAGCGCCTCCTCTCGACAAACACCGCGCTCCTCCCTCCGGCCGGCGAACCGGAGCGGTCACAGCACCGACCAGGGCTGGTCCTTCAGTACGCAATGATCCCGCAAAGATCATTGACGGCAGGCTGCGGTCACTGTGGCATCAAGGCGATGAGGAGGAGATGTTGAACACCACTATTCGCCACGGCGCCGTTCTCGCCGCCACCGCCGGCGTCCTCAGCGCGCTGGCGGCCCATGGTGCCGCGGCTGCCGCTCGGCCCGAGGACGCCGCCACCGGGTACGCCTGCCGGTACGGAGCGGTATCGGTCTCGGACGCGGCCGGATCGGCCGCACCCACCGCACGCAAGCCCGGCGTTCCGCTCTACGCCACGCTCCGGCTCCACAACACCGAGAACACAGCGCTCACCAAGGCCTCGTACGTCTTCGCCATCGGCAACCTCATGAAGAACCGGGGTCCCGCGCCCCATGTTCGGTGGCGCGTCGGCAAGGGCTCTTGGCATGCGATGGCGCTGCACTGGAACAGCAAGACCAACGGCTCGCTGCCCCTGTGGAACTCCCAGGCCCTGGCCCTGGGCACGATCCCCTCGCGCGGCACCGTCACCACGGAGATCTCCGTGTCCTTCCCCAAGAAGTCCATCAAGGCCGTCGACTACGACTTCCTCGACGTGCACAGCGGTGCTTGCGGCAGCACCCGCCTGGACTGGTACACCGGCAACGGTTTCTCCTACTGGCCGTGGAACGGGACCCCGGGCAAGCCCGCCCAGACCTCCGGCGAGCACTGAGGAGTACCCGGGCGGCGGGTAGTGACGTCCCGTCGAAGCGTGACGTTCACCCGCCGCCACTTCCGCGCCGGCCATCGCGACCATCTGGCAGGACTCCCCCCACGCCCGTGGGAGCCGGAACAGTCCACCAAGACCGCCCGGCCGGACGACCCGAGCACTCTGATCGCGCAGGGCGGTGCGGGCATATGTGACATCGCGGAGATGCTGCGCCGCACCGAGACGTCCAGCATCAACTTCGCCCGCGCGCCCCCGTAAAGACCGGGTGGCCTCTGATCTAGGCGTTCTTTGGTTCGGCCTGCTGAACCACCTCGAAGGACCACAGGGTCGAACCCGACGCCGCCGGCTTCGGCTTCTCCCCACCCTCCTCACCGCCGCCCTGGTGTGCCGCCTTCATGGGCCCCTCCATCCACGCCTGGAACGACTCCTCGTCACGCCACCGCGTGTAGACGAGGTAGCTGTCAGTTCCTTCGACCGGACGGAGAAGCTCGAACCACTCGAACCCGTCGGAGTTCTCCACGGCATGGGCGCGATGGGCGAACCGCTTCTCCAGCGTCTCCCGCTGCTCCGCCGGTACTTCCAGTACGTTGATCTTGACTACGCTCATGCCCCCATCCTGCCGGAGGGGTGATCAGAAGCGCGTGAGCGACCAGACCTGTCCGGCGATCTTGCAGCCGATGGCGGCGCGTCCGTGGCACTGCCGTAGCCTCCGTGACCGTGTTCGAGTGGTGGCATGTGCTGGCGGATGACGAACCGCAGCAGGGCCGACATCGGCCGTCACCACGGTCATCGCCCGCCGCGGCAAACGCCGCAGAAAGATCTCCGACCGGGGTCCCGTCCACGCGGCTTGCCCGCTGCCTGCGTGCGCCTGCGATACCCGGCCCGCGAAGGCACCAAGCCCCAAGACGGTGAGGCGAATCCGCGTGACCTTGCGGGGGTCAAAAGTAAGCGGCGAGGCGCGGTACAGCGAGGCTGATCGCAAAGTCGGTTGTCTCGAACAGTGATGTCGAGAAGTGCAGCACGATCAGGTCCTGGCGTGCCAGGCCGCCCAGGAGCTTGACGAACTCCTCGTCGAACCAGTCGCCGTGAGGTGACGACTCTCCGATCCTGAGTGCCGGCACGTTGCGCCCGCCGTACGCGGCGACCGCGGCCAGGATGCGGCGTTCTTCCCTGTCGCAGTGGCGCAGCAGGCGGGGGAAGAAGGTCTGGTTGAGCCGCTCCTGCACGGTCGCCAGTGCCCGGTGCATCGCCAGCTCGTCGATCGGTGAGGAGGGGGCGAGCCCCCACGCTGTCTCCCCGACGAACTGCACGAGCCACGGACTGCCTTCGCAGAACTCGACCGCAGCCTGCAGCGCGTGCTCGGTGAAGCGCACCCCTTCCGCCTCGGCTGGTCCGGTCAGAGCGGCCCGCGTATCGACGTCGCCCAGAGGTTCCAGCCGGGTGTAGCTGAGTGTGGCGCTACGCGCGGCGTACGTGGTGGTTCTCGTCGGGTCGATCAGCTCCGCCCCGGACTGCTGCCAGGAGGGGGAAAGCCCTGTCCCGAGGAAGGCGATGGGCAGCCCGCGCTGCGCTGTCTGGTGCAGCGCGGCGTGCAGGACGCGCAGATGACTGTTCGGCACGGTCTGCACCTCGTCCAACGCGAACAGCACACCGATCTCATGCATGCGGGCGACCTCGCCGATCTCGATGAAGAGCCGCCTTAGGTCCAGGTCGAAGATGCCGGTGTCGGCGGTACCGGCCACGGCGTCCGCGTTGATCTCCAACCGGACCCCGGCCACCGAAACCGAGGCGAATGCCTTGAGGACGCCCAGTGCCCGCTTGACCCGGTCGGTGAAACGGTGGCGGCCACTCATCTCCATCAGCACGTCGCGGGCCAGCAGCGCGATCAGCGTGGACAGTTCCGTCCCCGGGATGGCCTCCTCGGCCCCGACGAACCACCCGCGCTCGCGGGCCCGGCTCACCATGTGATTGAACAGGACGGTTTTTCCCGAGCCACGGGAACCCGTGACGAGCGGTGCCTCGCCGGAGCGTCCGGCCTCCAGCCGGTCGAGTGTGATCTCGAACTGCTCCAGCACGTCGTCCCGCCCTACCAGCATTGCGGGCCTGACCCCGGGGCTCGGGCTGTACGGCGACTGGCGCAAGTCCATGGACCGCAGCCTAAGGCCACTTCTGCCGCCACAACGGGGGCGTAGGACGGAATGGTTTACGCCCAACTGGTCCGCCCCCGCCGCGGTAGGCGGATCGGCTCGCGCCGCCAACATGCGTGACCACCAGCAGCGGCTTGCGGCGACAGCAATGGCGCCGCTGGAGGACTCTCGCGCGGCCGGGGGGAAGAAGGCAGGACACCGTCCCGACCGAGTGGTCTCCGCCGGATTCCGACACCGACAGGGAGATCGTCGCCGTCCCGTACGGCGGGGCACCGCGCGTGGTGGCCACGTCCTCCTCTTGCCGTGCCCGTCTCCCTGGCCGGTGGCGTCGTCGAAGGTCACCTCTCGGCCCCGCCTCGGCGCCCCGGCCCCGGTAAGTCAGAGCCGAAGCCGCAGTCACAGCCACCTCAGAGATTTCACCGAACTCATGTACAACCCTTACTCCTTCACGCGGGTCTCCTGATCGCTGGACATCACTGACTCCGGCCGTCCGCCGGGTGCGGACGGCCCCCGCGTGCCGCAGGAGACGACCCGCATGCACACGTTCCCGCGACTCGCCCTCGCGACGGCCACCGCGGCCGCGCTGACGGGCGGTCTGCTCACGTTCTCCGCCGTCTCGGCCACGGCCGCGGACTCCGTCAAGGTCGCCCACGCCGACTTCAACGGCGACGGCATCGGCGACCTCGCCACCTCGGCCACCACCGCTTACGTCAGCGGTCACAAGGGCGCCGGCCAGGTCGTTGCCCTCTACGGCTCCGCCTCCGGCATCAGCACCGCCAAGCACACCACCCTCAGCCAGAACAGCGCCGGCGTTCCCGGCACCGCCGAGGCGGGCGACCACTTCGGCGAGACGCTGGCGTACGCCGACTTCAACGCCGACGGTTACGACGACCTCGCCGTCGGCTCCCCTTCGGAGAAGGTCGGCTCCGACACCGACGGCGGCACCGTCACCCTCCTGTGGGGCTCCAAGAGCGGCCTCACCGGCAAGGGCGTCGACCTCAAGGACCCGTCGCCGAGCGGCCACGACTACTGGGGACTCCAGCTCGCCGCCGGTGACTTCGACGGCGACGGCAAGGCCGACCTCGCCGTCGGCAGCTCCGCCGCCACCCTGTGGGTGCTCAAGGGCGGCATCGCGAGCAACGGCACCCCCGGCGGCCGGTACACCGTCAAGCCGCCGATCGAGCCGGGCACCAGCTCCTACCCGTACGGCCCGATGAAGCTCACCGCCGGCGACGTCAACGGCGACGGCCGTACCGACCTCGTCGTCGACGGGTACGAGACGAAGACCAGCGACCACTGGAACACCAACTACTGGCTGCCGGGCAGCTCCAGGGGCGTGACCGTCACCGGCGCGAAGGCGCTGAAGAGCGGCATCGTCACCGGTGTCGGCGACATCAACGGCGACGGCTACGGCGACATCGTCAGCGGCGCCTCCTGGGACGCCAGCAGCGGCGGGACCGTCTTCCCGGACTCCGCCAACGGCGGGCGGGTGGCCATCACCTACGGCAGCGCCTCCGGCCCCGCCAAGGCCACCATGTTCAACCAGAACAGCGGCAACGTCCCCGGCGCCTCCGAGAAGGGCGACGGCTTCGGCTGGGAGATCGACCTCGGCGACGTCAACGGCGACGGTTACGCCGACCTCGTCGTCTCGGCCCCGAACGAGGACATCGGCAGCAAGTCCAACACCGGCCAGGTCACCGTCCTCTACGGCGCCAAGACCGGGATCAACCTCGCCTCCGGCGCCCAGTCCTTCGCGCAGAGCACGGCCGGTGTCCCCGGCGACGACGAGAAGAACGACCTCTTCGGCGCCGACATCAAGCTCGACGACGTCACCGGCGACGGCAGGGCCGACCTGATCGTCGGCTCGTACGAGAACGGCGGCGACGGCGCGGTCACCTACCTGCCGTCCAACGGCTCGAAGATCACCACGACCGGCTCCCGGGCCCTGTCCGCGAGCAAGCTGGGCGTCTCGACGACCGGCATCCCGCAGCTCGGCGCCGTCTTCGCCGACTGACCCGCGGGCCGGGAGGGCTCGTCCGGCTCCCGCTGCTGCCACTCCCGCGCACCGCCTCCGCGCACCGCCTCCGCGTACCTCCGGCACCCAAGCCGCCGATCCCAGGAGCTCACGACCCGTGAACGTCCCTGCGAACGTCCTCACGAACGGACACCACCACCGTCGCCGCCTCGCCCTCGCGACGCTCACCGCCGCCGCGCTGACCGGCGGACTGCTCACCCTCTCCGCGCCCGCCGCGTCCGCCGCCACGGCCCACGCCTACAAGGCCGACTTCAACCACGACGGCTACGGCGACGTCGCCTTCGCCGCCCCCTATGCCAAGGTCGGCGGCAAGAACATGGCCGGGTACGTCGCCGTGGTCTACGGCAGCGCCTCCGGACTCAACCCCGCCAAGCGCACGATCGTCAGCCAGAACACCGCCGGTGTCCCCGGCACCGCCGAGACCGAGGACTTCTTCGGCGACGCGCTCGCCGTGGCCGACTTCAACAAGGACGGCTACACCGACCTCGCCGTCGGCGCGCCCGGCGAGGACACCGGCACGGACACCGACGGCGGTTCGGTCACCATCCTGTGGGGCTCGGCGAGCGGCCTGAAGAACGGCACGTCGGTCAAGGACCCCTCCGCGACCAAGCACGAGGCCTGGGGCTCGGTCCTGGCCGCCGGCGACTTCAACGGCGACGGCAAGGCGGACCTGGCGTCCGGCACGGCCGGGTCGTACGCCTACATCGTCAAGGGCGGCTTCACCAAGTCCGGCACCACCGGCGGCACCCAGAAGGTCCCCACCCCGGAGAAGGCGCAGTTCGGCATCGACGCGCTCGCCGCGGGCGACACCAACGGCGACAAGAAGGCCGACCTCGTCCTGACCTACCGCACCGCGCTCGCCTCGGACCCGTCGGACAGCTGGTCCAAGGGCGCCGCCTACCTCGGCGCGTCCACGGGCGTGGTCACCACCAAGCCGCGCCCGCTGAACGGCGGCACCTCCCTCGCCCTGGGCGACATCGACGGCGACGGCTACGACGAGATCGCCATCGGCAACGTCTTCGCGAAGGAGGACGACCACACCGGCACCCTCGGCGGCCAGGTCGTCGTCATCCGCGGCAGCAAGGGCGGCCCGGTCAACGGCGACGCCCCCATGGCCGAGCTCACCCAGTCCGCCACCGGCGTCCCCGGCACCGACAAGGAGGGCGACGGCTTCGGCGGCGCCGTCTCCATCGGGGACACCAACGGCGACGGCTACGGCGACCTCGCCATCGGCGTCGTCTTCAAGGACATCGGCGCGGCCGAGGACACCGGTCTCGTCGTACTGATGAACGGCTCGGCCGACGGCGTCTCCCGCACCGGCGCCCGCACGATCTCCCAGAACACCGTCGGGGTCCCCGGCACCAACGAGTCCATGGACTACTTCGGCTCGGACCTCGTGCTCTCGGACGTCAACAAGGACGGCAAGGCGGACCTGACCGTCGCGGCCGGCTTCGAGGACGAGGGCGTCGGCGCGGTCACCGCCCTGCGCGGCAGCGCCTCCGGCATCACCGCCACCGGCGCCAAGTCCTTCGGCCCGGGCACCTTCGGGCTCTCCCGCACCTACGGCGCGTTCGGCACGGGCCTCACCGGCTGACGCGCACCCCACCAGAAAACCGGCTGACGCGCCGTCATCACGAAGACGCCACGCTCGACGGCGCGTCACCCCACCACCACCGCACGGGGGACATCCATGCGCAAGCGCACCACCCTGCTTCTCGCCACGGCCCTCACCACGGGCCTGCTCACCGCCCTGCCCGCCGCCACCGCCACCGCGGCCCCCTCGGGTCTGTCCGGCGACTTCAACGGCGACGGCTACCGCGACCTCGCGATCGCCGCGCCCGTCGCCAAGGTCTCCGGCAAGTCCGGCGCCGGTTACGTGGCGGTCGTCTACGGCACGAAGAACGGCCTCGACACCACCAAGCGCCAGATCATCAGCCAGGCCACCACCGGCGTCCCCGGCAACCCGGCCTCCGGCGACTACTTCGGCGACCGCCTCACCACCGGCGACCTGGACGGCGACGGCTACACCGACCTCGTCGTCGGCGTGCACAGCGAGCGGATCGGCACCACCGACTCCTACGGCAACGTGACCGTCCTCTGGGGCGGCGCGAGCGGCCTCAAGGGCGCCAGCAACCTCACCTCGCCGCTGCCGAGGTACCGCAACGAACTCGGCTGGGCGCTGGCCGCCGGCGACTTCGACGGCGACGGCCACACCGACCTGGCCGTCGGCAACAACTCCACGCCGTCCCTGAACATCTTCCGCGGCCCCTTCACCCGCAAGGGCAAGGCGGCCGCCCTGGTCGGCATCGACACCGTCGACCAGACCACGATCTACACCGACAAGCTGATCGCGGGCGACGTCAACGGCGACGGAAAGACCGACCTGCTGGTCATGGGCCAGGAGGAGACCGCCTCCGGCGACTACCGCACCCGCAGCGTCCTCTACACCGGGACCGGCGCCACCGGCGGCACCCTCAAGGTCGGCAAGAAGCTCGCGGGCGGCTACGACGCGGTCATCGCCGACGTGAACAAGGACGGCTACGGCGACATCGTCACCGGCAACTTCATGGAGAAGTCGGCCGACGAGCCCAACGGCGGCCTCGGCGGCGCGGTCACCGTGACGTACGGCGCGGCCGGCGGCCTCAGCAGCCGTACGCCGGTCCGGATCACCCAGGACACGGCGGGCGTCCCGGAGAAGGGCGAGAAGAACGACGGCTTCGGCTGGAGCCTGTCCGCCGGGGACGTCAACGGCGACGGGTACGCGGACGTCGCCGTCGGCGCCTACGCCGAGACCCTCGGCACGAAGAAGCAGGCGGGCACGGTCACCGTGCTGCGCGGCTCGGCGAGCGGCCTGACCGGCGGCGGCGCCAAGCTCTTCTCCCAGGACACCGCGGGCGTCCCCGGCACCGCCCAGTCCCAGGACTTCTTCGGCTCCTCGGTCCGCCTCACCGACGCCAACCGCGACGGCCGCGCCGAACTGGTCGCGGGCGCCTACGGCGAGGGCCGCGGCGCCGGCGCCGTCTGGCTCTTCAAGTCCACCACCGCAGGCGTCACGGCAAGCGGCTCCAAGACCTTCACCGGCCCCACCCTGGGCGGCCCGTCGGGCACCGCCTACTTCGGCGACGTACTGGAGGGCTGACCATGCGCGTCCGTACGGCGGCGACCCTCGCCGCCCTCCTCACCGCGGGCCTCGTCCCGCTCGCCGGCCAGGCCTCCGCCGCGCCCGCCAAGTACGCGGACGACTTCAACGGCGACGGCTACCGCGACCTCGCCACCGCCGCCCAGGGCGCCACGGTCGGCGGCAAGGCGGACGCCGGCGCGGTCGTCGTCACCTACGGCTCCAAGTCCGGGATCAAGGCCTCGAACCGTACGGTCGTCACCCAGAACTCGGCGGGCGTCCCCGGCACCGCCGAGGAGGACGACGAGTTCGGCTCGTCGCTCACCTTCGGCGACCTGAACCGGGACGGCTACGCCGACCTGGTCGTCGGCGCCGAGGGCGAGGACGGCGGAGCCGGGTCGGTGACCATCGTCTGGGGGAGCAGGAACGGCCTGTCCGGCGGCCGTGCCGTCCCCGACCCGGCCCGCACGGTCCACCGCAGCTTCGGCATGTCCCTGGCGGTCGGCGACTTCACCGCCGACGGCCGGGCCGACCTGGCCGTCGGCAGCACCGGCAAGGACGTGCAGATCTTCAAGGGCGGCTTCACGAAGACGAACGGGGCCGCCTCCCGGATCGTCCTCGGCACCCCGTTGCAGAGCGGCACCAGCCGGGGTTCGTGGGCGCTGGCCGCCGGCGACGTGAACGGCGACGGCGCCGACGACCTGGTGATCAGCGGGACGGACGGCACGACCTACGAGGACGGCAACCTGGTGTACCTGGGCTCCGCCGCCGCCTCCGGGCCGCGGCTGCAGCGGTTCCTGAACAGCGGCGGCTACCAGCGGGTGCTCCTCGGCGACCTCAACGGGGACGGGTACGACGACGTCGTCACCTCCTACTCCCCGGTGACCGGCTCCACGGTCGGACCCGGCAGGGTTCGCACCTACCTGGGCGGCGCGAACGGCGTGAACGGCTCGCCCCAGGCGACGATCAACCAGGACAGCCCGGGCGTCCCCGGCAGCACCGCGGCCGCCGGCGCCGACTCCTTCGGCGACGCCCTCTCCGTCGGAGACGTCAACGGCGACGGATACGCCGATGTCGCCGTCGGCGCGGAGTACGAGGCGATCGGCGCGGCCTGGCAGACCGGCACGGTCACCCTGCTGCGCGGCTCCGCGGCCGGCCTGACGGGCACGGGCGCGACCCGCTGGAGCCAGAACACCCCCGGAGTCCCGGACGCGAACGAGGACAACGACTTCTGGGGCACCGCCGTCCACCTCGCCGATCTCAACGGCGACCGCAAGGCCGACCTGGCGGTCGGCGCCCGGCACGAGAACGGCGGACGGGGCGCCGTGTGGGCCCTGCGCGGCTCCTCCTCGGGCCTGACGACGACGGGCGCGGTGACCTTCGGGGCCAACCAGGCGGGCCTGCCGGGCACCTGGTCGCTGCTGGGCTCGGCGTTCGCGCAGTGAGCCGAACCGGGCGTCCCTGAGGCGCCCTGAGACGCCCTGAGACGCCCCCTAGGGGATGTCACAGGTCTGCGGCAATGGCGGGCTCGGGTGCCCGAGCCCGCCACACGGATCTCCGGGACCAGGTACGTTCGATGACGTGGCTGGATTCAGGAACGGACGCGGCGGCCGGGACGACCGCGCCCCGCAAGCGCGACCGCAACAACCCGCGTACGGGCAGCAGGCGCCGCCGCAGAGCTTCGGCGGGCAGCCGGCAGGGCCGTCGTACGGGTACCCGTCGACCCCGCAGCCGCCGTACCCGCAGCACGGCGGCGGGTCCGGCTGGCCGCAGGCGCAGGCGCGCGGCGGCCACCCGGGGCAGGGCGGCGGCGACGGCCCGGAGTACTTCGGCGACGACCGCGGCCATGGCTACGGCGGCGGATACGGCTCCGGCTCCGGCTCCGGCAGCCCCGACCCGTACGCGGCGAACCAGCCGGGCCACACCCAGGCCTTCTCGGTCGACGAGGCCGGCGCCTACACGCAGGGCGCGACCTACCACGCCGGCTCGGCGGCGCCGTCCGGCCCGATCGGCCCGCGCCTGCACTGGAAGGACCTGCTGAAGGGGATCGTCCTCGCCCCGAACCAGACCTTCCTCCAGATGCGGGACTACGCGATGTGGGGCCCCGCCCTCATCGTGACCTTCCTCTACGGCCTGCTCGCCGTCTTCGGCTTCGACGGCGCGCGTGCCGACGCGATAAACGCCACGCTCACCAACGCGGTCCCGATCGTCCTGGTGACGGCGGTCGCGATGGTGATCTCCTCCTTCGTCCTGGGCGTGGTGACCCACACCCTGGCCCGCCAGCTCGGCGGCGACGGGGCCTGGCAGCCGACGGTCGGCCTCTCCATGCTGATCATGTCGATCACCGACGCCCCCCGCCTCCTCGTCGCCATGTTCTTCGGCGGCAACGCCGGCTTCGTCCAGCTCCTCGGCTGGGCCACCTGGGTCGCGGCGGGCGCCCTCCTCACCCTCATGGTCGGCAAGTCCCACGACCTGCCCTGGCCGAAGGCCCTGGGCGCCTCGGCGATCCAGCTGATCGCCCTGCTGTCGATCGTGAAGCTGGGCACGTTCTAGCCCTCCTCCAGACACGACAAGGGCCCCCGGCCGGTGTGCCGGGGGCCCCACGCATGTTCCACGCGTCTCAGGCGTCGAGCACCTGCCCGTCCCGCCGCACCACGGGCGGCAGGACGCTCCACGGGAAGTTGATCCAGTCATCGGTCCGCTTCCACACGTACTCGCACTTCACGAGGGAGTGGGACTTCTCGTAGATCACCGCGGACCGCACCTCGGCGACCGTTTCGAGGCAGAAGTCGCGGACCAGCTTCAGCGTCTTGCCGGTGTCGGCGACGTCGTCGGTGATCAGCACCTTCTTGTCGCTGAAGTCGATGGCGTTGGGGACGGGCGCGAGCATGACCGGCATGTCGAGGGTCGTCCCCACGCCCGTGTAGAACTCCACGTTCACCAGATGCAGGTTCTTGCAGTCGAGGGCGTAGGCGAGCCCGCCGGCCACGAACACGCCGCCGCGGGCGATGCTCAGCACTATGTCCGGCTCGAACCCGTCGTCGGCGATGGTCTGCGCGAGCTCGCGCACGGCGACGCCGAACTGCTCGTAGTTCAGGTTCTCCCGCACGGGACTGTCGCTGCTCATGACCGGCCCCTCACACCTGCGTCCGATGGAAATTGAGGTAGGAGCGGGAGGCGGTGGGCCCGCGCTGCCCCTGGTAGCGGGAGCCGTAGCGCTCACTGCCGTAGGAGTGCTCGGCGGGGGAGGAGAGCCGGAACATGCACAGCTGCCCGATCTTCATGCCCGGCCACAGCTTGATCGGGAGGGTCGCGAGATTGGACAGCTCAAGGGTCACGTGACCGCTGAAGCCGGGGTCGATGAACCCGGCGGTGGAGTGCGTGACCAGCCCGAGCCGGCCCAGCGAGGACTTCCCCTCCAGCCGTGACGCGAGGTCGTCGGGGAGCGAGATGACCTCGTACGTCGACGCGAGGACGAACTCCCCGGGGTGCAGGATGAAGGGCTCGTCGCCCTCCGGCTCCACCAGCCGGGTCAGGTCGGGCTGCTCGACGGAGGGGTCGATGTGCGGGTACCGGTGGTTCTCGAACACCCGGAAGAAGCGGTCCAGCCGCACGTCGATGCTCGACGGCTGCACCATGGATTCGTCGTAGGGATCGATGCGGACCCGCCCGGCATCGATCTCGGCCCGGATGTCCTTGTCTGAGAGAAGCACGCCCCGAGGATACGCAAGGCGCGCGGACCCACGAAAACCGTGACGAGTCCACGCGCCCCTGCTACTGCTGCTGTCCCTCTTCTTTCCGCTGCTGCTGCCGCTACTGCTGCTTCTCAAGTGCGACCGGCACGACGCTGCGCAGCCGGGCGCACTTGGGACACCGCACGAGCCGGCCGGGGCCGAGCCGCTCGGCCTGCTGCATCGGGAACGAAGCGGTGCTGAACACGTGCCCTTCGGCACAGCGGACGACGGTTTGTTCCATCAAGTCCCTTGAGTCCCTTCCCCAGGAGCCGCGTCGGGCTTACTGCCGTGACGACGGAAAGCCACATTACGGGATCAAAGGGACGGCTCTCCAGGCGGCACTCCGGCCTGCCGGGCCCCTCTCCCACACCTCCACCGTACGCCCCAACTCCGGTCGCCCGCACCCGGATCCCACGCCTCTGCCAACCCCCGAAACGCACCCGAACCCCACGGTCCAAGCACCGGGGGTCCGCCATGAGGTACAGTGAGCGAACGTTCGGACACCGACTCCGTCGGCGTCTTACGCGGGTGTAGTTTAATGGTAGAACATCAGCTTCCCAAGCTGAGAGCGCGAGTTCGATTCTCGTCACCCGCTCCATGGAGAAGGCCCAGGTCAGCGAACCGGGCCTTTTTGCTGTCCATGATGATCAGTTGTCGCGTGCCAGATTCGTGCCAGAAGGCTTGTCGGGCGCCCTCTGCGCGGCAGCTGCCCGCGCCTTACGGACCGTGGCGTCCAGCCCGGCGGCGACCTCCTCCTGCCGCTCGTCGTCGGAGTGCTGGTAGATCAGCGCCGCCTTCTCGGAGGACTGTCCGGCCCGGACCACGGTGTCCTTGAGCGTGGCGCCGGAGCGCGTGGACAGCGTGTGCCCCGTGTGCCGGAGGTCGTAGAAGCGGAAGCCCTCGGGCAGGCCGACGATCTCCCGCGCCTTCCGCCACCTCCGCCCGAAGGTGCTACGCCGGAACGGAGCGCCTTTCTCCCCGACGAAGAGCAGCCCATCGGGGCCCGACTCGGCATAGCTCTGCAGATGCCAGCGGAGCTCCCGGTGGAGGTACGCGGGAAGAATCACAGTCCGGGTGCCGGCCTCGGACTTGGTGTCGCCCTGTACGCGCCGTCCGTTCATCCGCTCCGGTTCAGCGAGGCGAACGCGGACGCGCAGGTTGTCGAGGTCGACATCCCGGCGGTGGAGGCCGGCCCGCTCTTCCGGTCGCATCGGACCGTACGCGCCGAGGTGGACCATGAGCCGCCAGCACATCCCTACGGCGTTGGCGAGTGCGTCGACCTGGGCGACGGTGGCGATGCGCCGCTCAGCCGCCTTCTCCTTACCGGCGCCTTTGATCCGACACGGATTGCGAGTGATCAACTCGTCGTCCACGGCCGTCTCCATGATGGCCTTGAGGAGTCGGTACGCCTTGGCCGTCATCGTCCTGGCGTTGGCGGTCCGCAGCCGATCGGCCCGCCACTCACGCACGCGCGGGGCTGTGATCTCGTCCAAGTCCGATTCGGTGAGGGCCAACAGGTGCTTGTCGAGGAGATAGCGGTTCGTCGGACGAGTAGTTCCCCTCACCCTCGTTCCGACATTGCTCGGCCTCGCCGGTTCTCTTGGGCTCGGATGGGGGCAGCATGGCATCGGGGCGCTCTGGCTGTCGGCCGTTGCCTGCATCGACGCCGGACCGGATGGGCGGGCCCCGGAACGCGCGCCTCGGCGGCCTGAACCGAGCCGGGAGAGGGATCAGTGGCGGGACGTGAAGTGGACCAGGATCCGGCCCGTGTTGGCCGTGTCGATCTCCACGCGGTCGTACAGCTTCCTGATGTGCTTCTGGCCGAGGAACGCGAGGACGCGGCCCTTGAGCTGCCCGGTGCCCTTTCCGTGAATGATCTCCACAACGGGCTCTCCCGTGTGGTTCGCCTGGAAGACGATCTGCCGCAGCGCGAGTTCGATGTCGCGGTTGTTCCGGAAGATCGGGTGCAAATCCAATGTCAGCAACGTACAGCCTCCTTCTGTCGCCACCTGTGACGACCCGGTTCGAGTGTGTCATCCGGCACCCTGCCAGGACCCCGGTCCGGGCAGGTCCGAACGGATCGCGCCGAGTTCGGGCCGGGTCGACTCCAGCAGTCGGCCCCATTTCGGTTCCGCGCAGTATGAAACCCCAGGTCAGTCGCCTGGGGTTTGTTTGTCGTCCAGCCCGCTCCGTTTCTCGCCTTCAATTGCGGGACGGGGCCGGTCTCCAGGAACAGGCATTCATGCGGCCGGAGTCTCGCCTGATTTGTCCGTGACCCCGACGTCCAGCAGTGCCTCGTCCGGCGAGCCCAGGAAGCCGAGGGACTTCTTGTCGAAGACCCAGACCGTGCGGCCGTTGCGCTCCTTGAAACTCAGACCGATGCCGGAGCGTCCGCTGTGGTCCTTGGCGTCGGCGACGACCGAGACACCCGGGATCTTCGCGGCCGCACGGTAGAGCGCGGCGTCCAGTTCGGGCAGCAGCGTGGCGTCGGGCAGCATGTCGCCGATCTTTTCCAGCGCCGCGCTCTGCCTGGTCTGCCCCTGCCCCTTGGTGCCGGCGTAGATCTTCTCCAGCAGCGCGTCGGGGTCGGTGGGCAGCGCCTGAAGCTCGCGGAACGTGGTGACGTTCGAGTCGGGGCTCAGCCTCATGTCGTGAGTGCCCTTGGAATACGAGGAGAACGGGTCCCGGGGCCGGAACAGCGGACCCACCAGCACCGTGACCCGGCGCAGTCCCGCGCGCTTGCCGTCCACGGCGGTCCAACTCGCTTCGCGCAGGATCCGGACGTCGTGGTCCGAGAACGTCATGGAGCCCTGCGTGCGGACATAGATGTACTGGTCGTCCTTGACGGGCACGGTCTTCTTCGCGGCGGCGACCTCGGCGATGCGATTGAGGAGGTCGACCGCGCCCGCATCGGTCGTGGCGGTCTTGGACCCGACGGTGCCGGCAAGGAGCGTGGCGACGACCGCTGCCGCCGTGGCGAGGGGTACGGTGATGAGGGCGATCCGGCGGCGGGGGGCACGCGCTCGTCGGCCGGGTGCCGTCGCGATCTCGGGGAGTTCCGGGGCTTGCGCGGTGAGCTCTTTCATCAGATGGTCCTTCAGCAGGTCGTGGCGGCCGCTCGTCAGGACCGGGTCACCCGGGCTCGGCAGCAGCCTGGCCAGTTCCTCGCGCTCTTCGGGGTTCATCCGTGCTTCTCCTGTGTCGACCGGGCCGTTTCGGGACGGCCACCCGATACCTGTCCGGTGCGCCGACCGAGTCCCGGCCTCTCCTGCCGAGCCGGAAGGTCCGGTGCCGCGGCGGTACTTCGCTCCGCCGGGTACTCGGTCAGCCGCCCGGTGGACGTACGCCGGGCCAACTCCGCCTCCGACAACGTTCGTAGACGCCGCCTTGCCCGGGCGAGCCGCGACCGTACGGTGCTCGTCGGCACGCCGAGGGCCTCGCCTGCGGCCGCGTAGCTCAGTCCCGACCAGACGCACAGTGCGAACACCTCGCGCTCTGTTTTGCGCAGTCGGCCGAGCGCGGTGTGTGCGGCAGCGAGCCGCTCGGCGTTCTCCATGCGGCCGACGAGTTCGTCGGCGAAGTCCGGCAGGGTGTCACGGTCCGCCGAGCGGTCGGGGAGCCGGGCGAGCGCGGCACCGTGCCGACGGGCGGCGCGGCGCGTGTTGCGCAGAACGTTGGTGGCGATGCCGTACAGCCAGGGGCGCAGTCCATCGCCTTCGGGGACGTCGGCGTCGTCGTCCAGGGCCGCGGCTTCAGGTCTCAGCTTCTCCCTGAGCCGCCAGGCCTCCAGGAAGGTCAAGGACACCACGTCCTCTGCCGTGCTCCGGTCCGCCGACAGCCGGGCAGCATGACCGTAGACGGCCCGGGCATGCGCTCCGAACAGTTCGGCGAAGGCTTCCGGATCGCCGGCGCGTATCCGGTCACGCAGGGAAAGTTCCACAACCAGCCCTGTCCGCTCGGCACCGGTCATCTCTGTGGCGACGATCACACCACGAGCGGATCCTCGAACTCGCCTCGTGTGCGAACGTGAGGTCAGCCGGCCCGGCCCTTCTCGGCCCAGCACCCTTTCATCTCACATGTCGCCAGAACCGATCCTGGGCTCGGCGGCAGTCAAGGCCGCTGGTGGTCTCACGCCGCTGGTCGGCCGGCCGCGGAACAAAGGCCAGGTGTTCGCAGAACGTCCCTGTCCCTAACCTGTCGGGCGACAACGCGGCTCAGGCCACGTCGTGGATGTTGTGCTCGGTCAGGTCGGATGTGTGCCGGGAAACAGTGCGGTAGTCGGCATCGTCATGGAGGACGGCCAGACCGTGATGGGCCGCGGTGGCAGCGATGACGAGGTCCACAGCCGAGGCGCTGCGATGCTCCCCGGCCTGGGCCATACGGTGTTGCACCGCGCCGATCCAGCGCCCCGCGTTCTTCGGCACCGAGACGTCGGGGTAGAGGTCTGTGAACATCTCCGCGATCTCGTCGTACTCGCGTCCGTTCCGGGCACTGTGGAGAAACTCGGCGCGCTGCACGTAGCAGGACGCGATCGCTCCTGCGTCGATCGCGTCGTGCCAGGCCGATTGCAGTTCTGGATCGCGGAGCAGCCGGACCAGGCCGGACGTGTCGAGCAAGTAGATCACCGGCTGTGCTTCTCCGCTTGGTGCAGGCGTTCGGCGTCCTCGACGGCACCCCACTCACGCGCACGCTCGAAGTGGCGGCTGATGCGCGCCGCACGCTCCTGCTGCTCGGCGTAGAAGTGCAGAGCGAGATTGACCGCCTCCTTCTTGGTCCTGACCTTGGCCAGAGCCATGGCTCGCTCCAGGGCGTCGTCATCGATGTCGATCTGGGTCACAGACATGCAGCACCTCCCGCACAATGTTGATGATGTACATAGAAGAATACGTCACCAACATTCGCCGGTCCATCAGTGCCGGATCCCGGCATGTGCAGTCGCGACGGACACTTCAGGCAAGCCAGAGAGGCGATGCGGTCCGGTCGGCGCAGGCGTCGGGCGCATGCTTGGTCGGGCTGCCGGTGGTGCCCGTGCCCACGGCGTGCCCATAAGACCGGACGCCTACGGTCAACAGCGGCGTGATCCGGTCCTTGCTGCCACCGTAGAGGGAAGGCGTCCGCGCAGGTCAAAGCCATGTAGCCCAACCCGAGCGCCGTCGCTTCCCAAGCTGAGAGCGCGAGTTCGATTCTCGTCACCCGCTCCAGCAGAAACCCCCAGGTCAGAGACCCGGGGTTTGCTTGTTGTCTAGTCCAATGCGGAGGTTGCGTGCCCTAGGGGCATTTCCTGTGGCCCGCGCCGTGTGTCGGGCAAACGGTGGTCAAGTCGCTTAGGTGAAGGGCGGCTTGTGGGCCAGGACGTAGCTCCGACGGGGCCGACAGGGCGGCGAGTCGGTCGGTTGGGCCGCTCAGGTCGTCGCGGGCGAAGAACTCGTACGGGCTGTGGTCCTCGGAACGCGGCTTGGCGGTGTCAGGGCGGTGTGTCGGCGCCGTCGATGTACTTCGCCAGTGCTGTCGCGGCGGCCGTGAGGTCCGTGTGGATCATCCGCTCGTGGACCGTCAGGTCCTGTTGCCTGCCGACGACGGACACCGCGGCTCTGATGCGTCCGGCGGTGTCGCGCACGGGTATGGCGTACTCGGTGACGCCGTGTTCGAACTCACCGTGCGCCGCGATGACACCGCGCAGGCGGTCACGGTCGTTGGCCGCCGCAACCTCCCTCGCCGAGTGGGCCGCGTTGGGGCCGCCGACACCGATCAGCTCGTAGTCTTCAAGCAGGGTGGTGATCTCCTCGGCGGTGTGGTCGAGGAGCAGCGCCCGGCCGGCGCCGGTGCACCAGCACGGGGTGACGAGACTCGTCCCGCCCTGCCACTCCTGGGCGAAACCCGCGGCGGACTCGGCGCGCAGCAGTCGGACCTGGACGCCGTCGCGGACGGAGAGCCGTGCGCCCGCACGGTGCTGGACGGCCAGGCGGCGCAGGAGCGGGCGGCTGCGGCCCGGCAGGCCGGGGTGCAGGGACGCCGCCGTGGTGAAGAAGGCGCTGCCGGCGCGGAGTGTCGAGTCGTCGAGGCGCTCCAGGAAGCCCTTGTCGCACAGATCCTGGGTGGTGCGTGACGCCTTGCTGCGCTCGACGTCCACCTCGTCGGCGAGTCGGCTGACGTTGAAGCCGTTCCGGCCGGAGGTTTCCCGGTCCAGGACCGTGTTGACCATCCGGAGGGCCATGCGCAGCGAGGAGGCCGTTCCCATGCCAGATGGGCGGGGTGCGGGGCCGTTCGTCGTCACCTCCGCACTATAGCGAGCCGGTGATCAGGGGAGCCGGTGATCAGCGGGCCGGTGGTGAGCGGGCCGGTGGTCAGCGGTCCGGGGCGGCGGATCGCGGTCGGTCGGTCGGCCTGCCGGTCGGCCTGCCGGTCTCGTGCGGTCCGGTACGGCGCCGTCGACGCCGGACGCAGGACGAGCGGTATGCGCCCGGTGCACATCGGCAGTCCTCCCGGCCGTTTCGGCATGGCTTCGCTGACCGGCCCGCGCACGAGGCTGTCCGTGGCCGGGCCGCCAGGTGGGCGGTGCCGCTGGAGAAGGAGGACCGGATGACCCGATACGACCTCGCGCTCATCGGATTCGGCGGCGTGAACCGTGCGCTCGCCGAGCTGATCGCCGGCCGCGGAGACGCGCTGGAGGCCGAACTCGGCTTCGCGCTGCGGGTGGTGGCCATCACCGACCTGCGGGCCGGCTCGCTGGTCCGCACGGACGGGGAGGCGATCGACCTGGCTCCGCTGCTCGCCGTCGCCCCCGGCGAACTGGACTTCTCCCCGATGGACGGCGGCAGCGCGGACCCCCGCAACGAG
This sequence comes from Streptomyces sp. NPDC048291, assembly GCF_043201715.1. Lineage (NCBI taxonomy): Bacteria > Bacillati > Actinomycetota > Actinomycetes > Kitasatosporales > Streptomycetaceae > Streptomyces > Streptomyces sp. NPDC048291. The sequence goes on from NZ_JBICZC010000006.1 coordinate 510,961, forward strand.
TGGGTGATCCGTGAGGTCCCCGCCGACATCGTGGCCGAGGCGACCTTCACCAACCCCACGGACGGCGAGCCCGCGCTGTCGCACGTGCGGTGGGCGATCGAGGCCGGCAAGCACGTGTGCACCACCAACAAGGGACCGGTCGCCCTGCACTGCCAGGCCCTGCGCGAACTGGCCCGGCGGCACGGCGTGTGCTTCGAGTTCGAGGGCACGGTGATGTCCGGCACCCCCGTGCTGCGCACCGCCCGCCGGATGTTCGGCGGCCTCGCCGTGACCGGCTTCGAGGGCGTCCTGAACGGCACCTCCAACTACGTCCTCGGCCGCCTGGAGTCGGGCCTGTCCTTCGCGGACGCGGTCGCCGAGGCCCAGGCCCTGGGATACGCGGAGGCCGATCCGACCGCCGACGTCGAGGGGTACGACGTCCAGCTGAAGGTCATGATCCTCGCGAACGAGGTGCTGGGCGCCGACCTGACCCGCGCGGACGTGCCCTGCACCGGGATCTCCGCCCTCGCCGCCGAGGACGTCCGGCGGGCCGCCGCCGAGGGGCTGCGCTGGAAGCTGGTCGGCTCCGCCGCCCGCCGCCCGGACGGCACCGTCGAGGCCCGGGTCGCCCCGGTCGCGCTGCCCGCCGAGCACCCCCTCGCCGGGGTCACCGGGCCCGTCAACACCGTCGCCTTCCACACCGACCTGCTGGGCACCGTGACGATGGGCGGACCCGGCGCCGGACGCATGGAGACGGCGTACGCCCTGCTGTCGGACGTCATCGGCATCCACGAGCAGAGCACGGCCGGGACAGTCGGCACGGTCGCCGGCGCCAAGAGCCTGACCCTCCAGGAGGTCCGTCGTGGCTGACACCGCCCTGAGTGCCTCCCTCAGCATCGGCATGGCGCCCGTGCGCAACCCCTACACCGGCGAGACCATCGGCTCCGTCTGCCTCACCCCGGCCACCGCCGTGGACGACGTGCTGCGGCGGGCCCGTACCGGGCGGGAGACGGCCCGCCGGCTCTCCCGTGCCGCCCGTGCGGCCGTGCTGGACGGGGCGGCCCGGCTGATCGAGGAGCGGGCCGAGTCGTTCGCCCGGCTGATCGTCGCCGAGGCGGGCAAGACCCTGGTCCAGGCCCGCAAGGAGACCGGCCGCGCGGTCAACACCCTGCGGCTGTCGGCCGCCGAGGCCCGCCGCAACGCGGGCGAGGTGGTGCCCTTCGACGCGTACGCGGGATCGGAGGGCCGGCTGGGCTGGTTCACCCGCGAGCCGCTGGGCGTCATCGCGGCCGTCACGCCGTACAACGACCCGCTCAACCTGGTCGCGCACAAGCTCGGCCCCGCGGTCGCGGGCGGCAACGCGGTCGTCCTCAAACCGTCCCTGCTCACCCCGCTGTCCGCGCTGCGGCTGGTCGACACCCTGGTCGAGGCCGGGCTGCCGGAGGAGGTGGTGACCGTCGTCAACGGCGGCGCCGAGCTGGGCGCGGCCGTGGTGGCCGCGCCGGACGTGCGGATGGTGTCCTTCACCGGCGGGTTCCGCACCGGCGAGGCCATCGCCCGTACCGCGGGCCTGAAGAAACTCGCCATGGACCTGGGCGGCAACGCCCCCGTCCTGGTGCTCGCGGACGCCGACCTCGACGCGGCCGTGGCGGCATGCGTCTCCGGGGCGTTCTGGGCGGCCGGGCAGAACTGCATCGGCACCCAGCGGATCCTCGTCGAGCGCGAGGTGTACGCGGAGTTCCGGGACGCCTTCGTCGAGCGGACCCGGCGGCTGCGGGCCGGGGACCCGGCGGACGTGCGCACCGACGTCGGGCCGATGATCAGCGAGCAGGCGGCGGCCACCGCCGAGGCCACGGTCACGGCCGCGCTCGCCGAGGGCGCGCGGCTGCTGTGCGGGCACGAGCGGGACGGCTCGCTGTACACGCCGACCGTGCTGGAGGACGTGCCGGGCACCTCGGCGATCTGGCGCGAGGAGGCGTTCGCGCCGGTCGTCGTGCTCCAGCCCGTGGACTCCTTCGAGGAGGCCGTCGAGCGGGCCAACGAGATCGACTTCAGTCTGCACGCGGGCGTCTTCACGGGCTCGCTGGACCGGGCGATGGCGGCGGCGGAGCTGCTGGAGGCCGGTGGCGTGATGGTCAACGACTCCTCCGACTACCGTTTCGACGCGATGCCGTTCGGCGGCTTCAAGTACGGCAGCATGGGGCGCGAGGGCGTGCGCTTCGCCTACGAGGAGATGACCCAGCCGAAGGTGGTCTGCCTCAACAGGGAGCCGGTGTGAGCGGCACGGGGGCGGGAGTGCCCGGCGGGTCCGGCACCGGGTTCCGGGTCGAGTCCGACGCGCTGGGGGAGGTACCGGTGCCCGCCGGGGCGTACTGGGGTGTGCACACAGCCCGGGCGCTGGAGAACTTCCGGGTCAGCGGGGTTCCCGTCGGCGCCCACCCCCCTCTCGTGCGCGCGCTGGCGCAGGTCAAGCACGCGGCGGCGCTCGCCAACGGCGAGATCGGGGTCCTGGAACCGCACAAGGTGGAGGCGATCGCGGCGGCCTGCCGGGCCGTCGCGGAGGGCCGGCACCACGACCAGTTCCGGGTGGACGTCATCCAGGGCGGCGCGGGCACCAGCACCAACATGAACGCGAACGAGGTGATCGCCAACCTCGCCCTGGAGTACCTGGGCCACGAGCGCGGTCGCTACGAGCACCTCGACCCGCTGGACGACGTCAACCGCTGCCAGTCCACGAACGACACCTACCCCACCGCCCTGCGCATCGCCGTCAGCGCCGCACTGGCCGAACTCAGCGCCGAACTCACCTTCCTGTCGGCCGAGTTCGCGGCCAAGGGCGATGAGTTCGCGGACGTCGTGAAGGTGGGCCGCACCCAGTTGCAGGACGCCGTGCCGATGACGCTGGGCCGGGAGTTCGCGGCCTTCGGCGTCACGCTCGCCGAGGACGTCCAGCGGATCGGTGAGACCCTGCCGCTGCTGGCCGAGACCAGCCTCGGCGCCACCGCGATCGGCACCGGCATCGCCGCCGAACCCGGCTACGCGGAGGCGGCCGTACGACACCTGCGCGCGCTGACCGGACTCGACCTCACGCCCGCCGCCGACCTGGTGGAGGCCACCTCGGACACGGGCGTGTTTCTGCTGGTGTCGGGGGTCCTGAAGCGTACGGCGGTGAAGCTGTCGAAGGTGTGCAGCGATCTGCGGCTGCTCGCCAGCGGACCGCACGCGGGCCTCGCCGAGATCAACCTGCCTGCTCTGCAAGCCGGTTCGTCGGTGATGCCGGGCAAGGTGAACCCGGTGATCCCCGAGATGGTCAACCAGATCGCCTTCGCGACCGCGGGCGCGGACGTCGCGATCACCATGGCCGCCGACAACGGACAGTTGCAGCTCAACGCCTTCGAACCGCTCATCGGGCACCTGCTGTTGCAGCACATCGGCTGGCTGGCGCACGGCTGCGCGGCGCTGCGCACCCGCTGCGTGGCGGGCATCACCGCCAACCGCGAGCACCTCGCGCGCACCGGCGCCGGCACGGTCGGCGCGGTGACGGCGCTCGCCCCGCGCATCGGCCACGAGACCGCCGCCGACGTCTCCCGGGAGGCGGCGCGGACCGGGGCGGACGTGGTGGACGTCGTCGTACGACGCGGGCTGCTGGACCGTGCGACCGCGCTGCGCCTCATGGCCGCGGACGTCACCGCGGCCGGCTGACCACCCGGGACAGCGCCAGCGCCGTCACCGTGTCCCGTACACCGGGCATCTGGGCCATCTGCTCCCAGATGCCCTGTACGCGTTCCAGGGAGGCCGCCTCCACGGTGACCAGCAGGTCGAACTGGCCGCTGAGGACGTCGCAGGAGACCACCTCGGGGATGCGTTTGAGTGCGGCGAGGACGTCTCCGCCGCGCATCCGGTCCTCGCGGTAGACCAGGACGTGCGCGGCGACCACCGCGCTGTCCGGCCCGTGGGACGGGCGGACGATCGTGTAGCCGCCGATGTGCCCCTGCCGTTCCAGGCGTTCGACGCGCTGGCGGACGGCGTTGCGGGACAGCCGTACCCGCTGGCCCAGTTCGGCGTGGGAGATCCGGGCGTTGCGGGTGAGTTCGGTGATGATCTGCTCGTCGATGGCGTCCATGGCGCGGTGCCTTTCTCCTCACGGGTCTCCGGACGGGCGAAAGCTCCGGCGGCCGGATCCGTCAGGACGGCCGCCGGAGCTGGTGGTGCGGCGGAGGTTCAGCTCGCGGGGTGCAGGGCGAAGACGCGGGCCGGGAAGCCCGAACCGCCCTGCGGCTTGGGCCAGGTGGCGACGATCAGGGCGCCCGCCTCCGGTACCCGGTCGAGGTTGGCCATCAGCTCGATCTGCCAGCGGTCCCGTTCCAGGACGTAGCTCTCCAGGCTGAAGTCCCCGGCGGACGTGGCCAGTCCGGGGTCGGTGTCGGTCTGCTCGTGCCCGATCGCGGTGACACCGGCCTCCTCGAAGAGGTAGGTCAGCACCTCGGCGGACCAGCCCGGGTAGTGGCTCACCCCCGCCGCGTCCTTGTTGGCCATGGCGGCCGGGTCGGGCCAGCGGCGGCCCCAGCCGGTGCGCAGCGCGACGAACGCACCTTCCGGGACACGGCCGTTGCGCGCCTCCCAGGCCGCCACGTCGGCCAGTGTCGGTACGGCGTCCGGGTCGGCGTCGACCCGCTCGGTGATGTCGAGGACGACGAGCGGCAGGATCATCTCGTCGACGGGTATCTCGTCCAGGGTCCGGGCGCCGTCGACGAAGTGCACGGGCGGGTCGACGTGGGTGCCCCACTGTCCGACGATCGTGTACAGGTGCACGTTGAAGCCGTCGCCGCGGGACATGTCGAAGGGCATCTCGCGCTTCTCGTCCGGGAAGGCCGGGAAGTGCGGCTGGCCGGGGTGGAAGGCGTGCGTGAGGTCGGTGCGGACCGTCTTGCCGATCAGTTCCCGGTGCAGGGCCCAGAGGGGCGGTTCGGGGGTGCCCTCGGTCACGGCGGTGTGCGATGTCATGCGTGCTGGTCCTCTTTCTCGGCGGTGTTCAGCAGGGCGACCAGCTCGGCGAGTTGGGCCGGTTCGGTGACGGACGCGAGGGCGCCCGCCGACTCCTCGGGGCCGCCGTACCCCCACCGCACATGGACGGCGGGGATCCCTTCGGCGGCGGCGCTCTCGATGTCGTAGGCGCGGTCGCCGACCATCAGCGGGCGGCTGACGTCCGCGCCGGCCGCCCGCAGCCGGGCGACGCACTCCCGGATCACCAGCCGCTTCGTCGTACGGCCGGCCTCGTCGGACACCCCGCAGACGGTGCTGAGGCGGGAGTCGAGGCCGAAGCGGCGGGCCATCAGCTCGGCCTGGTCCTGCACCTTGGAGGTGGCGATGCCCAGCGGGAGCCCGCGTGCGGCCAGGGTGTCGAGGAGTTCGGGTATCCCGTCGTAGACGGTGGCGGCCCAGGCGCCGGTGCGGGCGTAGGACGCGCGGTAGGCGGTGAGGGCGGCCCGCGCGGCGGGCTCGGGGAGGCCGACGACGTCGCGGAAGGTGTCGTACATCGGCGGGCCGACGAAGGTGCGCAGGGTGGGCGCGTCGGGGACCGGGGCGCCGACCGCTCGCAGGGCCTCGGCGGCGCTGGCGGTCACGCCGGGGGCGGAGTCCACCAGGGTGCCGTCGAGGTCGAGCAGGACGCAGGTGGGCGGCTTCACGCGGTCGCCCCGGCAGCGGTGCGGCGGCGGCCGTGGCGCAGCCAGTGGTAGAGGTAGCAGCCCGCCACGAACGGGACGCCGAAGTACAGGGCCGTCGCCTGCGCCGGGTCCAGGGCGATGCCGATGAGCGAGGCGAGGCACAGGACGAAGGCGAGGACGGGGACGACCGGGTAGAAGGGCGTGCGGTAGGGCAGGGTGCGCGGGTCGCCGCCGTCGCGGACGAAGGCCCGGCGGTGGAAGAACTGCGCGGCGACGATGGACATCCAGACGCCGACGGCGGCGAACCCGGCGATCGACACCAGCACCAGGTAGACCGTCTCGGGCGCCGCGACGCTGCTCACCAGGGAGGCGAGGCCGCCGAGCATGCTGAGCGCGAGCGCGGTCAGCGGGATGCCGCGGCGGCTGAGCCGGCGCAGCGCCTGCGGGGCCTGCTTCTCCTCCGCGAGGGAGAACAGCATCCGGGCGCAGGAGTACAGGCCGCTGTTGCCGGCCGACAGCAGCGCGGTGATGATCACGAAGTTCATGGCGTCGGCGGCGTAGGGGATGCCGAGGGACGAGAAGACGGTGACGAACGGGCTCTCGTCCAGGCCGACCTTGTCGTACGGGATGGTCGCGGCGATCACCGTGATCGCGCCGACGAAGAAGACCAGCAGGCGTACGACGGTGACGCGCAGCGCCTTGGGCACCGCCTCGGCCGGGTTCTCGGTCTCGCCGGCGGCGACGCCGATCAGCTCGGAGCCGGAGAAGGCGTAGAACGCGGCGAGCACGGTGACCAGGACGCCGGAGAAGCCGTTCGGGAAGAGGCCGTGGGAGGTCTCGAAGTTCTGCAGGAGGAACGGGTGCGAGCCGCCGGAGGCCAGCGGGTGGAAGCCCAGCAGGGCGGCGCCGCCGAGGACGATGAGGGTGACCACGGCGATCACCTTGACCAGCGAGAACCAGTACTCGGTCTCGCCGAAGACGCGGGCCGAGAAGGCGTTCACGCCGAAGACGACGGCCGCGAAGACCACGCACCAGACCCAGACGCTCACCCCGGGGAACCAGCGCTGCATCAGCAGCCCGCACGCGGTGAACTCGGAGCCGAGGGCGACGGCCCAGGTCAGCCAGTACAGCCAGGCGGTGGCGAAGCCGGTGGCGGGGCCCATCGAGCGGGAGGCGTAGACGTGGAAGGCGCCCGAGACGGGGTAGATGACGGCGAGTTCGCCGAGGCAGGCCATCACCAGCCAGACGACGAACGCGCCGACCAGGTAGGCGAGGACGGCACCGAGGGGACCGGCCTGGGAGACGGTGTATCCGGTGCTGAGGAAGAGCCCGGAGCCGATGACACCGCCCATCGCGATCATGACGAGATGGCGGGAGCGCATGGTGCGGCGCAGGCCTTCGGAGGGCGGCTGCGGAGCGGGGCCGGTGGCGGTCGGAGGGTTCTCCGGTACGGCTGAGACGGACACGGCGGTCTCCTCTGCGGGAGCGGGGCGGGGCGGGGAGGACGGGGCGTGGGGGGTGATCGGCAGGGCATGGCGGTGGGGTCGGGCCACTTTCGGGGGTGAGGGGTGCGCGAGGGGGTGGCCGCGCACGGGCAGGAGCGGTCGTCCGGTACGGCGACGGGCTCGGAGGAGGTGTCGGCGGGGGCCGGGGCAGGGGGCGTGGATCGGTGGTGCGGGTGGGGATCGAGGGCGTCGGCGAAGGGTGGGGTGCCGACGGGGGAGGGGGCCGGGGTGCGGGGTCAGCCCCGGGTGACGAGGTCCATGGGGGCGGAGAGTTCGATCACCGGGACCTCCCAGGGGTGGACGTCGGTGAGGCGGGCGAGGAGCAGGGCGAGTTCGTCGTCGCCGACCGTGACTTCGACGTACGTGGTCACCGTGAGCGTCGAGGAGAGGAAGCGTCCGCCGACCGAGCCGAGGGCGGGGCGGGCGCCGGTCCGTACGGTGAAGCTCTCCACGCCGAGGGCCACCTCGAAGACATCGCCGTAGACACCGAAGTCCCCGAGTTCGGGCGAGGTCTCCAGGACCCGCAGCAGCGGGGCGAAGGACTCGTCGGAGCGCAGCACGTCCAGGTCGCCCGCCGCGCACGCGGCCAGGGTCGCCGCCGGGACCGGCCAGTGCACCTTGATCGCGCGGACCGTGCGGCGCCGTACGGGCTTCCGGTCCTGTGCGGCGGTCTCCGGCGTGATCGTCGTCGTGGCCATGCGTCCTCATCCCTCGGCGTTCGGCGGCGGCTGGTACGAGGATGTTAGGCGTGCATTAAATGCACGGCAAGATGCAGATGCTGCACATTTTCTGATCGTTCCGGAGTGACGTTAGAGTCCGCACTGGCAGGTCACAGGGACGGCGACCCATGGCGACCCGGGCGGACGCAGATGTCGGCACGGAGGAGGAGCGCGTGGACTCGAGCGTGACGAAGGGCCTGGACGCGCTGTCGGCGCTCGCCCGCGGCACGGCCGAAGGGCGGGGGCATGGCTCCGGCCTGTCGGTCTCGGAGCTGGCCCGGCAGATGGGCCGCGACCGCAGCCAGCTGTCCCGCATGATCACCGCCATGGCCGCGGAGGAGTTCGTCGTCCGGGACGACGCCTCGGGCGGCGTCACCCCGCACTGGCGGCTCTACTCCGCGGCTCGCGACCTCACCGGGCACCGGCTTCGCACCGACGGACTCACGGCGTTGGAGGGCATGGCCGCCGAGACCGGCGAGAGCTGTTACCTGGGCGTCCTGGTCGGCGACAGCACCGTGACCATCGCCGAACGGGTACCGCAGGGAAGCCGCCAGCTCGGCTCCTGGATCGGCCGCCCCTACCCGGCCTACTGCAGCGACTGCGGTCAGGCGCTGCTGAGCGACGCCGACGACGACGAGGTGGCCGCGGTCTTCGCCCGCACCGAGTTCGTCCGCCACGGCCCCAACACCCCCACCGGCCTCGCCGACTTCCTGCGCCGGCTGGAGCTGACCCGGCGGCGCGGCTACTCCGTCGTCGACGAGGAGGCCGAACCCGGCCTGTACTCGGTCGCCGTGCCGGTCCGCGACTTCACCGGCGAGGTCGTCGCCGCCGTGCAGGTCGTCGGACCGCGACGGCGTCTGGAACCCCGGACACAGGCGTGCGTGGAGGCCGCCCTGCGCTGGGGCCGCCGCCTGGAGACGGCCCTGCGTCCGGCAACTCCTGGTGGTATGGGCTGAGGACGGCGTGTGCGCCCGGATCGCCGTGCTACGTGACGGCGTGCGCGTCGGAGACCAGACAGCCCCTGCGGCCGGTCGTCTTCCTGCCACGAGGGGGTCTGGCCTGCCCGTTTCAGGGTCGAGTCCCGCGAGCCACCGGCGTTGCGCTTCGCGCCAGTGCACGAACGGGGCGGTCTTACCCCAGAGGGATGCAGGCCCCTGTGCCCAATCGAAACCTGGGGCCGATCGGACAACGGACTCCTAAGCTCACGGCATGGCATGCACAAACGCAGATCTTGCCCGCGACCTCGCCCCCACAGGAGTGCTGCGCGCCTCGATCAACCTCGGTAATCCGGTCCTCGCTCAGGGCACCCCTGAGTTGCCGTCCGGGATCACCGTCGAGTTGGCTCACGAGATAGCCGCACGCTTGAACCTGTCAGTGGAGTTCGTTTGCTTTGACGCGGCCCGAAAGTCATACGCCGCGATGGTTGAGGGGCAAGCTGACCTTTGTTTCCTCGCTGTGGACCCGGCTCGTGAAGCGGAGGTCACGTTCAGCACGCCGTATGTGCACATTGAGGGGGTGTACGCGGTACCCGTGAACTCGGCATTCGCCTCCGCCGACGAGGTTGATCGGGATGAGATCCGCATCGGTGTCAAGAAGGGGTCGGCGTACGACCTTTACCTGGCCCGCACCCTGCGCCATGCCACTGTCGTGCGCGGCGATGAGGGCGTCGATGTTTTCCATGCCGAGGGCCTGGACGTGGCGGCCGGTATCCGCCAACCGTTGAGCTCGCACGTCGCGCAACGCCCCGACCTACGCCTTCTGGAGCCTGCCTTCATGACGATCCGGCAGGCCATCGGCACGACGAAGACGAGAGGTACGGAGACCACACGGTTCCTCAGCGAGACGGTGGCCGAGCTGCTGGCGTCCGGATTCGTCGCCCAGGCGCTGCGCCGCTCCGGTCAGGAACCAACCCTGGCCGCCCCTGCTGCAACCTGATGGTGGGCTCGGCAGGCATGGGCAGAGGGCATGAATTCAACGTCCGCCGACGTGTTCTTCTCGCGGGCGACTGCCCTTCGTGCTGCGCAGAGGCCCGGATGCGATCCATTGCGTCGATCTCGTCATCGATCCAGATGAACGAGCGGTGGTCGGCACTCGCGACAGGCGTGCCAGATGCGTGCGAGATGCGTACGTGAATGCGAGCACGGCCCCAAGGCCTTCCCGGCGGGTTGCGGCACCGGCCATCCGTGCCTGCGTCGCCGGTGGCCCACTCCGGCAGGTGTCACTCGAATGGAGTAACCAAACGCGCCACCCACATGGGTGAAGATCAAGCTGAGTAGTGCCCCAATCGAGGCAATCCGCGAAAGGGAAACCGCATGCGCATTCGACGAACTCTCGCCGCCGTCATCGCCACGGCAGCCCTCGCCGGGCTCTCCCTCACAGGTGCCGCCACCGCCACGGCCGCCACCCACAACACCCCCGCCACCGCCCACACCGAAAGCCTCACCCCGGGTGAGTGCGTGGACGGCGGCGGAAAGGTGGTCGGGATGAAGTGCGTCGGCGGTACGGGCGACGGGCAGATGGTCGACTAACGCCCACTGGGCGCCCCGCGGCCACGCGCCGCGGGGCGCTCCCGCGCGAGCATGCTGCACCATCGCGATCACGTTTACACCGAGATGCGTACGCCGCTAAGAGCTCGCAACAGGATCACGAGCAGCCCTTCTTGTGCCGGAGCCGGCAGATGAGGCTGTTTGCACGGCTCATCGCTGTTCGGGTTCGAGTCGTAGCCCTTGTCGCCGAGAAGGGCTTCTGGGTGACGTCGTTGACGTTCGCCGCAGTGGTGATGACCTTGAGTGGCGTGCCGCGTCCGTCGCAGGTCAGGTGGTGTCGCCTCCAGCACGTCTGTCCGGAGCCGAACCCCATGGCCGGCCTGATCGTCGATACCGGCTTCTCCGACCGTGAAGACCACCCTTGACCCGTGGCCATGGCAGCACCTCCCGGAGACCTGGGCCGCCCGGCACGTGCTCACCTCCATGTGCGGCCGATCCTCGGATGGCACGCGGAGAATCCGGGCGAGGGCCCCGGTCGTACGGCAACGGCCGTTCAGTTGGGGATCACTTGAAGGGGCAGGTCGATCACCGTGTAGGCGAGCAGCGCACAGGGTGCCGCCAGTGCCAGGGCACGGACCCGCTCCCGGGTCGCACGCGCCATGAGCAGCGGAACGAGAGTGAACGCCGCGAAGCAGGTCCAGGCTTGCGGCGCGTAGTGAAGGTCCCAGGCGGCCGTCAGCGCCTCACTGCCGAAGAGCCCGGCGAATGCCGCCAGGCCGGCGATGCGGCGCCGTGCGTCCCGACCGTGTCGCCACCAGTGTCCCGCGACACCGAACAGCGGCCCCGCCACGCATGCCATACCGAGCCAGACGAGCGGGAAGAAGAGAGAGCCCATGCCGCCGCGGCCGAGCTCGGCGTAGGCGTAGTACCCCACGACGAGTCCGACCTCTGCGCCCAGACCGCAGGTCACCGCCCGGGACAAGGTGCCCCGACGGGTGAGCAGGGCTCCGGCGGCGAATGCGACGGTGGACCAGAAGGCGCCGGAGTTGGCGAGTTGGTTCCATGCTCCCGGAAGCCATCCCTGAGCCAGGTTGGTGAGCACGCCGAACGCCAGCCCGCCGACCGCCGCCGTGCCGGTGGCGACCCACGGGCCGCCGACGCTGCCCTGTGCCGCCAGGTCGTCGGGAGTCATGGTCGTTGTCATGCCGGCCTCCGCGATCACGCCTGTGTCTGACATGCCTCTGGTGTGCTCCCGCGCACTATACACGGCGTGTATACACATCGCGTATAGCTGCCCGGCGGCAGGGCCCTCCATGTGCGCTCACCGGCGCGACGACCAGCGGCCTTTCGCCGCATACGGCTTGTCGACCACCAGCCGGATCCGAACACGGGCATTGCCGGGCAGAACATTCGGCCAGCGAAGTCTGGACATTTGCCCAGACTACGTCCTACCGTCTCCGCAACGTCCACGGCAGCGGACAGGAGCGAGATGGCGCCCACGAAGCGTCCTCCGCAAGACCGCCTCGCCGAACGGTGGTCCGCGGACCCGGCGGGTCACCCACGAAAGCGCCGCGGTCCTGCGGCGAAAAGGTCCGCAGTCATCGGCGGCCAGTAGAACTCGGCGTCGAGACGCGGATCGGTGCGGGCCCGTCCTCCGCGAAACCGGGTCCCCGCCCCACACGCTGGGTGCGCCACCGGCGTACCGCCAGGGAAGGAATCACCGTGACAACGACCCGCGTCCCCGTGCTCCCCGATGGAAGTCCCGCAGTGCGACACAGCCTGTGGAACCGGCGGCTGTCGCACTATCCCGACACCGGACTCCGGTACCTGTACCTGGCGATCACGGTGCTCTCGACCGTGGTCCTCTACTACGAGCTGTACGTCTCGGGCTCGGTGGCGACCCAGATCATCACCGAACTCGGCATGTCCTTCAGCTACTTCGTCTGGATCTCGGTCGCCGGAAACGCGGTCGGCGCCTTCGCCTCGCTGTTCGCCGGACTCGCCGACCGGTGGGGCAGGGCCAACCTCGTGGTCGGGGGCCTGCTCGCGACCGGGCTGATCATCCTCGTCGGCCTTCCCCACGCACCGAACGGGATCACCTATCTGGTGCTCTACGTCCTGCTCAGCTTCGTCGAGGGCGTCGTGCTGGTCGCCACGCCGGCACTGATGCGCGACTTCTCCCCGCAGGTGGGGCGCGGCGCCGCGATGGGCTTCTGGACACTGGGCCCGGTCCTCGGCAGCCTCGTGGTCACCACCGTCTCCAGCAACACGCTCGGCCAACACCCCGACTGGCGCTTCCAGTTCCACGTCTGCGGCGTCGCCGGACTCGTCGTCTTCGTCGTCGCCCTCCTCGGACTGCGTGAGCTGTCCCCCGCGCTGCGTGACCAGCTCATGGTGAGCATGCGCGACCGGGCCCTCCTTGAGGCCCGTGCGGCCCGTGCGAAGGGCGACGACCCCGCGCGCGAACCCAAGGGCCCATGGCGGCAGATGCTGCGCTTCGGCATCGTCGGCTCGGCGTTCGCGATCAGTGTCTTCCTGCTGCTGTACTACGCGCTGGTCGGCTTCGCCGTCGTCTACTTCGCGACGACGTTCGGCTACAGCGACCAGCGGGCCAACGCACTGGCCAACTGGTACTGGGCGTTCAACGCGATCAGCCTGGTGGTGTTCGGCCTGCTGTCGGACAAGCTCCGCGTGCGCAAGCCGTTCATGGTGCTCGGCGGCATCGTCAGCGTCGTGGGCACCGTCCTGTTCGCCCTCGCGGCGACTCACCCGAGCACCGGCTACCACACGTTCGCCCTCTACTTCGTCCTCGCCTCCGTGGGCGGCGGCATGGCCTACGTCGCCTGGATGGCCTCGTTCACCGAGACCGTGGAGAAGCACGACCCGGCGGCCACCGCGGTCGGGCTCGCGGTGTGGGGCTGGACGCTGCGCCTGGTCGTCACGTTCTCCCTGGTGGTGCTGACGTTCATCGTCCCGGCGACCTCCACGCTGGTCGAGAAGGGGGCACGGATCACCGCCATCCAGCAGGAGCACCCCCGTCAGTTCGCGATCGTCACCGGCATCGACCCGGCCGTCGCGGCCCGCGTGCGGAAGGATCCCGCCGACCGGGAAGCGCTGGCCACCCTGCTCGGCCAGGTCGCCACGGCGGAGGGCGCGACAGCGACCGAGATCAGAAGCGCCCAATCGGCCGTCCGTGGTGGTCAGTTGGCCGCCGCCCAGGCCGTCGCCCCCGCCACCATGGCCGCGATACAGGCCGACCCGCGGGACACGGCCGCCCAGGCCGACGCGGTGAAACAGATCATGACCGGTCTCGGAGTCGGCCGGCCCGCGGCCGTCAAGCTGCTGGCCGGTCTGGGTGACCCCGGCACACAGCAGGGTCTGCGGCTCGCGGCGCGGTACGCCGCGGATCTGAAGGCCGCGCCGGCCGCCATCGGCAAGGCCGGCCTGGCGTACCTCGCCGCGCACGGGGCCGAGGTGGCGAAGGCCGCCCAGGACAACCCGAGGCAGTGGCAGACCTGGTGGTGGGTGTGCGTCGCCGGTCAGCTGCTGTTCCTGCCCTTCGTCTTCCTGGTGGCCGGCCGGTGGAGCCCGCGCCGGGCACGCGAGGACGAGCGGGCGCACGACGCCCTGGTGGAACGGGAACTGGCCGCGCTCAAGGAGTCGTAGAGCCGACTCCGAGGCAGGGGTGGGACGCACGCACGCACGTGCCCGCGTGTCACCCCTGCCGGGACCACACCGCCGAGCACGAAGCACCAAGCACCAGCACGAACGAGCGCCGCCGCATCGCGCGGCAGACGAAGGGACCCCGGATGCCCACGAGGGAGCACGCCGACGTCGTGACCGGTCGCGGCCACCCGTCGCTGCGCATGCGGTTCGTGTGTGCCTGGCTCGCCGCCACGAGGACGAAGAGGATCCTCGGCGACGACGAATCCACCGAGGCGGACCGACGGCGCAACCGCCGCAGGGGGCCCGCCGCCGTACCCCGGCGGCTGCGGCGCACCCACGACGTCACCGTGCACGACCGCGCCGGGCTGCGCAGCGGCAAAGTCAACATCAACGAGGGCTACGCCGCCGCCTGGGGATCCACCGACGCCCCCATGGGCGGCTGGGGCGCCTCCGGCCAGGGAAGCCGGCACGGACGCCACGGCCTGCTCAAGTACACCGACGCGCAGACCGTGGCCCGGCAGCGCGGGCAGTCCCTCGGCAAGCCGGCCGGAGTCGGCGGCGAACGCTACGCACGCGCGATGACCGTCGCCATGAGGGTGCTCGACCGCCTCGCCGGCAAGGGGTGAGGGCGCCGCCTCAGGCCGAAGCGGACGCCTTGCCGAGGTGGGCCACGGTCAGCCGGCGCAGGGCGTCGCGCAGCACCGCGCGGTCGTCGGGGCGCGGGTTCGCCAGCCGTTGCAGGGCGAACCCGTCGACCATGGCGACGAGTTCACGGCCGGCGAGACGCGCGTCCGGGGCTCCCAGGGCGACGAACATGGACTCGGCCGCGTCTTCGAGGGCCTGCACGATGCGCTGTACCGGTTCCACCAGTTCCGGCCGCCGCGAGGTCGCGAGATACGCCTCGAACTGGGCCCTGATCAGCGTCTCCTTGGACGCGATCAGAACGTCGATCAGCTGGTCGACGTACGGGAGGGCGGGGATGCCGCCGTCGGCCGCGGGTACGTCGGCCGCCAGGTCCCGGGTCGCTTCCAGGATGCCGTCGGCGATCCGGGTGACGGCCGCGCCGATCAGCTCGTCCATGGAGGCGAAGAAGTACGACGTCGTGGACGGCGGCAGTCCGGCCGCCGCGGCCACCGCCCGGTGGGTGACCCCCTCCAGGCCGCGGTCGGCGATGACCTCCGCCGTGGCATCGAGGAGCCGTTCCCGGCGTGCCTGTCCTCGTGCGTAGTGCGACTGCGGCCTGATCCCCATGCCTCGAAGTTACCCGACGGCGTTCCGGCCGCCCAAGCGCCGGAGCTCGGGGAGACCCCTCCATGAACTCTGGACAAACGTCCAGAGTTCGGCCTAGCCTGGCGCCATTCCAACCCCCGAGGAGCGTGACGCGATGACCGACGTACATCCGCTGTCCGAGCGACTGGCGCGCCGCGCGGCCCGCGGGCTCGGCCGCCTCCCGACCGCCGTGAAGCGGGTCATCGCCGGCCGGCCCATCTCCGTCGACGGGCAGGTGATGGACCTGGACGCGCAGGTCGGCAAGCGCGTCCTGGGCCTGACGGTCTCGAAGACGTTCGAGTCGCTGCCGCTGGCCGAGGGGCGTGCGCAGATCGCCTCCGAAGCCTGGATCTTCGGCGACGAGCTTCCCGTCGAGGAGATCCGGGACCTCACGATCCCGACGCCCGGGGGCGGCATCCCGGCCCGCCTGTACCGGTCGGCGGGTGTTCCGCGTCCTTCGGCCGCGCTCGTCTACTTCCACGGCGGCGGGTGGGTGCTCGGAGACCTGAGCGCCAGTGACTCCGTGGCCCGGTTCCTGGCCCGGCACGCGTCGCTCACCGTCATCGCGGTCGACTACCGGCTGGCCCCGGAGAACCCGTTCCCGGCGGCGGTGGACGACGCGCTCGCGGCCTTCACGCACGTCGTGGAACACGCCGAGGAGTACGGCGTCGACCCGGCGGCCGTCGCGGTCGGCGGGGAGAGCGCGGGCGGGAACCTCTCGGCCGTGGTGGCCCTGGAGACGGCCCGGCGAGCACGCGAGACGAGCTCCCCCGGCTCCCCCGCACCCGCGATGCAGCTCCTGCTGATGCCGGTCACGGACCTCTCCCGCAAGCACCGCTCCTACGAGCTGTTCGGGGAGGGCTTCTTCCTCACCGAGGCCCAGATGGACTGGTACAAGGCCCGCTACCTGCCCGATCCCGCGCAGGCCACGGACACCCGCGTCTCGCCCCTGCTGGCCGACGACCTCCACGACGTGGCCCCGGCCTATGTGGCCGTCGCCGGGTTCGACGTCCTGCGGGACGAGGGCGAGGCGTACGCGCACAAGCTGCGTGACGCCGGAGTGCCGACCGTCCTGCGCCGCCACAGTGGCATCACGCACAGCATGGTCAACGCGACCGGATCGGGCGCCGCCCCCCGGGAGGTGCTGCTCGAAGTCGCGGGCGCCCTCCGCATGGGGCTGACCTCCCGGGCCGGCCTGAAGACTTCTGGGACGGGGGCCCGATGACCTGGACCAACTGGTCGGGCGAGCAGACCAGTGACCCGATGTCCGTCGTACGACCGCACGACGAGGAGGACGTCGTACGCGCCGTACGGACCGCGACCGAGCGGGGGCTCACCGTGCGCGCGGTGGGCAGCGGCCACTCGTTCAGCGACCTGGTCCGCACCGACGGCGTCATGATCGACCTGTCCCGCATGAACCGTGTGCTGTCCGTCGAGGAGCACCGGGTCACCCTCCAGGCCGGCATCACCCTGCGTGAGCTGGGCCCGAGGAACGCCGAGCACGGCCTGTCGCTGGAGAACCAGGGGGACATCGACGCGCAGACGGTGGCCGGGGCCCTCGCGACCGCCACGCACGGCACGGGCCGCGCCTTCGGCAACCTGTCGTCGCGGGTGGTGGGCATGCGGCTGGTGACCGCGGACGGCACCGTACGGCAGCTGGACCGGGCCACCACACCGGAGTTGCTGCGGGCCGCCCGGGTATCGCTGGGGGCGCTCGGCATCGTCACCGAGGTGACCGTCGAATGCGTCCCGGCGTTCGCGCTGCGCCGCGTCGACCGGCCCAGGCCGCTCGACGACGTACTGGCCGAACTGGACCGACTGGTCGACACCAACGACCACTTCGAGTTCTTCATCTGGCCGTACACGCGTACGGCCATGACCAGGACGTCGACCCGCACCGACGACACCCCGCGGCCGACACCGCGCTGGAAGCGGCGAGTCCGTGAGGAGTTCGCCGAGAACACGGTCCTGGGCGCGCTGTGCCGGGTCGGCAGGCGGTTCCCGTCCCTCGTACCGGCCGTCAACGCCACCGTCGCCCGGTCGATGTCCGAGTCGCTGGTCGAGGACGTGGCCCATCGCGTCTACGCCACCGCCAGGAAGGTGAAGTTCACCGAGAGCGAGTACGCCGTCCCGCGAAGCCACTGCGCCGAGGCACTGACCGCGTGCCTCCGGCTCGTCGAGCGGCGGCGGCTGCCCGTCCTGTTCCCGTTCGAGGTGCGCTTCACCGCCGCGGACGACGCGTATCTGTCCACCGCCGAGGGACGCGAGACCTGCTACATCGCGGCCCACCAGTACCAGGGCATGGACGCCGACCCCTTCTTCCGCGCGTTCGAGGACGTCATGGCGACGTACGGAGGCCGGCCCCACTGGGGCAAACGGCACACCCTGACGGGGAGCACCCTGCGCCCCCTCTACCCGCACTGGGACGACTTCGCCGAGAAGCGGGCCGAGCTCGATCCGACCGGAACGTTCGGCAACGCCCACACCCGCAGGGTGCTCGGAACGCACGGAGAGGTGGTGGCCCGATGAAGGCGCACGGCGACGCCGGGGACTACTACCGGAAGGTGTTCGCCCGTACGGCACCGCCCTTCGCGTTCGTCGACCTGGACGCGCTGACCGCCAACGCGCACGACCTCCTGCGCCGGGCGCAGGGCAAGCCCGTGCGTATCGCGTCCAAGTCGCTCCGGGCCCGCAGGATCATCGAACACGTCCTCGGGCTGGACTCCGGCTTCGAGGGCATCATGGCGTTCACTCTCGACGAGGCGCTGTGGCTGCACGGTCTCGGCGCCCAGGGTGTCCTGGTCGCCTATCCGACCGCCGACACCGAGCTGCTCGGCACCCTGGCGGAACGCACCGCCGAGGACCCCGAGGGCGCCCCCGTCGTGATGATCGACTCGCCGGACCATGTGGAGCTGATCGAACGCGCCGCCCGCCGTTCCGGTACCCGGGTGAAGACCTGCCTGGACTTCGACGCGTCCTTCCGGCTGGCGGGCGGCCGGATCCGGATCGGGGCGAAGCGCACCCCGATCCACACACCGGAGCAGGCCGCCGCGGCGGCCCGACGCGTCGAGCGCAGCGCGTCCGCCCGGCTGGTCGGCGTGATGTCGTACGAGGCGCAGATCGCCGGAACGGGAGACGCCGTGCCGGGCCGTCCGCTCACCAACCGCGCGATCCGGCTGATGCAGGACCGGTCCCATCGCGAGCTGCGGGAGCGGCGCGCGCTCGCGGTCGAGGCGATCTCGCGCGTCACGCCACTGGACTTCGTCAACGCCGGCGGAACGGGTGACCTGGAACTCGTCGCGAGCGAACCCGTCGTCACGGAGGTCACCGCGGGATCCGGGCTCTACGCACCCGCCCTGTTCGACAGGTACTCGCGGTTCGCTCCGCAGGCTGCGGCGTTCTTCGCGCTGCCCGTCGTGCGCCGGCCCGGCCCGCGGACGGTGACCGTGCTCGGCGGTGGCTACGTCGCCTCCGGCGTCCCCCGCTGGGACCGGGCGCCCGTACCGGCCTTTCCGCCGGGACTGCGGTACGACGGCAACGAGGGTGCGGGCGAGGTGCAGACGCCACTGATCGGTGCCGCCGCCGAGCACCTCGTCGTCGGATCGCCGGTCTTCTTCCGGCACGCCAAGGCGGGCGAGCTGTGCGAGCGCTTCAACGAGCTGCACCTGGTCCAGGACGGGGAGATCGTGGACGTCGTCCCGACCTATCGAGGA
Organism: Streptomyces sp. NPDC048291; assembly: GCF_043201715.1. Taxonomy (NCBI): domain Bacteria; kingdom Bacillati; phylum Actinomycetota; class Actinomycetes; order Kitasatosporales; family Streptomycetaceae; genus Streptomyces; species Streptomyces sp. NPDC048291. The sequence goes on from NZ_JBICZC010000006.1 coordinate 529,964, forward strand.
GAGGGCCGTTGTTTTCTCTGAGGCGTCGGCCGAGAACGCACCGCGTATGGGCCGCTGCCGACACGTTGACAGCCCCTGATCCCTGATCGATCCCGCCCGGTGCAGGCGTGGGAGGCCCCGCGCCGCATCCCCCGGGCCTGGCCCGTGCCCGAACCGTGCCCGAACCGTGCCCATAGGACCGGTCAACCACGGTGCACAGCGGTGCCGGACGCCCCCCTCGGAGCCACGCCGTAGAGGACGTATCCGCAGGTCAGAAGGTATTCCGCCGTCAAAGCGCCGTCGCTTCCCAAGCTGAGAGCGCGAGTTCGGTTCTCGTCACCCGCTCCAGATCGAAACCCCAGGTCAGTGGCCTGGGGTTGCTGTTTTTACGAAGATCGGGCACGCGGAGGGCACAGCCCTCGGCCTGCCCTCCCCCCGGCGGTGGCGCCGGAGCGCTTACGAAATCCTGACCGGGCGCGCGAGGCGTGGGATACCCCATGAGGAACGTGCCACTCTCGTTCTGCTCGTCTCCGAACAGGTGGGCGGCTCCGTGGTGTTGGGAAGCGGCCGCCACGGAGGGGGAGTCCCGGGGCCGCCCGGGACTCCCTGCGCACGCGCCGGGCGTTGTCGGGTGCGTGCGGTGTTCCCCGGCTGCCCCTCGGTATCTCGCTACCGGTGTTCGGGGTTCTCGTTGTCGTGTCGGCAGCCGGCGTCCCAGGCGGTGCGCTGGTTGCCGTGGGCGGGGATGCCTCCGAGGTCCTTGAGCGCGCGGGCCAGGTGGAGCAGGTTCCAGGTCATGAAGGCGGTGTTGCGGTTGGTGAAGTCGTTCTCCGGACCGCCCGAGCCGGGATCGAGGTACGACGGGCCGGGGCCCGCCTCGCCGATCCAGCCGGCGTCCGCCTGGGGCGGGATGGTGTAGCCCAGGTGCTGCAGGCTGTAGAGGACGTTCATGGCGCAGTGTTTGACGCCGTCTTCGTTGCCGGTGATCAGGCAGCCGCCGACGCGGCCGTAATAGGCGTACTGGCCCGCGTCGTTGAGCAGGCTGGAGCAGGCGTAGAGGCGTTCGATCACCCGCTTCGTCACCGAGCTGTTGTCGCCGAGCCAGATGGGTCCTGCCAGGACGAGGATGTCGGCCGCCATGACCTGCCGGTACAGGTCCGGCCAGGCGTCCGTTGCCCAGCCGTGCTCCCGCATGTCCGGCCACACGCCCGTGGCGATGTCGTGGTCCACGGCGCGGACGACGTCGACGTGCACTCCCTGCGTTTGCATGATGGCGGTACTTCGGTTGATCAGCCCCTGGGTGTTGCTGGTCTCCGGCGAGCGCTTGAGGGTGCAGTTGATCACCAGGGCGCGCAGGTCGTCGTACCGGGCCGGCGGTGCGTCGGTTGCGGGCGGCGTAGCGGTCACTCGGTCCTCCCAGAGTTCAGCCGCCGACATGTGCACGGCGATTCGGCCACTTCGCCCAGCGTGCGGGGCGACCCGGGCAGCCGCCACCACAACGCCTCCGAATGGCCCCCGTCGGTCCGCGCCCCGGTCCGCGCCTCGGTCGGCGGCCGAAGAGCGGCCGGGGCAGAAGGGCGTGCCTACGTTCGTCGTATGGGTACCGAGGGCGTGGAGTACGGCTCCGGGATCCGGTACATCCTGGTGCGCCATGAGCAGGCGGCCTCGTTCATGGCGGAGATCTACGGGCGGCTGACCGGCCGGGCCGGCGTGTGTTCGGCGCCCCTGGGGCCCGGCGCGATTAAGCTGCTCCTCGGCGCCGCGGACGCCATGACCAACAGCGCGCCGATGGTGGCCCTGGCCGCGCAGGGCCGTCGTATCCGCCGCGTATCAGGCCGCTGACGTCGAACAGCCTTCTTTGCAGGGCGCCTTGGCCGATCAGTGGGGCGGCGTCGGCGGGGCGCCGTACTGGTCGCCGCCGCCAACGCCGCCAACGCCGCGCACGGACACCGGGACATGTTCACGTCCCGGCGCCCGCCGTTCGTCCGTCACCCGGCCCCGGGCGTCCCGAGCGACCCGGTCGCCGGGAAGGTGGAGCCCGCGGTCCGTGTGTCGAGCGCCGAGTCGTCCGGCGCCACGGCCGCGGCCGCCGGCTCCGTCCGCACGCCGAGACCGGAGCCCGTGGCCGCCACCGAGACGCCCGTCATCAGCACTGCCACCAGCAGGGCGGCCAGCGAGGCGGCGGTCGCTGTTCCGTCCCGCATTCAGCTCGCCTGTCCGGGGACCTGCTTGTTGGCGTCGACGACCGCGCGCTCGGTGATCGCGCTGGTGTGGGTGACGGTGCCGACCTTGAACTGGCTGCCCGCCACGGCCTTGACCACCACGGTGCGCTCGCCGAGGAACCGCAGGCTCTTCTTGTCGAAGATCCACTCGGTGCGCTCGCCGTCGGCGGGGTTCTCCCGCGCGATCGCGATTCCGTGCCGGCCCGTGGCGTCGACCGCGTCGTCCACCGCGACGACCCCGGGGATCTCGGCCGCGGCCTTGTAGAGCGCGGCGCCGACCTCGGCGGGCGGGTAGCTCTCGGTCAGCAGATCGCCGATGGCGACGAAAGCGGCCTGGTCGCGCGGGACTTCGGCGTCCCGGTGGGCGTCCGACTCACGGTAGATCTGCCGCAGCAGCGCCTCGGGGTCGGTCGGCAGCTCGGCCAAGGCGTCGTAGGCCCCGCTGTACGGTACTCCGCTCGCCAGGGTGATGCCCTTGTCGCCCGTCTGGCCGGCCTCGATCAGCCAGCCGTCCTTGCCGTCGAGGGAGTTCCAGACCTGGCGGGAGTGCAACGCGTCGCTGACCACCTCGGACTTGTCGTCGACGGTCTTGACGTAGGTGTCGGCCACCTTCGAGGTGATGTAGATGTACTGGCCCTTGTGCGGGGTGGGCACGGAGGTGTCGGCGGCGGCCAGGGAGATGCGGTCGAGGAGCTCGGTGGCGCCCTTGGTGTCGGCGACGCCGACCCGGGTGGTCAGTGCGGGGCCGGTGGCCAGCGCGGTCTTGCCGTCGTCCGCCCCGCCGCCGGTGAGGGCGAGACCGCCCACGACCGCGCCGGCCAGGGCGAAGGCCCCGGCGGGCAGCAGGACCGCACGGCGCAGGAACGGGTTGGGGCGCTTCACGGGCGCGACGCGGGTGGCAGTGGCGGTGCGGAGGTCTTCGTGGATCTGGGCCATCATCTGCTCCTTGTGGAACTGGTGGCGGCCCGCCGGCAGATCCCGCCCGGCGGAGGGCAGCAGGCTCTGCGTCTCCGTCCACTCAGCCGGGTGAGGCTGGTGTGAGGGGCTGGCGTTCATCGGTTTCCTTCCTGTGCGGACCGGACCGCGTATCCGCGATCACCTGTTATCTGCCGGTTCATGCGGGTGGGTTCCCGTTTTTCTTCGAGCAGTCGAGCGTCGGCGAGTTTTCGCAGTCGGGCGCGGGCACGGGAGAGGCGGGAGCGGACGGTGCCGACCGGGACGCCGAGGGCGCGGGCCGCTTCGGCGTACTCCATCCCCTCCCACAGGCACAGCGTCAGGACCTCGCGCTCGGGGCGCTTGAGCAGGCTGAGGGCGGCCAGCGTGGCGTTGATCCGGCGCCGGTCGTCCAGGCGCCCGGCGGTCTCCTCGGCGTGGTCCTCGACCTGTTCCTCGGCGGCGTTCGCGGCGGCCGCGGCGCTTGCCGCGTTGCGGTAGCGGCGGTTGCTGCGGTGGTGGGAGCGGGCGACGTTGGTGGCGATGCCCAGCAGCCATGGCCGCAGCGAGCCCCCTTCGGCTTCGACCGAGGCACGGCGGCGCCACGCCTCCATGAAGGTCGTCGACATGACGTCCTCGGCCAGCGACCAGTCGGCGGTCAGCCGGAAGGCGTGGTTGTACACCGCGCGGGCACACTCGTCGAAGAGTGCCGCGAAGGCGTCCGGATCTCCGTCTCGCACCCGGGTTCGCATATCTGTGGTCACGTTTTCAACTGCCGGTCGACGTGAACGAGTTCCAGTGAGCTACGTCATATCCGGACCCGGTCAGGTCCGTTACCGCGGGATGCCATGACACGAGCGGACGACTTGGGGCGCCGCCTGCGGCTGGTGGCACCGCCGAGGAAATCCGGCCCGCACCACAAACACCGGGTGCGCCCGTGAAGTCGCACGCGCGCAGTCGGAGTTCACGTGGCGGGATGGGTCAGGCACTGGCCTGCATGCCGAGGTCGGCGAGCAGGGCGCGGACACGGTGCTCGATCTCGTCGCGGATGGGGCGTACGGCGGCTACGCCCTGCCCGGCCGGGTCGTCCAACCGCCAGTCCAGGTAGGTCTAGCCGGGGAAGACGGGCCGGGTGTCGCCCCAGCCCATCGTGATCACCACGTCCGATGCCCGGACGGCCTCGGTGGTCAGGGCCTTGGGGGTCTCGGCGGAGACGTCGATGCCGATCTCGCCCATCGGCTCGACGGCGGCGGGGTTGACCGTGTCCACGGGGGCGGAGCCGGCCGAGCGGACCTCCACCGCGTCGGCGTCTCGGACGTCGTCGCCGACGACACCCTCACCGCCGGACAGCGGGCCGAGCGCGGGGGAAGCGCTGCGGTCGCCCGGGCGCCATCGCTTCCCAGGCCGAGAGCGCGAGTTCGATTCTCGTCAGCCGTTCCGATGGGAAACCCCAGGCCCAGGTCGGCGGCCTGGGGTTTGCCTGTCGGTCGGTGTGATTCGGATTGACCTGCCCTTCGTTTGTCCTGAGCCGACGACCGGGAGTCGCCGCAAGAGGCGCCGGGCGTCATCCAGGGACATGCGACCCTGCGATCGCTTCACATGGCGAGACGCGTTTTCGCGTGACCTGCTGCGTGACCTGCTCCACCAGCGGTCCTTGTGCCCCGCACAGTGCTTCGGCGGACGGCTGGATCACGGTGGGGGCATGTGCGGTCAGAGACCCTGGGTGGGGAAGGCGGCGTCGGGAACCTGGACGGTCTCGGGGGCGGTGCGGGGGACGAGGCCGAGGATCTGAGCGACGACGTACTGCGCCGACATCATGGCCCCTTCCTGCCATCCGGGCAGGGGTGAGGCCTGGTCCCCCACGACATAGAAGCGGCCGTCGCCCTCGGGTTCCAGGAGTGAGCCCTGGCCCTTGGGTGCCGTGCGCGTTTCGAGTGCGGGCCTGCGCCGGGGGTCCTTCCCGAACCCGTCAGGGCGGACGCCGCCCGTCCGGGCGAGCGCGCAGGACCGAAGTTGACGCCTGGGTGGCGTACGCCCGCGACCGAAACGCAGGAGGTGCCACGCCGACCGCTCGTCCCCGTCGGCCTCCGGACGCGTGGTCCACCAGGGCACCACCCTCTGGTCCGCCGGCACCCGGCACTGACCCGTCACCGATTGTCCTGCGCCGACGCCGACGACGCGGCCCCGCGTCGGCAGCCGGCCTGCGGGAACTCCAGACGCGCCGGCACTGATCACCCCGCCGTCGGCTCGCCTGAAGTGACGGCTTGATGGCCCCGAGCGGACCCCTCTCAGCACCGGAAATCCATCGACCTCTAGATCACCCGGTCCTCAGGAGTCACCTTCGCGCTCCCCAGGAGGCGGAGGTGCCGTGGTCGCCCGGGGGATCAGAATCGTGGGCAGGACGATGTGCCGTTCGCGGTCGGTCTCGGCGTCGTCGATCAGTTTCAGGGCGAGTTCGCCGGCGACGCGGCCCATGTCGGAGGGGGACTGGGCCACGGTGGACAGGTCGAACCACTCGGCGGTGTCCTGGTCGTCGAAGCCGACGACGGACATCCGCTCGGGCACCTGGATGCCGGTCTTGCGGAGGGTCCAGATGACGGAGACGGCCTGCTCGTCGGCGTCGGCGAAGATCGCGGTGGGGGGTTCGCGCAGGCTGAGCAGGTTGCCGACGGCTTCCATGGTGCCGCGCTTGTCGCGGGGCGGGATGGTGACCACGAGGTCGTCGTCGAGAGGGATGCCCGCCTCGGTGAGTGCCTGCCGGTAGCCGAGCAGGCGGTCGCGGGTGCTGAAGCTGAAGCCGCGGGCTCCGACGGTCTGGGCGAAGGCGATCCGGCGGTGGCCGAGGTTGAGCAGGTGGCGGGTGGCCTTGCAGGCGCCGGCCACGTCGTCGACGTAGACGCTCGGGCGGCCCTGGACGTGCTGGCTGACGTAGATGACCGGCATTTCGAGGTCGTCGAGGCGGGCCGTCTCCTCGGCAGTCAGGTCGAAGGAGAAGACGAGCAGCGCGTCGGCGTTGCGGCGGGCCGGGAGGCGTTCGAAGAACGCGGTGCGTTCGGCGAGGTCCGGGATGACGTAGACGGTCATCTCCAGGCCGGCCGCCCGCAGCAGCGGTCCCAGCCGGGACAGCGCAGCCCCCATGAACCACGCGTCCAGCGTGGGCACCAGCACCGCCACCACTCCGGTCTTGCCGGTGACCAGGCTCGCGGCATGCCGGGAGACCGCGAAGTTCAGCTCACGCGCGGCCTCCTCGACCCGGGCACGGACGTCCGGGGCCACCGATGTCAGGCCGCGCAGGGTGCGCGAGACGGTGGACGGGGAGACCCCCGCCCGTTCGGCGACGTCGGCCATGGTGGGCAGTCGTTGAGCTGGCGGCATGAGCGGAAGTTAGCACAGATCCACGCCCCCGCCAGATGCCTTGTGACAGCGCTGTCTCAGCTATCCGGGCGAGTTCAATGGGGCATTTTGCCCGTATATAAGCTGCATGACCCACCCAATCCTCTCCGTGCTACCGGGAAGTTACGGATTGACTTCCGCCAGATGCACTCCTACGGTGCAAGCGTTGTCTCAGCGGAGTCGGAGCCGTCGCCGCGAAGTCATCCCTCAAGGCTTTGACCTGCGTGTTTGATCAAGAAAATGCCGTGACAGCACAGTCTCGTAACAGAGCCATCCCAGAGTCATCTCGGTAGCTACTCCCTACAGGGCGCCCCCGCCGAGACTTCGGTACCGCACGTTCAGGAGAGACAGTGAACGCCAGAACCACCAGAGTCCTTCAGTGCTCGGCCGCCCTCGTCGCCGCCGGGCTCACCCTCACCGCCTGCGGTTCCGGCGGTGGCAGCTCCTCGGGCTCCTCGGGGCAGTCGCAGAGCGCGTCGTTCACCGGCCGCGGCCCGATCACGTACGTGTCCGGCAAGGACACCACCGGCGTGGTCCAGAAGGTGATCGACCGCTGGAACAAGCTGCACCCGAAGGAGAAGGTCACCGTCATCGACCTGCCGACGGACCCGGACTCGCAGCGCCAGCAGATGATCCAGAACGCGGAGACCAAGTCCGACGCATACACGGTGCTCTCCCTCGACGCCGTGTGGACCTCGGAGTTCGCCGCGCACCAGTGGATCGCCAAGCTGCCCGAGACGCAGTTCCCGCTCGACAAGATGCTGACGCCCGCGGTGGACACGGCGAAGTACCGCGGCAGCCTGTACGCGGCGCCGTACATCTCCAACGGCGGCATCCTCTACTACCGCACCGACCTGCTGAAGAAGGCCGGCATCAGCAAGGCTCCGACCACCTGGGCGGAGATGACCGCCGACTGCGCGAAGATCAAGAAGCTGCCCGAGGGCAAGGGCGTGTCCTGTTACGCCGGGCAGTTCCAGAAGTACGAGGGCCTGACGGTGAACTTCGCCGAGGCCGTGAACTCGGCCGGCGGCGTGATCACCGACGCCGACGGCAAGCCGAACGTGGACACCGCCGCGGCCAGGAAGGGCCTGGACTTCCTCGTCAGTGCCTTCAAGGACGGCACCATCCCCAAGGAGGCCATCACCTACCAGGAGGAGGACAGCCGCCAGGCGTTCCAGGACGGCAAGCTGGTCTTCCTGCGCAACTGGCCCTACGTGTACGCCCTCGCCGAGAAGAGCAAGATCGCCGGCAAGTACGCGGTCGCACCCCTGCCCGGCCTGAACGGCACCGGTTCCTCCAGCCTGGGCGGCTCCAACCTCGCCCTGTCCTCCTACGCCAAGAACAAGGCCACCGCGCTGGACTTCATGAAGTTCTTCACCGACGAGGAGAACGCGACGACCTTCCTCAAGGACGCCGCCTTCGCCCCGGCCTACGCCGACCTGTACGACGACAAGACGCTGACCGCGCAGTACCCGTACCTGCCCGTCCTGAAGCAGTCGATCACGCACGCCGTGCCCCGTCCCCGGGTCGTGCAGTACGGCGACGTGACCTCGGCGATCCAGCAGGAGGCGTACGCGGCGCTGACCGGCAGCAAGAGCAGCGCGCAGGCGCTGAAGGACCTGCAGCAGGAGCTGCAGAAGTCCACCGGGCAGTGAGGAGAGGGGCCATGGCCGACACCAAGATCCCACCGGGATCCGCCATCGCCGGACCCGACCGCCCAGCCGGCGGACGGGTCCCGGTGAGCGGGCGACGGCGATCCGGTTCCGGCGCCGGCGCCACCGCGGGCTCGGGCCGGGTGGCAGCCCTACTGGTCTCCCCGACCCTGCTGGTGCTGTCGATCGTCGTGCTCTACCCGACGATCATGGCGCTGCAGGAGTCGCTGTACGGGACCAAGGGGCTGGACCCGAAGACCGGCTTCATCAGCGACACCGAGCCGTACGTGGGGCTGAAGAACTACGCCGACATCTTCGGAGCCGCCGGCGACCGGTTCTGGAACGCCTTCTGGAACACCACCTTCTTCACCGTCGTCACGGTCGGGCTGGAGACGGTGATCGGTGTGGCCATGGCCCTGATCATGCACAAGGCGTTCAGCGGCCGGGGGCTGATCCGGGCGAGCATCCTCATCCCCTGGGCCGTGCCCACGGCCATCTCCGGCCTGCTGTGGCGCTGGATCTTCAACAGCAACGGCATCGCCAACGCCCTCATCGGCCACCAGGTCCTGTGGACGACGGAAGGCTTCCACGCCAAGGTCGCGGTGATCGTCGCCGAGGTGTGGAAGACGTCCCCCTTCATCGGACTGCTGGTCCTCGCCGGGCTCCAGGTGATCTCGAAGGAGGTCTACGAGGCCGCCCGCCTCGACGGCGCCAGCGCCCCACGCCAGTTCTGGCACATCACCCTGCCCCTGGTGAAACCCGCCCTCCTGGTGGCCATGCTGTTCCGCTGCATGGACGCCCTGCGGATGTTCGACCTGCCCTACCTCCTCATCGGCGCCCGGAAGAACTCCGTGGAGACCCTGTCCATGCTCGCGCAGAGCGAGGCGTCCAACGTCCGCTTCGGACCGGCCTCGGCCTACTCCGTACTCCTCTTCCTCTACGTCTTCCTCGTCGCCCTCGCCTTCGTCCGACTGCTCGGCGCCGACCTCGTCGGCGACGACAGCGGCGGCGGCAAGAGCAGGACCACGGGCTGGCGCAGGAAGCGGATCCTCTCCGGCCGTACGGAGGTGACGGCATGACCTCCTCGTCCTCGTCTCCGGCCGTCTGGCGCAGGTGGCTGCCGTACGTCGGCGTCCTCGCCGTCGTCGCCTACTGCCTGGCCCCCTTCTACTGGATGCTGGTCTCCAGCCTGCGCGGCGCCTCCGACATCTTCGACAACTCGCTGCTGCCCACCCGGGTGTCCTTCGAGAACTACCGTGCCCTGCTGGACAGTTCACAGGGCTTCCCCCGCGCACTCCTCAACAGCCTGGTCGTCGCCGGCATCACGACCGCGCTGTCCCTGCTGCTGGCCACTTTCACGGCGTACGCGATGGCCCGCCTGGAGTTCCCGGGCAAGCGGCTGATCCTGACCCTGATCATCGCCACCTCCATGTTCCCGGTGGTGTCGATCGTGGTCCCGCTGCTGAAGCTGTTCACGGACATCGGCTGGATCAACACCTACCAGGCGATGATCGTGCCGAGCATGTCCTTCGCGCTGCCGCTGGCGGTGTGGAACCTGACCACGTTCTTCCGGCAGATGCCCGACGAACTGGAACACGCCGCCATGATCGACGGCTGCACCCGCGGCCAGGCGTTCCGCAGGGTCATCATGCCGCTCGCCGCGCCCGGCATCTTCACCACCGCGATCATCACCTTCATCGCCGCCTGGAACGAGTTCCTCATCGCCCTGACGATGACCAATAAGCCCCAGATGCAGACCGCACCGGTCGCCATCTCGAAGTTCACCGGCGCCACGACGTACGAGACCCCGTTCGGCAGCCAGATGGCCGCCGGCGTCCTCGTCACCATCCCGCTGGTCGTCATGGTGCTGATCTTCCAGCGCCGCATCGTCGCCGGACTGACCGCCGGCGCGGCCAAGTGACCCCCTCAGCAGACACACAAGGAGCAGGACCCGTGCCCCCCACCACCACGCCCTGGTGGCGCAGCGCCGTCATCTACCAGGTCTACATCCGCAGCTTCGCCGACGGCAACGGCGACGGCGTCGGCGACATCGCCGGCATCCGCTCCCGGCTCCCGTACCTCAAGTCCCTCGGCGTGGACGCCCTGTGGATCAACCCCTGGTACACGTCCCCCCAGGCCGACCACGGTTACGACGTCGCCGACTACCGCGAGATCGACCCGCTGTTCGGCACGGTCGCCGAAGCGGAGCAGCTCATCGAGGAAGCGCACGCGCACGGGATCCGGATCATCCCGGACATCGTCCCGAACCATTCCTCCGACCAAGCGGCCTGGTTCCAGCAGGCGTTGACGGCAGGCCCCGGCAGCCCCGAGCGCGAGCGGTACGTCTTCCGCGCCGGACGCGGCCCGGACGGCTCCCTCCCGCCCAACGACTGGGACTCCCGCTTCGGCGGCCCGGCCTGGACCCGGGTGCCCGACGGCGAGTGGTACCTCCACCTCTTCACCCCGCAGCAGCCCGACCTCAACTGGCAGCACCCCGAGGTCCATGCGGAGTTCGAGTCCGTCCTGCGGTTCTGGTTCGACCGGGGCGTGGACGGCTTCCGCATCGACGTCGCCCACGGCCTGGTCAAGGACCCCGAACTCCCCGACCTGGCCGACCGTGACGGTGGTGCGCACCCCTTCTGGGACCGCGACGAGGTCCACGAGATCTACCGCTCCTGGCGCAAGCTCGCCGACGAGTACCCCGGCGACCGCTCCTTCGTCGCCGAGGCGTGGACCGACACCCCCGAACGCCTCGCCGCCTACGTCCGCGAGGACGGCCTGCACACCGCCTTCAACTTCGACTTCCTCATGACCGACTGGGACGCGAAGGACCTGCGCGCCGTCATCGACGACACCCTCGCCATGCTCGGCACGGTCGGTGCCCCGGCCACCTGGGTCATGTCCAACCACGACGTCATGCGCCACGCCAGCCGCTACGGCCGCAGGGCCGCGAAGAAGTGGCTGGCCAACGAGTCCTACGTCCCTGCCAGCCCCGCCGACCTCGAACTCGGCACCCGTCGCGCCCGCGCCGCCGCCCTGCTCACCCTCGCGCTCCCCGGCGGCGCCTACGTCTACCAGGGCGAGGAACTCGGCCTCCCCGAGATCGAGGATCTCCCCGAGGCCGTCCTCCAGGACCCTGTCTGGGAACGCTCCGGCCACACCGAACGCGGCCGCGACGGCTGCCGCGTCCCGATCCCCTGGTCCGGCACCACCACCCCCTACGGCTTCAGCGCCGCCGACGCCACGGCCTCCCCCTGGCTGCCCCAGCCCGCCGACTGGGCACCCCGCACCGTGGCGGCCCAGACCGGCGACCCCGCCTCCATGCTGGAGCTCTACCGCACCGCCCTCCGCATACGCCGCGAACACCCCGCCCTCGGCGACGGCACCCTCACCTGGCTGGACGACACCCCGGCCGGAGTCCTCGCCTTCCGCCGCGAGCCCGGCTTCATCTGCGTGGTGAACCTCTCCACCGAGCCGTACCAGCTACCTGCACACGCCTCGATCCTGCTCACCAGCGGTCCCGTCGAGGACAACCGCCTGGCCCCGGACCAGGCCGTCTGGCTCACGGTGTAGCCGAGCCACCACCCCCCATCCCCAGGGCCTGTCCGGTCCCACTCCCCGCTGTCCGGACAGGCCCTGGCCTCGCAGCATGAGGCGGCAGCAGAGCACGTCCTCCTCCAGCTACGGGTCGGGCCGTTGGCACGGCGGCGCCGATCAAGCAGTCGCATGCAGCTTCGGAGCGAGCAGGTCCAGTGCTTCCTCCCAGCGGAAGCGGTCCGCCCCGCCTCCGGCTTTTGGACGGTGCGGTTCGTACGAGCCGATGAGCACGCCCATATCGCGCAAGTGGTCCAGGCTCCGGCGATACGCGGGATGGGCGGCCTGGGCCGAGTTCAGGTACGGCAGGACAGCGGCGGGGATACCCATGCCGTACGCCTCGCAGAGGATGCCCAGGGCGAGGGTGTCGGAGATGCCGTTGGCCCACTTGTTGATCGTGTTGAAGGTGGCCGGGGCGACGGTGATCGCGTCTGCCGGCGGCAGGGGTCGGGCCTCGCCAGGTGTGCGCCAGGCCGAGCGGATCGGGGAGCCGGTCTGGGCTTGGACGGCTTCGGTGTCGAGGAGGCCGAGTCCCCGGGGAGTGGCGATGACGCCGACGTTCCAGTGTCGTTCCTGCGCTGCGGTGATCAGTTTGCCGACGTCCCCGGCGATGCCGCAGCCGCAGACGACGACGTAGAGGAAGGGCTTCTTCTGCGGGGCGGTCGGTTCGGTCACGTATGGGCTCCAGGACGGTGAGTGTCTCGATGCACTGCCAGTTGGTTCGCGAGTTCCCGAGGCCCGATCTTGCTGAGGGCCCAGAGGCTGCTGATTCGCCGGGATCGGTGCCAGAGCGGGTCGTTCGTATTCACAGGGGTGTGGAAGAACAGCACGGGGATGCCTGCGGCGTCGAAAGGACGCGCGTCGAGGTAACGCAGACCGCCGGTGCCGCACAGGTAGCCGGTGCTGCCGGTGGCCGCGGCCAGGTCGGCAAGGCGGTCGGACCGGCCTGGACGGGCCGGGATCTGGCTGCTGTCGATCACTTCGCCTGACCAGCCGAGTGCGGTGAGCAGGGCCGTCGTCGACATCTTCGCGAGGTCGGCTACGTGGTCGGAGACATCGAACGCGTCCGAGACCGCGCCAAGTACCTCGGACACCGCATCCCAGTGGGCGCTGCGACCGTAAAACTGGCGCACGAGCAGTTCGACTCTCCGTCGAGCCCGACGCTGATCGACCAACCGTGCCTGTGTCGGATCAGCGTTGGGCGTCCATGAGGAAGGTGAACAGGGAGGGTGAGCCACTGTTGCCGCGCAGGGTCGTCCAGGGCGGCCAGCCGGGCTCGATGTTGGTAGTCGCGCCGGGCGAACTGCACGTCGGCCAGGACGATCCAGCGATCGGCGGCGAAGAGCTTCGCCAACGTGGACAGCCGTGGGAACAGGTTCGGCTGATGGATCGCGCAGACCCCTCCCGACGGCGGGCCGGCGCAGGGTGACTCAGTCGCTGATGAGGCGGCTGTCGAAGCCGGCGCCCAGGAGGCGCTCGTAAGCGTCATGAACATCCCCCGGTACTTCCTGCTCGACGGCGAAGCCGAGCTTCGGGTACTCGATCACCCGCTGCAGGTCACCGACGAGCATGTCGACGACGAGCTTCTCGTCGCCGATGGACTTGATGTAGTCGTCCAGTTCCAGCGGCTCGGAGGCGCACACGACCTCCACCTCCGGCCACAGCTTTCGGCAGGTCGCGTAGGAACGGCGCTCCATGTACGGCTTGGAGATCAGCAGCAGTGAGTCGACCGTGATGCCGGCCGCGGTCAGCAGCTCACGGGAGAGGGTGATGTTCTGGCCGGTGTTCGCTGCCTTCGCCTCGACCAGGATCGCCTCGTCCGGCACGCCCAGGCTCAGCGCGTGCTCGCGGTAGTGCACGGCTTCGCCGCGCGGGAAGCGGGCTCGGGTGGTGGGGCTGTTGCCGCCGCTGAAGACGAGGACCGGGAAGAGACCGGCGCCGTAGAGGTCCGCGGCCGTGGTGGCCACTCCGAGGTCGTGGCTGCCGAGGCCGATCGCCGCCGAGCAGGGCCGCGGCTCGTGTCCCATCTGGTGGTAGTTCCAGATCAGCGTCGCGTCGTGGAACTGCTCGTCGGTGATCTGGCGCTGCTCGTGCTCCGGCACTGGCACTCCCTGGCTCATCCCTGTTGGCCCTTTCGGATGCCCTCGATGCTGCGCAGCTGGTGGCTCAGCCCGTACTGTCGGGCCACCTGTGCCGCCTGGTCGAGGACGGACAGCCCATCATTCCGGGTCGCTGCATCCGACAGAAGGATGTGCCCGTACGCGGTGTCCACCCGCACCCGCTGCATGGGGGAGTCGACCGTGCCGGTGGTGCGTGCGATGTCGATGCAGTGCAGGGCCTGGGTCAGGTTGCCGGCACCGCGATGGGCCAGGGCCAGTTTCTGGTGGGCGACCGACCAGTCCTCCGGCTCGCCGAGTTCCTCGAACTCGCGGGTGGCGGCTGTCATGACCGTGGTGGCGTATGCGTTGTTGCCCTCCTTGCTCAGGGCCGTCCCGATCCACAGGCGTGCCCGGGCCCGGTCACGCCTGCTGAGGCGCTCGTCTGCGGCGAGCTGCTCGTACCAGTGGGCGGACGCGTCGAGCTGGCCCGACATCTCCTGTACGACGGCGAGGGACAGCTCGATCTGGGCCAGACGACGGGGGATGTCGAGTTCGGAGAACATGGCGCGCGGTCAGGTAGGACTGGCGTGCGGACAGCGGACCGAGGATCGTCCCTTGGTCACGCTGCACATCACCGAGGAGCACGAGGGAACGGCCGTACAGGTAGAGGCCCTTGTCGTCGAGTTCGTGCGGGTCGTGGCCGCCCAGCCAGCGGTTCAGCAGGGTCGAGGCGAAGGGGAAGTCCTGGCGGCTGACGCAGACCACGGCGCGTTCTATGTCCTCGGTCCAGGTCTCGTAGTCCGCCGGCCGTGCGGCCTTCCGCTCAGGGAACAGCAGCGCGTCGAACCGAGCATGGGCGGCGGTGTCCGCGCGGGACAGCGCGGTGTCGAGAATGGCCTGCGTATCCGGTCGGGGCCGGGTCTCCGTGCCGAGGCTTTCCCACTTGGCCACGGTGCGCAGCGCGACACCGAGGTGCTCGGCGAAGGCGCGGGTGCTCATGCGCAGGGCGGCGCGCAAGGCACTCGCCTCCCGACCAGTCCACTGCTGCACGCTGACCACGGACGACCTCCCTCTGTCACGTATGGAAGCACTCTCAGTGACGGCCTGGGGCGCGAAGTGCAACGGAAGTGCAACAGCAGGTCATTTCGAGGCCGTACGCAGCGGCCGACGCTGTGGTCATGGACGACGAACTCATCACCGAGCGCCGCCCCGTCGCCTTCCCGCAGGTCTTCGGCTACCTGCGGCACATCACCGGTGGCCTGCCCCGCCACGCGGCACTCGTCGACTGCCTCACCGAATACTGCCGTCGGCACGAACTGACCCTCGGCGGCGTCTTCACCGACCGCGACGCCACGGTGACCGTCCGCTCAGCCGCTTTCGTCGGACTAATCGATGCTCTCCAACTGCCCGACATTTACGGCGTGGTGGTCCCCGCCCTCAGTCATCTCGGCCCCAAAGGCGTCGGTGCCGAGCGAAGGCGGCAGATAACAGCTACAGGCACCCGCCCGCTCGTGGTCCGATCCTTCACACCGACGAAGGGGCCCGAAACATCCCCGGGCACAGGCGCCGGCCTCCGGCCACGGAGGATCACATGACGTCCGTTCGTGACGCACTGCGACGTGCGCCCACGGTCGAAGACACGCCCGGACTGCGTCTGCTGAAGGTCGGCGACGGCTGGGACCTGGTACGAACCTCCGCCGAGGTCGGCCTCCTGGTCCTCGCCCACCTGCGGGCGACCGGCGCTCCGACCGGTCCGGTGCTCTACGACAGGACCAACGGCCGCCTGTACTACGCCATCGCTACGGGCACCGCAGGACACTGGCACGAACTGCCGGTACGGCACCTCTCTGCCAACTCGTGGCTCGTCGCGCCCGGTCTGGAGATCCCCGACAGTTGGTTCGGCGGCTGGTGCGAGCTACCCGACGACGACACCCTGACCGATGCCGCCGGGTGCCTTCCACTAATAGCACGGCACGCCCAAGGCGCTGAAGAGCGCATCGGAGATCATGATGTTGTCCTTGCCGTTCACCTCGATGATGCTGATGCCCTCCGCGCCCAGGTTGATCCCGGACCGCTCGGCGCAGCCATTGATCACACCCTCGTCCCCGCGGCCCTCGACCAGCACCACAGCGTGGGCGAAGAAGCCCTCAGCCAGCGCACCTCCCGGCGTTCCCTCGGTCCTGCTGCGGATCGACTTCTTGTCTACGAGTCCGTCGAGGGCCCGGCAAAGGTCCTCCTCCGTGGCCTGCCACACCTCGGTAGCGGGATGCTCCACACCGCCAGCGCGGCAAAGACGGCGGATCTGGTGGTAGCCCTTCGGGTCGATGAAGACCGGATTATGGGTCGCGTACATGACCTGCGTACGCCCTTGCGGCGACGCGGCGACCAGCTCGCGAAGCACCTTCGCGAAGGTCCGTGCCTGAGGGGGATGCTGGAACAGTTCGGGCTCCTCGATCGCCAGGCACAACGTCCGCATCCCGTCGGCCGGACGCCTTCGATCAGCCAGGTACTTCAGCGCCGCGATGATCAGAGCGCGCTGAAAGCCGTGCCCTTGCCGGTGCACCGAAGTGTGGGCCGCGCCATCCCGGATGCTCACCTGGAAGGTGGTTCTGGCCGGTCTGGGCGCCTGTACCGTGGGAGTCACTACCACCTCACGTCCGGTGGTGAACTTCGAGACCTCTTCGGAGAGGGCGGCCGACACTTCGTCCAGCACAGGTCCATAGACCTTGGCGTGCACCTCCTGCCGGGCCAGATGGGCATTTTCCTCGATCTCTCCGAGCTGCTCGTTCGCCTGCGAGCGGTCCACCGCGTGGTCGAGGATGCGGCCGAGTGCCGTGGCCTTCTGATCGTCAGCCTCCTCGTACGCCCGCAGGTCGGCGGAGACGAACACGAAGTCGATCAGTTGGGCGAGCCTGCTCTGCCCGGCGAAGCCGAAGAAGTGCGTGTCTTCGACCTCCGCTTCGGTGAGTCGGTTGCGGTTGTCCAACTCCCAACTGAGCATTGCGTCCAGGACTTTGTCCTTGGTGCCGGCGGATGGCAGCCCCAGGCTCGGATCGCTCTCCCTCAAGTGGTCATAGGCGCGGCGAAGTTCCATGGCCTTGTCGTTCTTGCGCACCTCCTCGAACGGTGTGTACGCGAGCGCCTTGCCCGTGATCTTGTCCTCACCGTTCTGCCAGGTCCGCCAGACGCTCACACTCGCGGCGCCTTCGGGCGCGTACCGCCCGAGGGTCTGACGGTCGTGATCGGTGAGCCCGTCGAACTCCACCTCCACGGAGATGCGGCCGTCCTCGGCCGCCGAGTGGATGTCGTCGTCGCTCAGGGCCACCCCTTTTTCGCCGTTGAAGAACCAGTCGAGCGCTCGGAGCACGGTGGACTTGCCAACCCCTGTCGGGCCGATGAAGGAGGTTATTTCCTCGAAGGACACGTCCACCTTGTGCAGACAGCAGAAGTTCTCGATGCGCACTCGCTTGATCTTCACAGTTGTCCTGAACGGTTGGTGCGGACGGGGTATTTGTATCCCCGTGTGACGTTTGTGGACGCTAACAGTCGACCTGACGCCTCATCAGCCGAATTCCCGAGATGAGTGATTTTCTGAAGGATGGGACCTCTGAGTCTCGGAGCCCTGGGGAGCTCTGAGTGCCCCTCACCTCCGACATCAGGCTGCTCGCCGCGGAGACCGAAGTCGGCATCACCTCTGATGCTTTTCGTGATCTCCCGGAACGGGCGCCGACAGTCAGGTGGCCAGCTGCCTGAGGGGGCCGCTGTCGGCGGGATTGATCAGCGAACACGCGCCTCCCTGATCGCATGTTCAGCACCGGGAATTCCTCACCCACGCATCTCCACCGGGCGCACCCGGCTGCACGGGCTTGGCCTCGGCGCTTTGGGAGATCTGCGTCTGCCCTCGCTTCTTCCAGCCCGGCGTCACGGCGGACGGCGATCCTGTCAGCCTCACCCGGCGCCAGCGAGTGAACGAGTGGATGTCTGCCTTACGGGTGATAGATGTTGAGGAAGGTCGCCCACGTCGCACCGCCCGAGGGGGTGCCGCGTCAGTGCCGACGTCGACGTGTTCCGCCACGGATCGTCGCCGGGCCTCGCACCGTACGTACAAGGTCACGCCACGCGCGGACGATGGACCCAACATCCGACAGAAGTCCCCGGATCTGCCGAAGCAACAAGCGAGCAACACCCAGCCCCAAGACAGCGGTGCATCCCACGGCGAACCACCGCATCACACAGCCCCCTGACCTCAGGCGCTGGGCTCCCCTGGATCGGCACCGGGGTCAGTGCCCAACTGGTCGCACTGCACGCTCCTGAGCCACGGTGTGCCTGGCATCCCTGACATCAGACTGCTCGTTGCCGAGGTCGAGGTCTGTAGGGTCGAGACGACATTTCGTGGCCGTCTGGACGTGCAACTGAAGTTCGGCGGCTATATGCGACCGCAACGGCTGCGTTGAGTCTTGCTGCGTGTCATCAGGCGCAGATCATCAGGGAGGCCGTTCCGGCTCGTTGGCCAGCCCTACTGCGGCGTCGTGCCCATAGCGTGCCCATAAGAGCGGACAACCACGGTCAACAGTGGCTCCTCCGGCCCTGGCGAAGCTGTCGCGGAATCGGCGTATAGCCAGGTCAGAGGCATTGCAGTCGCCCAAGCGCCGTCGCTTCCCAAGCTGAGAGCGCGAGTTCGATTCTCGTCACCCGCTCTTTTTGAAGCCCCAGGTCAGCGGCCTGGGGCTTGTGTTTTCGTGAGGGGATGTTCAGCCGGATCGGCCTGGAAGGGCACGAAGATCGGGCACGCGGAGGGCACGAGTTCTCGATGGCTATGGCAGGCTCACCGGTACTGGCATCGAACGGAGCCTCTGACCTGCGGTTTCGATATGCCGGCCGCGTCGGCCGCACCTGCGAGCTCTCAGCCTGCGTTTCCCTCGGTACTGCAGAAGGGCGTCTTCGTGCGTCGCGGAAGCGATGATTACCGACGTCCCCTGCGGCAGCCGGGACTTCGCCGGCGAATGGCCGCATCGGAGTGGTACGTCGTCGGACAGGACCAGGATGCCTCGCGGCGGGCCGATGGTCGAACGGCGCGGACATCGCGATGGTCGAAGGGGAGGGAACGCGGCGGTGTCATGGGCGGCGGCGATATGTTCACTGTGGCGGCGAGGACCAGGTCGAGCATGCCGGCAGGGGGTCTGCCCTGGCCAAGGGCAGCCGAGACGTCGGGGAAGGGCTTGGATCGGCTGAGTGGCGCGGACCCGCGGGGTAGGCCAAGGCCGGAGGCATGGGCCGTGGTGTTGGGTCCGGTGGCCGGCCGCCGGGGGTCATCTGGCCTTCCGCCATGGGAAAGCCGCGGCGGACACGCCTGTGGCGCAGTGCCGACCGCGACGGCCGGTGCGATCCGTACCGGCAGTGACAGGCCCGGCCGGAGTGGTCGTAACGCGTTGCCCCGGAGGCGCTGTCGTGTCGGCCGTGCGGCCGGGTGCTCGGCGAGGGACCATCGGGGCACCGACGTCTCTGCGGCCTGGGGCCCCGGGCCGCGGTGCGGTTTGTGCGGCAAGGACGGCGGCGGGGTAGCCGGCCGCCGCCGCGACGGTGGGGCAGTGGCGACGGCTCTTCGGCCGTACTTCGGCGGCGGGGCCCTCAGGACCAGTTCCACACCTGGTTGACGCTGCCCGCGCATCCCCAGCCCTGTACGGGCTGGCCGTCCTGTCCGGAGGTGGGGGCATCGGCGTCGAGACAGAGGCCGTCCGGGGCGCTGACCAGCGTTCCGCCGCTGCCGAGCCGCCATCGCTGGGCACTGAGTCCGTCGCAGCTCCTGACCTGGACCTTCTGGCCGTTCTGGCCGATCGTGCCGGCGTCGGCGTCCAGGCAGAGATGGCTGCCCCGGTTGACGACGAGGTACTGGGAGTCCTGGCCGGGCACGCGATACAACGCCCACTTCTGGGCGGCCGTGGCATTGCACGCCCACACCTGGGCGTTCGACCCACGGTTGTCGAGGCATCGCGGGACCGAGTTGGCGTTGACGCTCTCCGTCACCGTGACCGAGCCGGCCCGGACGGTTCCGCGGTCCAGGGCGTACAGGAGTTTCCTGGTCTGTGTGTCGGCCTTCCCGTCGGGGGTGAGGCCGGCCTCGGTCTGGAATGCCTTCACCGCGGCGACGGTCGCCGCGTCGAACTCTCCGTCGACCGGGACATAGAGACCGTGATCGGCCAGGAGCAACTGCAGGGCCTTGACGCAGGCGCCGCCGGCCCCCGACGCGAGCTCGGCGGGGCATGCGGCGGTACGGAGGTCCGCTGTACCGGAGTCCTGGCCGGTGGGGTCCTTCGTGACCGCCGAACTCGGCGACTGCTTCACCGCCCGGTCCGCCTTCGACGGGCTGGATGTCGGTGTGTCTTTGGGTGAACTGCTGGGCGTGGCCGCCGGGTTGTCCGTCGTGATCGCCGACGCACCGGGTCCGGGGTCGGCTGTCGCGCTGGAGTGGCCCGGCGACAACAGCGCCGCGGTGACGGCCGCGGCGGCCAGGACGCCCGCCGCGGCTGCCGCGCCCACGATGAGCTTCCTGCGTTTTCCCAGAGCAGGGGTAGCAGGAGTGGCGGACGCGGCGGGGTCGGCGGGCGGGTCCACGGGCGGCGCGGAGGCGGCGGGTCGGCTGTCGCGCAAGGGCTTCTGCGGCGCGGACCGTGGTGGCCGCTCGGCCGGTGCGGGCAACTGGTGTCCGATGGCGGTCCGGAACACTGTGTCCGGTGACGGGCGGGCTTCGGGTTCCTTGCTCAGACAGGTGCGGATGAACGCGGCCAGAGAGGTATCGACAGCCGCCACCTTTTCGAGGACCTGTTCCTTCGGCGGTTCGAAGGCGACCCGGTGCAGGACGTCGACCCCCGTGCCGTCGCCGAACGGCGCGTGCCCCGTGACGGCGTAGGCGAGGGCGGAGGCCAGCGCGAAGATGTCGGAGGCGGCGGTCACCTCCTTGCCCCTGACCTGCTCCGGGGACATGAAGGCCGGCGTTCCCACGTTCTGGCCCGTGACGGTGATCGAGGTGCCGTCGGTGGCCTGGACGACACCGAAGTCGATGACCCGGGCGCCGTCGGCGGCCAGGATCACATTGGACGGCTTGAGGTCACGATGGACGATCCCCGCGCGCCAGATGGCCTCGACCGCACGCCCCAGGTCGGCCAGCAGCCGCCAGGCGGCCGGCGCGTCGATCGGTCCCCGGGCGTCGACGACTTCGGCGAGGGTGGGCCCGGGGACGTACTCGGTGGCCACCCACACCAGGTCCTCGTCGCAGCCGCTGCCGAGCAGCCGTACGATGTGCGCCCCCTGGACGCGGTCCAGTGCACCGACCTCGCGCTCGAAGCGCTTGCGGAACTGGGGGTCCTCCGCGTATTCGGGCCGGATCACCTTGACGGCGGCCAGGCCCGACCCGCCGGTGGTGTCCTGGCCCAGATAGACCCGGCCCATCCCCCCACTGCCCAGCACCGACATCAGGACGTACGGGCCGACCCGAACGGGGTCGTTCTTCCTGAGCGGGACCGGCGACGGGGGCTCCATGCCGGCCGCCGCGTAGGCGAGCGCGTCGGACCGGCGGGGTTGGGGGACAGACATGGGAATCCCGGACTCTCGCGTGACATGTGCGTCGTGTGGCGACTGATGTCGGTCAGCGTGAGAGTATCCCAACATCCTTGTGAAAAGGGCTAGTTGATGTTGGATTCAACCCCTGCTTCAACCCGTGCTGCTCCGCCCGCGACGCTTTGGTCGGCTCTTCTCCGCAGAGCTTCCTCTCCCACCCCGCGCCACTGCCTCGGTACAACGGCCGGTAGCGGCCCCCGAACCTCGGCCAAAAGAACGACGGCCGTTCGAGGACCGCCCCGCCGGTCCGGTGTCAGCCGATCCTGTCCGTGAAGCCCACCGCCAGGAAGGTCTGATGGGTGACCTTGCCCTTGCTGGCTCCCGCCGTCCACGTGAAGGTGTACTCCAGAACGGAACTCGTCTTCGGGTCGACGATCACCCGGCCGACGCTCTTGGCCTCCGCGAACTCCAGGGCGGTCCCGCTGCGCCCGGTGCTGTCCTTGACGGTCCCGACGAGTTCGACGCCCTTCAGCCCCGCCATCGCCTTGAACAGCCCTGCCCGCAGCTTCGGGCTCGCCGGGGACTCGCCGAGCAGGGTGACCGCCTGGTCGAACGGGGAGATGCTGTCGGGCCTCGGCGGAGTCTGGAGCAACTGGAGCAGCTTCGCCGGGTCCGTGGTCAGCTGGTCCAGGGACTTCCAGTCGAGGTCCTTCGGCCCCAGCTGCCAGTCGGGCCGGCGCCCCTTCTTGTACGCCTTGCCGTCGTTGACGACGTAGAAGTCCATGGACTGCGAGAGGTACGAGTCGCCGACCGTCAGGTGCGTCTTCCAGTACTTCCCCGAGGAGACCGACCGGGTGGCGGCCACCGTGGAGATGTCGTCGAGGAAGACGGACGCGGTGTCCGCGCGCGCCTCGCTCCGCGTGCCCGTGTCCGTGGGTGCCTCACCGGTGTTCGCGTACGTCACCGCGCCGGCCGCGACCGCCGCGGCGGTGAACAGGCCGACGAGGACCCGGCGGCGCCCCGACATCCCCCGCAGCGGTGCGGTCACCACAGCGCCCCGCTCGCGCTGGGCGGCGTGCCCGGCCTCCTGCACGGCCACCGCCGCCTCGATCCCCTCCAGCGCCCTGGCCAGCGCCTGTGCCGACGGCGGCTCGACCCGCCCCGCGGCCACCAGTTCATCGGCGCCGGGGAAGTCCAGCAACACCGCCCGCTCGGTCATGCCGGTCTCCTCCACGTCCTGGTTGCTCATGCCGGTCCGCTCCACGTCGTCGTACGCGCTCATGCCATGTCTCCCGTCACGCTCAGATGCTGTCCGGCGGGGCGTGTCGGCCCGAGCCGTTCGCGCAGCCGGCCCCGTGCCCGGTGCAGCCGCGAGCGGACGGTGCCCGCCGGGATGCCCACGGCGGTGGCCGCCTCGGCGGGGGTGAGCTGCTCCCAGCTGACGAGCAGCAGCACCTCGCGCTCTTCCATGGGCAGTTCGGCCAGTGCCCGGCGCAGCGCGGGGGCCAGCGCGGCCGCGTCGAGCCGCTGGTCCACCGCCTGCCAGGGATCGGTGATCTCCACAACCGGTACGGCCTCCTGCCGCCCCGCCCGCCGCAGGTGCTGGGCCAGTACGTTGCGTGCCACCCCGAACAGCCAGCCCCGCGCAGAGCCGCGCGAGGGGTCGAACGTGCGGCGCGCGGCGAACGCCTGCAACCACGCCTCGGCCAGCAGATCGTCCGCCGCGCCGGGCGAAGTAGCCGTGCAGGGCGGGCGAGAACGACTCCACCAGCGGGGTGAAGGCTGCCGCGTCCCCCGCCGCCGACCGTGTCAGCTGGGCGTCGCCGTCACGGTCGAGGGCGCCGTCGTCGCGTTCCTCGTGTTGCCGGGTATCCGGTTTCACGGAATCTCCGTCTCCGACCGCCGGACGACGGTCTCACCCTGTACTTGGCATCAAGTTACGGATGCGTTCGCGTCGCCCTCGGCGACTACGCCCACCGCATGGGGATGCGCCACCAGGACGCCCTCGCCCGAACCCGCCCAAGACCGACGGGTACGCCCGCCGCTCGGCCCACGGCCAGGAACCCGGCCCAGAACCGGGCGCGTTCACCCGGGCACGGCACCCCCGGTCGTCCTTTCGGCCGGGGCTCGGGAGTCACAACCGGCCGTTGTGCCGAGGCAGTTGAGCAGGTGGCAGAGGAGGCTCTGGGAGGAACAGCCGGTAGGGTCCGGCCGTCGAGGAATCGAAGGAGCACCTCATGAAGCGCATCGTCATAGCCCTGGCCGCCGCCACTGTGTTGGCGGCAGGCGTGGTGACGGCGTGGAACGTGTTCGACAACTCGTCGGTCGCGACCGCGGACGGAGCGGATCACACGGTTTCGCGCACGGTGGTCGAGAAGCTGGCCAAGGAGAACTACGGTATCCCCTTCGTCCAGGACGGCCCGCAGTCCGTGAGCTGCCCGAGCGGGCTGCGCGCGAAGATGGACTACACCGTGAGGTGCACCGCCGTCTTCAAGGGCGAGAGCAAGACGATGCTGATCTCCGTGACCGGAGTGCACGGCGACCGGGTGAGCTTCGACTACGGCCTGGAGAAGTGAACAGGGTTCAGCGGTCGCCGACCACGCCGCAGCGCCATGCCCAGGCCGCGATCTCCACGCGGTTCCGTGCCCCCAACTTGACCTGGATGTTGGTCAGATGGGACTTGACGGTGGAGAGCGAGACGCACAGCTCGGCGCAGAGCTCCTGATTGGTCCGTCCGTCGGCGACCAGCCGGGCCACATCCAACTCCCGTTCCGTCAGCGGGCCGGACGACACCTCGCCACCGGCGGCGGGCCGCTGTCCACCGATCCGCTTCAGGAGCCGTACGGTCACGGAGGGCGAGATCAGCGCGTCGCCGCGCGCAGCCGCCCGTACGGCCTCCACCAGCAGTCCGGGGCCGGCGTCCTTCAACAGGAACCCGCAGGCACCGTTGCTCAACGCCCCGTAGACGTAGTCGTCCTGGTCGAAGGTGGTCACGACCACCACACGCAGCGGATCGACGGCCTTCGGACCCGCGAGCAGCCGGGTCACTTCCAGCCCGTCGAGTTTCGGCATGCGGATGTCGACCAGGCACACGTCGGGGCGCAGCCTCCTGGCCAGGTCCACGCACTCCGCGCCGTCGGCCGCCTCGCCCACGACCTCGATGCCGGGCTGTGCCTGGAGAATCAACCGGAAGCCTGTGCGGACCATTTCCTGGTCGTCGGCTATCAGGACGCTGACGGCAGGTCCGTTGCCGATGGCGTTGGTCATGCGGGGGATCCTGCCACAGCGCCGCGCAGCGGGAACTCCGCCGTCAGTCTCCAGCCGCCGTCCTCGGCCCGGCTCGCGTGGAGCGTGCCGCCGACGGCCTCGGCGCGTTCGGTCAGCCCGATGAGACCGAGGCCGCCGCGCCCGCCGAGCGGTTCGGCGTTCGGCGCCACCGGCCGGGGCGATGGTGCGTTGTGCACCTCGACCCGAAGCCGCCGGGCAGCCACGCGATCGCCGCTGTCGCCGTGAGTGCCGTGATCGCCGGCATCGTCCGACAGGGCGACCCGTACGGAGACGGACGGTGATCCCGGCGCGTGGCGGCGTACGTTCGTCAGCGCCTCGCGCACGACGTTGCGCACGGAGGTCTCCACCTCGGGGGCCGGCCGCGCCTGCCGGGCCTCGGCCGCGACCTGGAGGGTGGCGGGGGCGTCACGTTCGGAGAACGTGGCGACCAGTTCGCCCAGTTCGGCGTAGAGCTCCCCCGGCCGTACCGCCCGGGTGCTGTCGTCGCGCAGCACGCGCACCAGCTTGCGCATCGACTGCAGGGTCTCGCCCCCGGCCCGCTCGATGCCGCGCAGCAGCGGATCCACCTGCTCAGGCGCGATCTCGCGGATCGCCTGGGCCGCCTGGGCCTGGACGACGATGCCCGTGACGTGGTGGGCGACGAAGTCATGCAGTTCGCGGGCGAGTTCCAGACGTTCGTTCTGACGCGTCTCGGTGACGGCACGGCTCCGGCGCTCGTCGAGGCTGCGGAGGTAGGAACCGATGCCCACGGCGCCGCCCGTGAAGAAGATCAGGAGGAACGAGAAGTAGACGTTGCCGCTCTCGTCGTCCATCCGCATCGGGGCCGCGATCACGGCGGAGGCGAGTGCGGTGCCCAGCGTGGCGGACAGCCAGGGTTTCGGTACGTCTCTCGTGGTGCGCACCAGCAGAAGCAGCAGGCACACCGTTTCCAGCAGGCCCCAGCCGACCGGCAGCGACGACGTCACGGACGTGAAGAAGACCAGCGTCACCGTCCAGGAGACGAGCACCGCGGCACCCGCGCCCCAGGCCGGCGCGAGACGCCTGCCGGGCAGCAGCAGCGCGACGGCCGCCACGAGGCCCGGTGCCAGCCTCCCCCACGCGCCGCCGCCGTCGAGTCCGGCGCCGGACGCGACGCCGGCCACGTCGACCACCCACAACAGCGCCATGACCACCCCCAGTGCGGCGAGGGCGGTGCGGTGGGGCAGCGGGGAGTTCCGGGGGTGATCGTCTGTGTCTCTCGCGTCTCGCACATCCCGCAGCGTATGGGCGGCCCCCGTCGTACGGCCTCGGCCGAAAGGACGACGCGGCGGCTCCGAACCGGTCGGCCGACCGAGGTGACGGGCCTTGCCGGAAGCGGATGTTGGACCACATGAACAACACCTCTTCGCCGCCCGTGCTGAGCGGCATCGGACTGACCAAGTCCTTTGGGCCCACCGGATCCACCCGCGCGCTCGACGGCGTGGACGTCGCCGTGCGGGCGGGCGAGTCGCTGGCCGTGATGGGGCCCTCCGGGTCCGGCAAGTCGACGTTGCTGCACTGCCTCGCGAACATCGAGCGCCCGGACAGCGGTCAGGTGCTGCTGAACGGCGAGCGCATCGACCAGTTGCACGAGCCGCACCGCAGCGAGCTGCGCCGTACCCGCTTCGGGTTCGTCTTCCAGTTCGGGCAGTTGCTGCCCGAACTGCCGGCCGTGGAGAACGTGGCGCTCCCGCTGATGCTCGGCGGTACCGCGCGCCGCGAGGCGGAGCGGCGCGCGCGCCAGTGGTTCGCGCCGCTGGGCCTGGCGGGCAAGGAGGACAGCCGTCCCGGCCAGTTGTCCGGCGGGCAGGCCCAACGGGTGGCGCTCGCAAGGGCGTTGGTCGCGGGCGCCCAGGTCGTCTTCGCCGACGAGCCGACGGGAGCGCTCGACCAGGCCACCGGACAGGACGTGATCCGAATGCTGACGGAGGTCACCAGGAGGCAGAACACGGCGTTGGTCGTGGTCACCCACGACCGGGCGGTGGCCCGCTGGTGCGACCGTACGGTGCAGGTGCGGGACGGGCGGATCGTGCGGGAGGCGGGCGCGGACGCGGGGGCAGCGGCGGAGGCGGATGCTGACGCGGGACCGGCCGGAACCGGCGTAACGGCCGATGTGCCGTCCGCCGTGACCGGCGGAGTCGTGCGATGAGGACTGCGAGGCCCCTGGACCGCACCACCTGGACACTGACCTGGCGGCTGCTCCGCGGCGGCGGCCGGCTCGGCCGGCTCGGCGCCGGGCTGTCCGCCGCCGCCGTGGCGATCTCCACCACCCTGCTGCTCCTGTGCGTCGGCGCCAACCTCGGCTTCGGCTCACGCGCCGCGCACGCCGACTGGCGCACCCCTGTCAAGGCCGGGCTCGCGCGCGCGGTGGCCGTCGAGGCGGTGGGCACCACCTTCATCGGCGGTGAGCCCGTGACCGTCGTCGACGTCGCGGCGTTGCCGGGCCGGAGCGGCGAGGCGCCCGCGCCTCCCGGTATGCCGCGCTTCCCGAAGCCGGGCGAGGTATGGACCTCGCCCGCGCTCGGCAGGCTGCCCGGCGGCAGGAGCACGACCGGCACGCTCGGCCGCGCCGCGCTGGTCGACCCCGGCGAGAAGGTGGCCGTCGTCGGGTATCGCGCCGATGACCCGGCGATGACGGTGAAGCGCGGCACCGACCCGCGCCGTCCGGGGGACATCGTCACGCCCACGCCCGTCACGGACTTCGCGGGGAAGCGCACGGTGGACGGCCTCGGTGCGCAGTACCAGGCGCTGGTGAAGATCGCCACGGCCCTGCTGATCGTGCCGCTGCTCGTGCTCGGCGCGTCCTCGGCCAGGCTGT
Organism: Streptomyces sp. NPDC048291; assembly: GCF_043201715.1. NCBI lineage: Bacteria > Bacillati > Actinomycetota > Actinomycetes > Kitasatosporales > Streptomycetaceae > Streptomyces > Streptomyces sp. NPDC048291. The sequence goes on from NZ_JBICZC010000006.1 coordinate 557,514, forward strand.
CCGTCTCCCGTCGCGACACCCGGCTGGCCACGTTGCGGCTGCTGGGCGCCGCGCCGGGCCGGATCGCGGGGATCGCGGTGGCCGAGGCGGCGCTGACCGGCACAGTAGGGGCCGTCGCGGGCGCGCTGGGCTATGCGGTGCTGCTGCCGCTCGCGGCCGAGGTCCCCCTGGCGGGCGGCAGTTGGTACGTCTCCGATCTCTGGGTCGGTACGGGAGTCCTGCTCGCCGTACTCGCCGGCGTGGTGCTGATGGTGGCGGCCAGCGCGCTGGCGGGGCTACGGCAGGTGGTCGTGGGCCCGCTCGGAGTCGTACGCCGCTCGCGCACCCCCCGTCTGAAGGCCGTACGCGCACTGCTGTTCGTCGCCGTACTGGCCGGCTACGGGCTGCTGTCCAAGGGCAGGTCGATGGACATCGACGCGGTGGTCTACTGCTGCGCCGCCGTCTTCGCCGCACTGTCCGTCATCGGTCCCTGGGTGGTCGGGGTACTCGGCGCTCTCGTCGCCGGGTCGGCGCGGCGACCGGCGACGCTCCTCGCGGGGCGCCGCCTGCTCGACGACCCCAAGTCCGGGTGGCGCGCGGTGTCGGCGCTGACCCTGGCGGCCTTCGTGGCCGGTTTCTTCGCGCTGTTCAGCCTCGGCGGCGGCTCACCGTGGGGCAGGGCGGACCAGCTCGCACTGTCCGTGCCGAAGGAGCGCGTCGCCGCCGTACGGCAGCAGGCCACCGCGCGCCTGGAGCGCGCGGGCATCCACGCCACCGTCGGCGCGAACGACGACTGGGTCGCCACCGGTGCGGGGAGCGGGGGCGAGCGTCAAGTCATCGCGACCGTCGAGGACGTGAGCCGACTGGACGCGGCGCGCGCCGCACTCACCGGCCTCGTGCCCGGCCAGTACCCGCTCACGGGCCCGGACGTCGACTGGCAGTCGCGCCAGTTCGACCGCGACTTCCACCTCGTGACACTGGCCGTGCTCGGTGCGAGCTTCGCCATCGCCATCGCCTCCACGGCCATCACGGCCGCCTCCTCCGTCCTGGACCGCCGCCGCACGTACGGCCTGCTGCACCTCGCGGGCACGCCGTTGCGGGTCCTCGACACGGCCAGGCGTACGGAGTCGGTGCTGCCGGCCGCCGTGCTCGCGGGCGGCGCGGTGCTCACGGGGCTGTTCTGCGCGGCGCCGCTGACGCTCGCCGGGGGCGCCCCGCACCTTGACGGCCGTAGCGCCCTGCTCCTCGCCGGTTGCCTGGCGCTGGGCTTCGCGGGTCTGGCCGGCGCGAGCGCGGCGAGCCGCCCGCTGCTGCGCACGGTCGCGGGAGAAGCGGGCCCGCGCCCGGACTAGCCGGAGCCGCGCCGCCGACCTCGACCTCGCCGACCGGTTGTGACGGTCGTCCATGAACTCCTTGAACACCTTCAATTCCTTGTCGCAAGAAGGTTCCCCGCGCCATGCGCACCAAGCTTGATGCCATCTCCCTCACCGCCGTGCTGGTGACCGTCGGCGCGTTCTCCGCGACCGCGCCGCTCACCGCGTTCGCCACCGGCTCCGCGCTCGCGCTGGCGCTCGGCCGCAACGCGCTGGGGCTCCTGACCCTCGGACCGGTGGTCGCGCTGATCCGCCGACGCGAGTTCAGGAAGGTCTTCCGCGGCGAGCGCTTCCTTGTGCGCAAGGAGCAACGCCGAGGCGCTCTCCTGGGTGCTCTCGCCGGTACGGCACTGGCCGCGCACTTCGCCACCTTCATGTCCAGCACCCGGATGACCAGCGTCGCCATGGCGACCGCCCTGGTCGCCACCCAGCCCGTCTGGCAGGCCCTCATCTCGACGCTCCAGGGCCACCGGCTGCCCCGCGCGACCTGGGCCGGCCTAGGCGTCTCGGTGGCGGGTGCGGCGATCGCCAGCGGTATGGACGGGCGGGCGGGCACCGAAGCGCTTGTCGGTGACGCGCTCGCCCTCGCGGGCGCGATCGCACTCGCCGGCTACACGGCGCTCAGCGAGCAGACCCGCCCCGATGTCAGCACGATGGTGTACTCGGTGCTGTGTTCCTCGGTGTGCACGGTGGAGCTGCTGATCCTCTGTCTCGTCACCGGAACGCCTCTGTTCGCCTTCGACGCCGGCACCTGGCTCGCCCTGCTGGGTCTGCTGCTCTTTCCTCAGCTGCTCGGCCTGTTCTCCCTCAATTTCGTCCTCGGCCGGGCGCCGGCCACTGCGGTGAGCATCTTGCTGCTGCTGGAGGCGCCCATGGCCGCGTCCATCGCCTGGCTGTGGCTCGGCCAGCTGCCCACCGCGACAGCGTGGCCGGGACTGCTCATGATCATGCTGGGAGTGACCGCGGTGGTGGTCGCGGACGCGCGGCGCGCGGATCCGGCGAGGGACACCGTCGCGGACATGGACACCACCGGCGAGGTACGTGGTCTCGTCGCCTTTCCGCAGCACCCACTCCTCGCCCTGAACCGCATACCCGGTGGCGACATCCACGCCTTCCTGTGGCGTGAAGCGCACAGGGGACGCTTCAGAGCGGTCGAGGCCACCATAAGAAGGCTGGAGAACGAGGCCGTCCGCGTCCACGGCGCCAAGTCCGCCGAGGCCACGCACTGGATCGAGGTACGCGCCGTCGTCGCCCGTATCGCCGCGGACCACGCTCTCTCCGCCCGGCTGTGGCTGACCGCCGCCCGGTTCCACGCCTCCCCGCCGCGCCGGGATCTCCCCAGCACGCGCGCCTGCCTCGACCACGCCTACCGGGAGTGGTGCGGTGTGACGGACGAAGACGTCATCAACGAACTGGCCTCAGCTCTACAGGCGTTGTGCCGAAAGGATCCGTACTACAGCACGGAGATGCTTGCCACCCTGGACAGACGCCTGCTGCACAAGACCGCTCACTCCCGTCAGGAGTGAGCGTCATGACGCCGCACGAAGCCGAGCGGCCTCGTGCCGCAGCGCCCCCACGGTGGCCGTCACCTCGGGAGAGCGGTCGTGGGCCGTGACGGCGACGACGGCGCGGCCGAGCCAGGCGGGGTCGTCGACGTGGACGATGCGGACTCCGGTGGGGACCGCGGCCGCGGCGACTTCGGGGAGTACGGCGATGCCGAGACCGGCGGCGACAAGGCCGAGGCGAGTGGGCCATTCGCGGGCGGCGTAGACGATCCGCGGGTGGTCGAGGGTCGGCCAGGCACCGAACTGGGGGTCGTCACGGAGGCCCTTGCCGACGATCCAGGGTTCGTCCCTCAGCTCGGTCACCGGGATGGTCCCGCGGCCGGCGAACCGGTGGTCGGCCGGGACGGCCAGCAGAAGGCCGCCGTCGAGGAGCAGGTCGCGGCGCAGCCCCTCGACGTCGTAGGCGGGCAGGTCCGGTCCCATGGCGATCACCGCGATGTCGATGCGGTGGGCGCGGAGCTGGCGAAGCTGCGTGGGGGAGGACGCCTCGCCGAACTCGACGATCAGACCCGGGTGGTCGTTTCCGAGGCGGGCCAGTGTCCTCGGGACGAGCACGGCGGCGGCCGAGGGGAACGCCGCGATGGCGACCCGTCCGGTGACGTGGTCCTGAAGTCCGGCGAGGTCTGTGCTGACGGCGTCGATCTCGTTCAGCGCCGTCGTGGCTCGGCGGGCGAGGATCATGCCCGCGGGCGAGGGGGCCACTCCGCGGGCGCCACGGACGAACAGCGGTGTGCCCGCGGCTGCTTCCATCGCCGCCACCTGACGGGACACCGCTGACTGGGTGTATCCGAGTGCGTCGGCCGCCGCGGTGAACGATCCGGTGTCGACCACTGCCTGGACGACGCGGAGACCGGTGAGGGTGAAGTCGGCCATGCCTCCACCCTGACACATTCCGCAATCGCATGTCTTCTATGAAAGACCTTCGCTGGTGGAATACCTGGATCGGCAACACGATGGAGGGGCAACAGCAGGCAAGCCGCAAGTCGCACGCAGGGAGTACCGGTCATGGTGAAGACGTGGTTCATCACGGGCAGTTCCAGGGGGTTCGGCCGCGAGTGGACCGAAGCGGCGCTCGAACGCGGCGATCACGTCGCGGCGACAGCTCGGGACGTCAGCCTGCTGACCCCTCTGGTCGAGCGGTACGGGGACGCGGTACTGCCGGTCCGGCTCGACGTCACCGACCGCGCCGCGGTGCATGAGGCGGTGCGGCTCGCCCACGCGTATTTCGGTTCGCTGGACATCGCGGTCAACAACGCCGGGTACGGGCATTTCGGCATGGTCGAGGAGCTGAACGAGGACGACCTCCGGGCTCAGATGGAGACCAACTTCTTCGGCGCGGTGTGGGTCACGCAGGCCGTGCTGCCCTTCATGCGGTCGCAACGAACGGGAAGGATCCTCCAGGTGACCAGCGAGGGAGGCGTACGCGCATTTCCCGGCATCGGCGCGTACCACGCCTCCAAATGGGCTCTCGAAGGGCTGTCGGAGTCCCTGGCGCAGGAAGTGGCGGCCTTCGGCATCCACATCACCAACGTCGAGCCCGGTCCCTATGCCACGGACTGGCTGGCCCGCGGGGCACGGCACAGTGAGCCACACCAGGACTACACCGAAGTCCGCGCGGCCACCGCACCGGATTTCGAGGTCGGCGACCCGCGCGCGACCCGCGACGCCATTCTTCGGATCGTCGATGCGGACCAGCCTCCACTGAGGATCTTCCTCGGCAAGTCCTTCACCGATGTCGCCGGTCTTTACGAGGAGCGTCTGAACACCTGGCGCCAGTGGGAGCCGGTCTCCCTGGCCGCTTTCGGGTGAGCACACGGGTGTGCATCTGCGATCCGCCATGTCCGAGACGTCCCGCACCCGCAGGCCCAGCACCGCAACGGAGCGGTCGAGCCCCCGCACACCGTCCCCGTGCGGGAGCGTGCCCAAAGCGTGCCCATAAGACCGGACAACCACGGTGAACAGCGGTGCGAAGCCGACCCCTCCGGAGCCGCCCGGCGGCCGCATTACCCCAGGTCGGAACCGGTAGCGTCAGTCAAGCGCCGTCGCTTCCCAAGCTGAGAGCGCGAGGTCGATTCTCGGCACCCGCTCCAGTGGAAACTCCCAGGTCAGAGGCCAAGGCGGGCTTTGTTGGCGATATCTGTTCCAGCCCTCGCGCCCAGGGGCCCTCCGGGGCGGGTCAGGGCAAGCGGTGATTGCCCCGGGTCAGGCCGCGTTCGGCTTTCTCCAGTTGGCTCAGGGCCAGGTCGAGGGCGGCGGAGTTGCCTGTTGCGCGGCAGAAGTCGACGGCCCGCCGGTTGGCGGAGACGGCCTCCGGGTAGCGGCCGGCGTCCACCAGGGCGCCGGCCAGGAGGACGAGGCCCCAGCTCTCCTTCACTGTGTCTCCGCTTTCCGCGTAGGACTCGTGGAGGCGCCGGAACAGCGGGAGGGTGTGTTCGGCCCGCCCCACGTTCGCGATGTCGACGCCGATTTGGAACAGGGCCCTCTGTTCGAGGTCGGCGTTGCGCATCCCGCGATAGAGGTCGGCGCAGCGCAGGGCGACGGCGGCGGCCTCTTCGTCCCGGCCTGTCTTCGCCAGCGCTCTGCCGAGGTCGAGCAGCGCCGTGCCCTGTCGGCCGTGGTCGCCGGCCTCGGCGAACGCGGGGGCGGCCCGGGCGAGGGGGCTGATGGCCTCCTCCGGTCGATCCAGGGCCAGTTGGGCGCGGGCGAGGTCGAGGAGCGCGGAGGCCTCGAAGGCGGGGAGACCGATGCGCCGCAGGACGTCGGCGGCTCGCCGCAGGGCGGTGACGGCCTCGGCGTGGCGTTCCTCGGTGAACAGGGCCTGGCCGAAGCCGTACTGGCTTATGGCCTCCTCGCGCTCGTTGCCCGTCGCCCGGGCGCAGGCCACGGACCCTTGCCAGGCGGCGAGGGACTCGTCGGCCCGCCCCAGAGACTTCAGGGAATCGGCGAGGTGACGCAGGGCCTCGGCTCCGGTCGCGTGGTCGCCGGCCTGGCGGGAGGCCTCCGCGGCCCGCGAGAAGCAGGCGGCCGCCTCCTCCCGGCGCTTCTCGTGCTCCAGGCCGAAGCCCGCGTTGCACCAGGCCCGGCCCTCGTCCGGGAGGTTCCCGAGCTGCCGGTGGAGCCGGGCCTCGCGCACGTGGACGGTGGCGGACTCCGCGTGCCGGCCCGCCCGGCGGAGGTCGGCACCGAGGTCGGCGGAGGTCGTGGCCTCGCCTCTGACGTCGCCTGCCTCGCGGTACGCCGCGACGGCCCGTCGGCGGGCGACGATCGCCTCGTCGGCGCGTTTCAGCTGCGCCAACTCGGTACCGAGGCCGGTCCACGCCATTGCCTCGCCGCCGCGGTCACCGGCCTCGCGGTAGACGTCGACGGCCCGCTCCCAGACGAGGACGGCCTGCGCGGGCCGCTTCAGGTACGAAAGTGACACACCGACGCCGAGGAGTGCCCCGCCCTCGGCCGGGCGGTCGCCGGTCTCCCGGCAGATCTCGCTCTCTCGTTCGTACGCGGTGAGGGACTCCTCGTACCGGCGCACCGAGAAGAGGCTGACGCCGAGCCTGTGGAGCATGAGGCGTTCGCGCGAGCGGTTGCCCACGGCACGGTAGAGGGCGGCGGTCCGCTCGCAGACCGGTACGGCCTCCTCGTACCGGCGCGCGTTCATCAGGGCCTCGCTGCGGTTGGACAGCGCGTCCGCCTCGTAGGCCTGGTCGCCCTCCTCGCGGAAGAGGGCCGCGGCCCTCCCGCACGCGGCGGCCGCGTCCGCGAACCGGCCCGTGTTCGCGCAGACGCCGCCCAGGTTGACCAGGGCCCCTGCTTCCCCGCGGCGGTCACCGGCCCCTCGCAGCAGGGCGACGGCCTGCCGGCAGACGGCGAGGGATTCCTCGTCCCGCTGCAGGCGCGCCAGAACGCCGCCGAGTTGGCCGAGCACCTTGCCCTCCTGCGGGCGGTCGTCCGTCTCGTGCAGGAGGTCGGCTGCCCGGCTGTAAGCCGTCGCCGACTCCTCGTACCGCTGCAGGTTGTACAGGGCGAAGCCCAGCCTGCTCAGGGAGTCGGCCTCACGGCCGTGGCTCTCCCCCGCCCGGTAGATGTCGGCGGCCTGCCGCAGGGGCGCGAGGGACTCCTCGAACCGTCCCAGCTTCAGGAAGCCGTAGCCGAGGTTGTGCCACGGAGGGCCCTGCGAGGCGCCGTTCCCCCCGAAGCCGTGCTCCTCGAAGCCGTCCTCCTCGACGCCGATCTCCTCGAAAAGGGCGAGGGCTCGCCGGCTGACGGTGATGACGTCCTCGTACCGCTCCGCCGCCGTCAGCGCGTGGCCCTGGTTGGTCAGGGCGGCGGCTTCGAGGGTCCGCGCACCCGTCTCCCGGTAGACGGCCGCCGCCCGCCCGGAGGCGTCTGCGGCCTCGTCGGCCCGGTCGAGGCGGGACAGGACCCGGCTGAGATTGGTCAGCGCCATGGCTTCCAGAAGGGGCTCACCGATCTCCCCGAAGAGTGCGGCGGCCCGTTCGCCCGCCGTGGCCGCCTGGGCGAGCCGTCCCCCCATTGCCTCCAGGGTGTTGGCGAAGTTGTTGAGCAGGTTGGCGGCGCTGTTGCGGTCGTCCGCCTCGAGACGGATGGCGACAGCCCGTTCGCAGGCGGCGACGGCATCCTCGGACTTCCCCAGAGCGACAAGGGACGTGGCGGCGGCGTCCAGTGCCGTGACAAGGCCGGGGAGATCGGCGTCGGGGCCGGCGTCGGCCAGCCGTCGGTGCAGGTCGGCGACCCGCTCCCTCGTCGCCAGGATCTCCTCGGGGGGTGCCTCCGGGGCGAAGGACATGCGCGTCAGGGCCACCGCGCCCGCGGGAAGGTCGATGGCGGGGTGGGCGACGATCAACTGCTTGTACAGGTCGGCGGCTTCCTGGTGGGCGGCCCGAGCCTGGTCCCTGCGGTCCAGCTCCCGCAGCCGGTCGCCGAGGCTGTGCAGGGCCTTGGCGAGACCGAGGTGCTGGGCGCCGAAGTCGGTCTCGGCCAGCTGCCGCTGGATGGTCACGGCCTCCTCGACCGAGTCCAGTGCCTCCTGCTTGCGGCCCACCCGCGCCAGGCTCAGGCCGAGGTTGTGCAGGGCGAGCGCCAGGCCGGGCCGGTGGGCGGCGGAGCCGGCGGCGGCCAGGTCGCGGTAGATGCCGACGGCCTCACGGGCGACCGCCAGGGCCTCCTCGGTGCGGTCCACCGCGGACAGCGCGCCCCCGAGGTTGCCCAGCGCCATGGCCAGGCCAGGGGTCTCGGCGGCGGGGTTCGCGGCGGCCAGTTCACGGGAGAGGCCGACGGCCTCCCGGATGGCGGCCAGCGCCTCCTCGGTGCGGTCCATTTCGAGCAGTCTCGCGCCGAGGTTGCCCAGTTGGACCGCGAGACCGCCGCGCCGGCCCGCAGGGACGTCCGCGGCCAGGTCGCGGTAGAGGGAGAGGGCCTCCTGGGTGGCGGCCACCGCCTCCTCGGTACGGCCGTGCCCGGAGAGCCGGTGGCCGAGGTCGGTCAGCGAGCTCAGCAGGGTGGGCAGGTGGGCGGCCGGGTCGGTCCCCGCCAGCCGGCGGCAGATCGTCACGGACTCCTCGGAGAGGAACAGTGCCTCCTCCGAGCGGCCCACGGCGGCCAGCTTCTCGGCGAGGTCGTCCAGCGAGGCCGCCAACCGGCCCAGGTGGCCGAGGCGTTCGGGATCGTCCGGACGGTCGGGGTCGTCCGGACGGTAGGGAGCCGCCTCGACGAGTTGCCGGCGCAGCCGGACGGCCTCCTCGGCCGGGGCGATCGCCTCCTGCCGACGACCGGCGTTGGTGCGACGCCACGCGAGCGTGCCGTACAGCCGCGCCCGGTCGCCGAGGTCGGTCGTCGAGGACAGCCGGTGGGCGGTCAGGACCTCCGTGACCGCGAGGATGCCGATGTCCAGGTCGACGTCCCTGTTCTCGGGCAGCCGGGTCTCGACCGCCTCCAGTACGGCCAGCAGGTCCGGGGCGAGGCCGCGGTCGCCGGTGTCGTCCCGGCCGAGGAGGCCGTCCGGGTCGCCGAGGGCGGCGAGCGTGGTCAGGGCGGAACTGCCGGCGGCGATAGCGAGGCCGGGATCGCGGCGCAGCAGGGGGTACAGGACTTCCTTGCCGAGGTGCGACCAGCGGCCGGCGGCGGACGCCAGGAAGGTCACCGCGCGGGGGGCGATGACCGCCCGGAGATCCTCCTCGGCAGACAGTTCGGCGCGCTCCGCCGTCAGGGTCGCGGGGGCGCCGTACGCCCAGGGGTCGGGTTCGTAGGAGCTGATGTCGTGCCCGGGAGTGAGCAGACCGAGGAAGTCCTCCGCGAGCCGGTCGGGGTACAGGGGCTCCAGGACCGTCGCGCGGTCGGCGGGCGGATAGCAGAACCGGTGGTCGTCCAGGAGGTGGTCGTGCGGCTGGGGCAGGTCCAGTTTCCGCAGGGCCTGCTTTCCGGTCCGGTGGCCGACCGCTCCGGTGAGGACGGCGGTGAACACGGTCTTGGCCATGACGGACTGCCCGGTCCGGTAGTCCTGCCCGTGCCGTCCGGCATCGACGAGCCGCTGCCACGCGAGGCGTTCGCGGTCCAGCAGGTACGCCGACAGCTGGTGCGGTTCGTCGATGCCGGACGGTGCGGTGCCGTTCCTGCGGGCGTCGACCGCGACCAGGGCGGCCATCTGCAGGTTCAGGGGCAGGCCGAAGTCGCTCCGGTCGAGGGAGGCGGGCGGCCGGATGCCCGCGGTGTCCGGTACGCCGTACAGGTCGGTCCCGGCATAGCGGTCGCGGGCGGCGGTGAACATCCGCAGCCTGTCCCCGGCCAGCGAAGGCAGGAGCAGGTCGTCGGCGGCGGCACGGCGGTCGCCGAGTTCCGCGCGGAGTGCGGCGAACCAGCGGACCGTGCGGCCGATCAGCAGGACTCGTGTGGGCCGCGGCTGGTTGAGGACGGGGGCGGACAGCAGGCGTTCCAGCTCGCTGTGCGCCCATCGGTCGGCGTAGTCGACGACGAGGAGTACTCCGGCGGCCTCGCCGGGCGGGGCGGCGCCGCCGGCCGAGGGGAAGGGGCCTGGGGAAGCGCCCTGGAATCCCGCGTGCAGGACGTGCCACGGCGGCGCGGCGGGTGTGTCCGGCCGTGCCCGGACACGGGAGCGTTCGGCGAACTCCAGGGCAAGCCGGGTCTTGCCCTGTCCGCCGGGAGCGTGCAGCAGCAGGACCGACAGCCGCGGGCCGTCGTCGTCCCGCCATTGCCGCAGTCGCTCCAGCTCGGCCTCCCGGCCGACGAACGGCACGATCCGGCTGCGCGCGTCCAGCAGACGGCTGGGCTGCTCCATCAGCCAGGCGGGGTCGGGGACGGCCGGCAGGGGCAGCTCCTCGACGGCGGGCAGGCGAGAGCCGTAGACGTTGATCGTCGCGTTCGCGCTCTGGATGCCCCAGCCGTCGGGACCCACGTTCTGCACGTAGGTCCACGCGTCCGGCACCCGGGGGCTCTCGGGGTCCTCGGTCATGGCCGGTCACCCGCGGTTCCCGGGGTCTGCGTGATGGTCACCGTCGCGTTCTCCGCCTGGATGCCCGTACCGCCCGTGACATTCTGGACGAATCTGGCGGCCGGCTGCTGCCTCACCGCTTCCTCGGCTGCCCGGCCTTCCCCGCCGGCCTCGGACCGGATGTCGGGCGGCGCCTCGCCCGGCGAGGGCGGGGTCGCGGTTGGCGGGGTCGCGGTTGGCGGGGTCGCGGTTGGTGGGGGCGCGGTCGGCTCCGCCCCCGACCGCCCGGCACCGGCCCCCGCCACCCAGATCCAGGCCTCTCCCCGGTACTCCTTCTCCGCGACGGACACCCGCCGGAACTCCACCGCCGGGATGGTGGTGTGTGCCTCTTTCACGACGTCGCGGAAGACAGTCGCCGACACTCCGACGGCGAGACAGGCGTCCGGCGACTCGTCGAGGGCCGTGCGCAGGGCCGAGCTGTCGAGGATGCGCCCGATCTCGACGGGGGCCGGGCCGACGAAGCCGTTGGCGCCCGGCGAGGCGGGGCCGAAGTGGACGGCCGCTCTGAGTCTGAGCCGGGCCTGCGGGATCCGATTCTGGTTGAACGCTCGCAGCCCGGCGTCCAGGGCGCGCATGAAGGTGTCGATCAGAGCGGGCTCGTAGGCCGTCTCGGGCAGGACGGCGAACACGGAGTCCCCGCCCTCCTGCGTCAGCCAGCCCGCGCGGTCCAGGCGGGCGGCGGCGGCCGCCCGGTCGAGCAACCGCGTGATCTCCTCCTGGAACTGACGCTGCGTCACCGAGTCGGTGCCGCCGTATCCCTTCGCGTCGACCGCCAGTAGCAGCCTGCGTTCGAACGTCCCCGAGCCACCCGGCCCTTCCCCACGGTTCGCTGTCATGACACCTCTCGCTACACGCGCTTCGGGGCGGAGGCCGTCCAATGGCCCAAATCTCCTGCGAATCAGCGGAGTTGTTTCACAGTGGGCCGGCGCCCGCTCCCCCTTCACGGGCGCCGACACTGCAAGTCGTACACCCGCGACCCCGACGTGAACCCCGTGGAAGTACGGAATGCCGGGATCCATGACGTGTTAGAGGCGTCGAGAACCCGCAGAAGTGACTGGTTCGGGCGGGACATTCGGTCCTTACTGGCTCCACCGGACGGAACACACCGTCGTAGAGCGAAGGAGGTCTCCATGGCGTCCGCCCGACAGGAAGCCGGCAACCGCCCTGCGCAGTACATGTTCAGCGCGCTGCACGCGGCCCACCAGCACGCGGACACGAAGGCCGGCATTCTGGCGGCGGCGCAGGCGGCACTGGCCGGGACCGCGGGGGCCTGGAGCCACCGGGCCGTGCTCGCCTGGGAACGGGGCGGGGCGGCGGGGGTTCTCGCCGGGGCGCTGCTGGCCCTGTTCGCCTGCGGGTTGGTCGGCGGTGTGGTGAGCCTGGCGACCGCGTTGAGCCCGCGGTTGCTGCGGGATCCGGACCTCAACCGCTACAGCTTCGTTCAGTTGGCGGCGGGGCCCGACATCCTGCCCGCCGACGGCTCGCGTCCGGACGAGGCCGCGGACCGGCGGGAATTGTCGCGCACGGTGCGGTTCCTCGCGCGCGTGGCCGTACGCAAGTACCGCTGGTTGGCGGGTGCGGTGGTGTGCACGGCCGTCATGGGAGTGACCGGGGGGCTGGGAATGGTGCTCCTGCGAGCGGTGGTCTGACCGCGGTCGGGGCAGGGCTGTCACGGCTGTTCGTTCGCCAGGTCCGCGAGTCGTCTGAGCCGGGGCAGGTCCCGGATGGCGGTGGAGCGGTAGCCGGTCTCCAGCAGGCCCTCGTCGCGCAGTTCACGCAGCACCTTGTGGATCGTCGTCTCGGCGGCGCCGACGAGGGTGGCCAGCTCCGGCTGCGTCAGCCGGCAGCCGATGACCACGCCGCCGGGCCCGGACGATCCGTAGGAGGCGGCCAGTTCCACCAGCAGCCGGGCCAGCCGTACCTTCGCCGGATACCCGTGGAAGTCCAGCCGCCGCTGGTTCGCCCAACGCAGCCGGTCGGCGACGAGGGCGGTCAGGCTCATGGAGACCTCGGGGCGCCGCATGAGCAGTTCTCGCAGTGCGCGGCTCGGCAGTACCCGGGCGGTCAGCGGACCGCAGGCGGTGACGGTCGCGGAGCGCGGGGAGCCCGTCAGCAGGGCCATCTCGCCCACCGTGTCCCCGGCGGCCCTGACGGCGAGGAGCGAACTCTCGCCGTTCTCCACGGTCGCGGTGACCTTGGCGAAACCGGACAGCAGCAGCAACACGTGCTGGTCGTTCATCCCCTCCCTGAGCAGCACGGCATCCGTCTCGAACCGTGCCCGGGTACCCAGGGCGAGCAGGTCCTGCCGGGCCGGGGGCGACAACAGCCCCAGCAGACTGCGCGCGGGCCACTCTCCGGACCCGATCGGCACATCCATGTGTACTCCCCGTATCCATCCGCGTTCGGGCGTGGCGACCGAGAGGTGCTCTCCTCCGACACGACTCCGGGGAAAGACCCCACCGTCGGCAACCGGACATCATCGTGCCCATCCGAACGCAGTCCAAGACGATCCGCCCCTGCCGGCCCGAACTTCCAAGGGCTCCGTGCCGGTGAAGCGCTCCCCGAGCCGGACGGGTGAACCACCCGCGCCATGCGAAGCCCTCGGGCGGCCGGGGAGCCGGTGGTGGCGGAGGGGGTCAGCCGGTGGTCTTGGCGGCCTCGATGATGAGGTCGGCCACGGCGTCGGGCTGCGAGACGGCCACCGCGTGGGACGCCTCCATGCGTACGACGTGTGATCCGGCGCGCTCGGCCATGAACTCCTGGGCCCGGGCCGGGATGGCGTTGTCCTGGGTTGCGACCGCTGCCCACGAGGGCAGGGTGCGCCAGGCCGGGGTGCCGGACAGTTCGGCCGTCAGGGCCTGCACGCGCACCGAGCGCTGCGTGACCGCGAGGACGTCGGTGACCTCGGCGGGCAGGTCACCGGCGATGACGTCCCGGTAGTGCGCGGGCAGGATGCGCAGCTCCGGTTCGCCCTCGTACTCGGTGGCGACGGTCGTGTCCGGGCCCATCTTGGCGCCCGGGAAGCGGGAGGCGTTCTCCAGGCAGCTCTCGCCCTCGTCGGGCTGGAAGGCGGCCACGTAGACCAGGGCCTCGACGTTCGACGCGTCGCGGGCGGCACGGGTGATGATCGCGCCGGCGTACGAGTGGCCGACCAGGACGACCGGACCGTCCACGGCCCTGGTGACGGTGGCCGCGTACTGCGCGTCGGACTCCAGGCCGCGGAGCGGGTTCGGGACGGCGAGGGTGCTGTAGCCCTGCGCCTGGAGCCTGGCGATGACGCCCTTCCACATGCCGGAGTCACCGAAGGCGCCGTGGACGAGAACGATCGTGGGGGTGGTGCTCATGGGGTCCGTACCTCACAGAGAGAATGATCGGTCTTTCTGGGAGAAAGACTAGTCGTTCTACCTAGGTGCGGCAACGTGAGGAAGGCGACCGTCCAGAACGACTGGTCTTTCTTTACGATGGGTGTATGACGACCGCCTCGGAGCTCCACCCCAGGGACCGGCTGCTGCGCACCGCGTCCCGCCTGTTCTACGCGGAGGGCATCCACGCTGTCGGTGTCGAACGCCTCATCACCGAGGCCCAGGTCACGCGTGCCACCTTCTATCGGCACTACCCCAGCAAGGACGACCTGGTCTCCGCCTACCTCACGACGACCGCCGAGGGGATCCGCGACTCCGTCGGCCGTGCGCGAGACGGTAGGTCACCGCGTGAGGCGATCCGTGCGGTGATGGCCGTCCTCGGTGACGCGACCCTCGAAGACGGCTTCCGCGGCTGCCAGTTCCTCAACGCGGCCGCCGAGTACCCCGACCGCACCCATCCGGTGCGCGCGGTCATCGACGACCAGCGCACCTGGCTGTTCGAGGTGTTCCGCGAACTCTCCACCGACCTGGGCCATGCGGACCCCGAGCACGCCGCACGCGTACTCGTCCTGCTGCACGACGGCGCGTTCCAGGCGGCAGAGCTCGGCGACCCGGCGGTCGTCCGCGAGACACTGCGCCGAGCCGTCGACGAGGTGTTCCCCGCCGAGGAGGTCTGACCGGGACACTGGCGTGGGTCGAAGTGGCGTGCCGGGCGGGCGCACCCGCCCTGTTCGGCCGGCGGGACAGCGTCAGCGGTGTCCGAGCGGCACCGCCCCGGCCGCTGTCGACCCGTGAGGACCGCCGAGCAGGCCCGTAGACTCACAGAGGCGGCGGCCACGGTCAACGGCGGTGCGAGCGCGCCCGTGTGACGGGCCAGCGATGGTGAGACCCGGCATCAGGGCCCCTTCGAGGGACTTGAGGCAGGCGGGCTGCTCCCTCCGGCTGCTGCTTCTCCCGGCTTTCGCTGTCCGCCCCTCTGGTCCGGTACGCGAACCAGGCCAGTGCCAGGACCAGCAGCCACACCAGGGGCAGGGCGTGTCCGGTCAGCGGGCGCTGGTCGGGCGTACCGTCACGGTCCGGACCATGCTGGAGCGGGCCGCCGCGCGCGGGGAGCCCTCGGTCGACGCGCTCGGCTACTTCGACGCCGTCGTCGGACCGTTGTACGGCTACGCGCTGATGCTGCCCGGTCTCGTCCGCACCCGCGCACCGGTCTTGGTCGAGGAGTTCCTCGCCGGCCTCGGTCTGACGGACACGGCTCGCCACGGCCCACCGGACGGCGCGGCCTGGCCGGACCGCTGCCGCCGGACCTGTCGCACCCGCCGACTGCGGCAGGCCCGTGCTCCGTTCCGGGCTTCCACGGTGGTACTGCTGGTCCTATCCGCGGCTCTGGTGGCGGTGTGCTCCGGCAGAGGACGATCACTCCGGGGGAGGCGATCCCCCGAAGGCCACCTCCCATGGCCACCCACCGTCCCGCACCGGAGAGGCCATGGTCGACACCGCCGGTTTCAACGCCCGCGTCATCGAGGAGTTCCGCGCCGACCACGGCCGGCTGGGCGGCGGATTCGCCGGGGCCCCGGTGTTGCTGCTGCACACCGTCGGGGCACGCTCGGGTGCCGCCCGGGTGAATCCGATGATGTACCTGGCCGACCGCGGCCGTTATCTGGTCTTCGCCTCCAAGGCCGGTTCCGACCGCCACCCGGACTGGTACTACAACCTGCTCGCGCATCCCGACGTGCGCATCGAGGTGGGCGACGTCGTCGTCGCCGTACGGGCCGTGGAGTTGGCCGGTGCCGAACGCGACACCGCCTTCGCCGAACAGGCCGCCCGCTATCCCGGCTTCGCCGGTTACCAGCGCAAGACGCGGCGAGTGATCCCCGTCGTCGCGCTCACCCCCACCGATGAGGGCGGCGCGCCCGCCGACCGCACAGAACGGACTGCGCCGTGAGCATGGCCTATCTCGCACAGCCCGAGCAGCAGCAGAAGCTCGAATGGCTCGACGGCGGCCAGTTCGCCGTACTCCTGGACAGTGCGGCCACCGAGGGGCAGTTGACCGTCGGACGGTTCAGCGTCGGCAAGGGGGAGGCGCCGCCGTACCACATGCACACCCGCGAGGACGAGATCTTCATGCTCATCAGGGGCACCGCTCTGGTGTGGTCGGACGACCAGGAGATGGAGCTGTCGGAGGGCGGCATCGTCTACCTGCCCAGGAACGTCCCGCACGGTTACCGGATCACCTCCGACACGGCGGACCTGCTGATGATCTGCACGCCCGGCGGTATCGAGGGCATGTTCCGGCACGCGGGGCGGGACCTGTCGACCGACCGGCCCGAGGGGTTCGAGATCTCCAAGGACCTGATGGCCGAGGCCGCCGACAGGTACGGCCAGATCATCCTCGGCCCGCCGCGCTGAACCTCCGTCGCACGAGCCGTACGGGCCGTACGGGTCACACGAGCCGCACGAGTTGTATGAATCGCACGAGTTGTACGAATCGCAGGAAAGGCACCCCATGTCAGAGCAGCAACGCCGTGACCTCGACGAGATGCTGCGGCACGCTCCGCTCGACGTCGGAGGCGACGTGGCCGAAGCGCGCGCCGTCTTCCACGAGATGATGACCTCGATCCCGCTGCCCCCCGACGTGACGACCACCCCCGGGCAACTCGGCGGTGTCCCGGTCGTCACCGTCGAGACGCCCGGCTGCGACCCCTCCCGCGTCCTGCTGTACCTCCACGGCGGCGCGTACGCCATCGGCTCCGCGGCCGACGCGGCGAGCCTGGCAGCCGACGTGTCCCGGCGCTCCGGCGCCCGTGCCGTCTGCGTCGACTACCGCCTCGCCCCCGAGAACCCGTTCCCCGCGGCCGTCGAAGACGCCGTGGCCGCGTACCGGGAACTGCTCGACCAGGGCGTCCCGGCCGCCCGGATCGCCCTGGTCGGCGAGTCCGCGGGCGGCGGACTGGCCGTCGCGACGCTGGTCGCCCTCAGGGACGCGGGCCTGCCCCGGCCCTCGTCCGCCGCGGTGTTCTCGCCCTGGGCCGACCTCACGGTGTCCGGCGCGAGTGCGACGAGCAAGGCCGCCCTCGACCCCGCGCTGACCCCGCAGGCCCTGCGCACCCGGGCGGCCGACTACCTCGGGGCGACAGCCGCCGCCACCGACCCGCTGGCCAGCCCCCTCTTCGCCGACCTGACGGGCCTCCCACCGCTCCTCGTCCAGGTCGGCTCGCACGAGATCCTGCTGGACGACGCCGTACGACTGGCCGCCCGCGCCGCCGCCGACGACGTCCGCGTCCAGCTCCAGGTATGGCCCCAGGTCCCGCACGTCTTCCAGTCGTTCGCCGTCATGCTCGACGAGGCCGACGAGGCACTGGACGCCGCCGCCGACTTCACCCGGGCGCACTGGTCGGCCGCCGAGAAGGCCGCCGGGGAGAAGGCAGCCGACGGGACCGCGCCGGGCGCCGCGCTCCCGTCGTGACCGCGATCGTCCTCCGCACCCCGTGAGCGGATTGGAGGGGAACGGGAGACACACCGTCGGCCGGCGCGCCTCCCACCGCGCTGGGCGCCGAACTCCCGCTCTCCACATGGGCTTTACCCAGATGTGGAAAGGGAGGTCTGCCGCGGGCGGGGCATCCGGATGATGATGACCGCATGGCACCGGCGAACACCTTCGGCACCACCCTGCGAGGCTGGCGGGAGCGCCTCTCTCCCGTGGCTGCCGGGCTGGAGACCCCCACCGACCGGCGCGCCCTCGGCCTGCGCCGCGAGGAACTGGCCCGCCTGGCCGGTCTGTCGGTGGACTACGTGGTGCGGCTCGAACAGGGCCGGGCCCGCAACCCCTCCGCCCAGGTGGTCTCCGCGCTGGCCAGGGCCCTGCGTCTGGACCCCGCCGAACGCGACCACCTGTTCCGCTGCGCCGGCCTCGTACCACCGGCCACCGGCGAAGTTCCGTTGCACGTGCCGCCGAGGGTCCACCGGCTCGTCCGGCAGCTCGGAGACGCGCCGGTCGCGGTCTACGCCGCCGACTGGACGCTGGTCGGCTGGAACCGGATGTGGACCGCCACCATCGGCGACCCCGGCACCTACGGCTGGGACCAGGGCAACCTCGTCGCCGGGATGTTCCGCTCCAGCGGCGGCCACCGGGTCGACTCCATCGCCGCCTGGCCGGTGCGGTCCTGGGCGGGCGACGAGGCCGAGGAGGAGGCCCTAGTCGCCGACCTTCGGATCACCGCCGCCACCCACCCCGACGACAGCCGCCTGGCCGGCCTCGTCGACCGGCTGCTGCACAGCAGTCCCCGCTTCGCCCGCCTGTGGTCCAACGGCACCGCGGGCCCGCACGTCGGCGACCGCAAGACCGTCGAGCACCCCGTCGTCGGAGACCTGGCCCTCGACCTCGACGTCCTCATGGTCCCCGGCCTGGATCTCCGTATCGTCGCCTATACGGCGGTCACCGGAACCGACGACGCCGAAAAACTGGACGCCCTGCGTGGCCTGTTACCGGCGGGGCGTCGAACTCGCGCGGGGGGATAGGGGGCTGATGGTCCGACAGCTCAGTACGGCCGCGGCATGTCGTGCTCGGCCAACGCGGCCTCGTACCGAGTCAGCAGTGCGTCCAGGTTCGCGAGAAGGAGGCCGGCGGACTCCCGCGCTTCATCCAGGTCACCTCGCTCGCACGCCTCCAGCACCTCGGCCACGTCGCCGCGGAGGATGCGAAGGGAGTCGCCCTGCACCAGGACGCCGGGGAAGCGTCTGCCGGGCATGCGCACCACGGCGTCGTCGCCGGCGTCGGTGAACAGTTCGGCCTCGATGCGCTCCATCGGGCCATCCAACCCGACATCACCGTCTGCCATCAACGACGGCGGACGCAGGCGGCCTTGAGCGATCACGCGCGCCGTGCCGGTGGGAACGCGAGGGCCGGACGAGGAGCGCTCAACCGGACTCCTGAAGCGGTTGCCGACTGTGGAGCCGGGCGTCGACGGCCCGGCGCACGTCGGCGAACCGCTCGTCCTGCCGAGTCCCACCGGCCAGACCGCTCAGGGCGTACGCCGAGTACGTGAACCCGTCCGTCGTGTGGAACCGCGCACCCCAGTTGCCGAGGCTCAGCCCGCCGACCCGCGACCACGGCAGACGTTGAGTGCCCCAGGGATTCACCATGACGATCACGTCCGTCGTGAGTTCCAGACGTACGCGAAGGAGCCCCCACCAGGCGAGGAGGCCGAAGCCCAGAGCGACGGCAGTGGCGATCCCGGCGGAGCCCGCGGACTGCGTGCCCGGGTGGGAGAACACGCCAAGCCACGCGGAGAGCGCCCCGCACGCCGGGCCGACCGCCAGCACGTAGCCCATGAGCCGACCGGACCGGCCGACCCGCCACACGCCGATGACACCGTCTCGCACATCGCCCATGGTTCGAATGATCCTCGCCCGTGCCCCACAGCGGAACCGTCCGGGCCACGACGTCGAACCCGTGCCCGATCCACGGTTGGCCGGCGCCGCCCGGGTCCGCAGCCGGGGCGGGGCGGTTTTCCGGTTTCAGGGGGTGACGACGGCGAAGTCCGGGTCGGGGGCGGCGAGGTGGCCGAGGAGTTCGGTCAGTCTGCCGGCGTCGCCGGTGACCTTGACGTCGTCGCGTGCGGCCAGGGCGGCGGGCGGGAGGGTGCCGAGCAGGACGGCCCGCAGGTCGGTCCTGGCGAGGGTGAACTCGACGTCCGGGGTGGAGCCGGTTCCGGTGCCGTGGGTCAGGACGCCGTTGCGCAGCCGCATGGTCACCGGATCCCCGTCCTTGACGTTCCAGCGGACGGTGATGTCGGCGTCCCAACTGGCCGGTCCGTCCACCCGGATGGCGAGGGCGTCGAAGAGCTGCTCCAGGGTGAGCGCCGCCAGCACGTCGGGGGAGGCCGTGACGGTGGGCGTACCGATCGGCCCGTTGCGCAGCTCGTAGGCGCCCATCAGGTAGAAGTTGCGCCAGGTGCCGTTCTCGCTGCCGTAGCCGAGCTGTTCCAGGGCGTCGGCCTGCAGCTCGCGGGCCTCGGCGTTCTCCGGGTCGGCGAACACGACGTGCCCGACGACCTGGGCCACCCAGCGGAAGTCGCCGTCGGCGTACGACCGGCGGGCGCGGCGCAGGACCTCTTCGGCGCCGCCCATGAACCCGACGTAGCGCCGGGCGGCCTCGACCGGCGGGTGCTCCCACAGGCGGGCCGGGTTGCCGTCGAACCAGCCCAGGTACCGCTGGTAGATCGCCTTGGTGTTGTGGCTGACGGAGCCGTAGTAGCCGTGGGTGTGCCAGGCCCGCTCCAGCGCCGGGGGCATCTCCATCCGCTCGGCGATCTCCGGACCGGTCAGGCCCTGGTTGAGCATGCGCAGGGTCTGGTCGTGGAGGTAGGCGTAGAGGTCGCGCTGCTCGGACAGGAACTCCCCTACGCGCTCCCGGCCCCAGACGGGCCAGTGGTGGGAGGCGAAGGCGACGTCCGAGGCGGATGCGAAGAGGTCGACGGCCTCGGTCAGGTAGCGGGCCCACACCCGGGGGTTGCGGACCTGGGCGCCGCGCAGGGTGAGCAGGTTGTGCTGGTTGTGGGTGGCGTTCTCGGCCATGCACAGGGCCGCGTGGTCGGGGAAGTGGATGTTCAGCTCGGCCGGGGCCTCGGTGCCGGGGGTGAGCTGGAAGACCATGCGGATACCGTCGACGGTCTCCGTCTGCCCGGTGCGGTTGATGTGCCTGGTGGGCGGGATCAGGGTGACAGCGCCGGTGGAGGTGGTCTGCCCGAGGCCCGCGCCGATCTGCCCGCGCTCCCCCTTCGGCAGGGCGGCGCCGTACATGTAGGCGGCGCGGCGGCTCATCGCCGTACCGGCGTAGACGTTCTCGCTGACCGCGTGCCGCAGGAAGCCGTGGGGAGCGAACACGGGGACGCCGGCCGCCACGTCCTCGTCGGTGATGACACCCCGTACGCCGCCGAAGTGGTCGACGTGGCTGTGCGTGTAGAGCACGGCGCTCACGGGGCGCTCGCCGCGGTGGGCGCGGTACAGGGCGAGGGCGGCGGCCGCGGTCTCCGCGCACAGCAGGGGGTCGATGACGAGGACGCCCCGCTCGCCCTCCACGACGGTCATGTTGGACAGGTCGAAACCGCGCACCTGGTAGATGCCCTCGGTCACCTCGAACAGCCCGTGGTCCGAGCACAGCCGGCTCTGCCGCCACAGGCTCGGATTGGCGGTCGCCGGGCACTCCCGGTCCAGGAAGCCGTAGGAGCCGAGGTCCCACACCACCCGTCCTTCGGCGTCCTTGACGACGCTCTCCGCGGCGGTGCCGAGGAAACCGCGCCGCGCGTCCTCCAGGTCCCGGGTGTCGTCGAACGGGAAACGCCGCCGAACCGCCTCGTTGGCCTCGGCGACACTCGGCTGCGCGGGCTTGGCTTCGGTGCTCTGGGACATCTGGGCTCCCTCGCTGCTGCCTGGCCGCCTGACCGCCTGGCCGACGTCACGGAGGACGGGGCCGGCGGGGCTACTGACAGCCTCGCCCGGTGCCTGTGAGCGAACGAGCGGATGTCCGCCGCACGGGTGAAAGAGGCGCGCGCCACGGTGTCGCGCCCACATCGCGTGGCCCTCCGCACCCGGGGCAGTAGCTCGGTGGCCGTATGCGACCGCGAGGGCCGCCGCGTCGATCGGCCTCGCAAGGCGCCGTGGCCGGGCGTGTGCGCCGGTGGCTCGGCGGGCTCGGAGGGCGGCGGCCGCTCACTGGCGCAGCGGCTCGGGCTGGGCGCTGAGCAGGTGGCGGAGCAGGGGCAGGGCAGCGGCGGCGGTGGCGGCCTGGTCTGTGATCAAGTGGGTGACGGGGGCGGGTAGGCGCATGCCGTTGCGCGGGATGGCGAGGACCGGCATGCCCGCGGCTGCCGCGGCGCGGATGCCGTTCGGGGAGTCCTCCACGGCCAGGCAGTCGGCGGGCGGGAGGCCCAGCCGGGCGGCGGCATGGAGGTAGGCGTCCGGTGCGGGCTTGCCGCGGGTCACGTCCTCGCCGCAGACGACCACGTTCAGTCGGCTCGTCAGGCCGAGTCCGTCGAGGACGGCGAGGACGAAACGGCGCGGGCTGGCCGTGGCGACGGCGACCGGGCCGTGCCGTTCGGCCTCGCGGACCAGTTCCAGCGCTCCGGGCAGCGCCCGCACCAGGCCGGCGGCGTGGTCGCGGAGCATGGTGGTGGTGCACTCCTCGACGACCTCGGCGGCGTCGGCCGTACCGCCGCACAGGCCGGCGACGTACGACGCCCAGCCGCCGTTTCCGTGGAGTGCGGCGGTGTCCGCGGGGCCCCATCGGTGGCCGTGGCGGGCGGAGAAGGCGGCGCAGGCGCGTGGCCAGCCGTCGGCCGTGTCGATGAGGGTGTCGTCGAGGTCGAAGACGGTCGCCCGGTGTGTCGGGGTCATGCCGGCGTCGGGTCCGTGAGCCGTGGGCGGGCTGGGACTCCAGCCGCCGACACCAGCGGCTGACACCGGCAGGCACGAACGGCAGCGGTCGGTGCCGGACCTCAGCGGGCGATCAACCCGGGCGCGCACCGGATCGAGCGGGGAACCGCGGTGAAGGCGACCGGGCTCGGCGAAGTCGCGCCACGGCCGTTCGGCCCCGGGTCTCGGTGACGTACTAGTTGCTGACGGCGAAACGCATGAGGGCGTGCTCGTCCCCCTGCTTGATCTTGCCGGTCGTGTTGATCACTTCGAGCTTCCAGCTGCCGCCGACCCGTATCGCCTTGGCGACGGCGCAGCCGTTGTCCTGGGTGAGCAGGCTGGGCCAGATGTCGGCGACCTGCTGAGAGCTGCCTCCGGTCGCGTCGTAGACCTTGAAGCTGATGTTGCGCGCCTTCTGGAACGAGCTGCCCTTCTTGTACGCGGCGGCCACGAACACGATCGCTGTGATGTTGGGCGGGATCCGGGCGAACTCGACGGTCACCGTCTCGTCGTCACCGTCCCCGCGGCCGGTCTGGTTGTCGCCGCTGTGGACCAGTGAGCCGTTGCCCATGGGGTCGAGCGAGTCGAGACCCGCGAGGCGCACCGGTTCCCCGCCCTGCAGGGCGATGGCGATCAGGTCGAGGTCGGTGCCGGTCTTGCGGCGCAGCTTGCCCAGCATGCCGCCGCTGCTGCCGGCGGTGGGGTCCCAGGACACCCCGATGGACAGGTGGGTCACTCCGTCCAGGTCGGCCGGGCCGTCTTCCTTGGTGAGCGTGATCATGCCGTGGCTCGTCCTTCTCTCAAAGGGACTACAACACGCAAAGTGTGCCCGGCGCCTTCGCGGTCTCCTGTAAGGGGGCCCATGAGCACGGCGGAATCCCCGGCCCGGTCGCCGTCGCCGCCGTCCTGCCCGAGGTTCCGTCGCATCCGGCCGTCCCGTCAGGACGGCCGGGCCTCCCGGACGACGAGCGGGCCGATGATCGCGTCCAGTTCCGCGTCCGTGAGGGGGCCGCCGCCGGTGCTCAGGCCCTCCCAGCGTTCCATTTCCCGGAGGTGTTCCACGGGGACGTGGTAGGCGCTGAAGAAGTGGGCCATGAGCCGGAAGACCCTGAAGTCCTCCCCTGTCTCCGCCATCTCCCGCATCGCCCAGCGTGCGGCCTCGGAGGCCGGGCGGCCCTCCTCGCCGAGCCGGCGCAGACCGGCCACGATCGCCGTTCGGTCGGTCACTTCCCGGGCACCGCCTTCGCCGCCGCGCACTCGCCGGGCGAGTCCGTGCTTCGCCCCCGCGCAAGAGCCGCGTGATCGTTCTTTGTCACACCTTGATCAGGAGTATCTCCTCGCTTGAACTGCCGTGTCTGTGAGGCGCCTACGATTGGTCGACTTCGGGGGTTCGAGGGGGAGTTGTTGATGCCGCGACGGAGATCGCTCGCTTTCGTCGGTGTGGCCGCGCTGGTACCGCTGGTCGCTTCCGCTGCTTCCGGCGCCGCCGCGCAGGCGGCGTCGGGGTCACTGACCGTCACCACGCTGGGGCGGCACGGCAGCAAGGTCTCGACGACGGTGACGGTCGTCGCCGTGCCGTCCGGCCAGACGTACAGCGTCAAGTCCGGCAAGCGGATCAGCCTGCCGTCGGGGCGCTACATCGCGATGACCGACATCTGGGAGCACGGCACGGAGGGCCTGGGCACGGACACCATCGGCGCGCAGGTCGTCCAGGTGTCGGGCAGCAAGTCGGTGACGCTCGACGCGCGTAAGGGCAAGCTCGTCAAGGTGTCGCTCGACACGCCCGCCGACGTGACCGACCCGCCGCGGATCAGCGCGCAGGTGTGCGCCGCCACCGTCGGCAACATGCCCTCCGCCTTCAGCTCGGGCGGCTGGAACGACGAGGGCGCCCTGTACGCCATCCCGAACTCCTCCAGGCTGCTGCAGTTCGGGTACCTGGCGCAGTGGTCGGGCGACGACGGCTATGTCGCCGTGAAGAACACCACGGGCATCCCCAGCGCGCCCGGTGGGTCGTTCAAGCGGTCGAAGCTGGCGACGATGCACTTCTCGGTACGCGCCGGTACGCAGATGGCCCGGCAGAACGACACCGCGCTCCAGGCGGTACCCAAGGTCGACGACTGCACGACCGACCTGATGGCAGAGGTCCGCGGCGACAGCGCACCGTACAGCGCCACCGTCCATGTGACTCCGGGGACCTGGCAGCCGCGCGACGACATCATCGCGAGCAACGGCGACGACGTCGGCGGCGGTTTCCCCAAGGTGCGGACGTTGACGGCTGGGCAGAGCGTCACCCAGTCCTTCGGGCGGGCCGCGTGGAGTCCACTGCACTACCTGCCCCTGCTCGGGCAGAAGTCCGTCACCTTCCTTCCGGACGCCCTGATCGGCGACCCCGACGTCGGCGGCGTCTGGGCCGACCCGACGAAGGAGACGGTGGTCCTGTCCAAGGGAAGCACCACCGTCAAGAAGAAGACACTGACCAACTGGGGTACCGGGGACGCCGAGTTCGAGGCCGGCATCCGCTCCGCCGGTTGGTATCGCCTGACCGTCGACGCCCACCGCTACCGCCCGGGCATCACCTTCCCGGCCGGCATGCTGTCGTCGCGGGCCACCCTCGACTGGCACTTCAAGGTGACCGACCCGGCCAAGGCGATGGTCGCGCCGGTCTTCCTGACCCGCTTCCTGCCCACCGGGCTGAACAGCCACAACCAGGCCGCGCCGAACGGCACCACGACGGTCCAGGTGAGCGCCGGGCGTGGCTCCCAGGGTCCCGACACGAAGCTCACCAAGGTGACCGCCAAGTCCGTCCGGGTCTGGTCCTCCGCCGACGGCGGCAAGACCTGGAAGGCGGCGACCGTCAAGCACTCCGGATCGACCTGGCAGGCGACCGTCCACAACCCGGCCTCCGGCGCCGTCGCCCTGCGCTCGGAGGTGACGGACGCCGCCGGGGACAGCTCGGTGGAGACGGTGTACCGGGCGTACGCGATCGGCTGAGGCCGTTCCCCCTGCCGACCTGCCGACCTGATGGCCCCGCTCCCGGGTGAAACCCCGGGCCCAGGTCGGCGGCCCGGGGTTTCGCCGGTGGTCAGAGGCCCTGGGTGAGGGAGGCGGCGTCGGGGACCTGGACGGCCGCGGGGGCGGTGCGGGGGATGAGGCCGAGGATCTGGGCGACGACGTACTGCGCCGACATCATGGCCCCTTCCTGCCAGCCGGGGAGCGGTGACGCCTGGTCACCGACGACGTAGAAGCGGCCGTCGCCCTCGGGTTCCAGGAGCTGCTTGTAGGCGGACTCGTGAGCGGGGTCGGACGGGTCCCAGTCGGCCCATCCGCCCAGCTGGTGCGGCACCTTGTGCCAGGCGACGGTGACCCCCAGCTCCTGGGGCACGGTGTTCCGCTCCAGGAACTCGCGGTGCAGCTGTGCCCCGCCGTCCCGGGCGAGACGCAGCCGCTCGCCGGGGGCCAGGTCGCCCATCTCCTCGGCGTGCCCGGCGAAGTTGTACGCCCCGGTGAGGGTGCCCGACCCGGAGAAGTAGTCGTTGGAGGGGTACCAGAACTGGGTGATGGGATGGTCGGTCCAGCTGATGCCCCCGTAGATCTGGTTGTGGTCGTCCTCCCAGAACCGCCGGTTGGCCTGCCAGCCGACCTTGCAGGTCGGCGCGTACTCCACCGCCTCCACGGCGTTCTCGAAATCCTGGGAGAAGCCGCTCAGCGCGAGCTGCTTCAGCACCGGGAGCGGGATGTTGCTCACGCAGTAGTCGGCCGTCGCCGTCAGGTCCCGGCCGCCCGAGCGGTAGGTGACCGCGACCCCCTCGCCCGTCAGGTCGACCGCGATGACCTCGGCCTTGAGCTGGACGGTCACGTCGTACTCGGTGACGATCCGTTCGGTGAGGGCGTGGACGATCTTGTCCATGCCGCCGACCGGCTGGAACATCGTGGCCTGCCAGAGGTAGTCCACCGGCTGGTAGAAGCGGTACTTCCAGAACTCCGAGGACACCAACTCGGCCAGGCTCAACGGGAGTGCGGGCTTCGGGAAGTCCTGGACGTCGAGTGGTTCGCCGTAGCCGGAGCGGGTGGAGCCGTGGTACTCGCCGTCCTCGTCCAGGTCCCCGAACCTGCGCAGCAGGTCCCGCAGCAGGCCGGTGGACTCGTCGCTCCCGGTCAGGGTGGCGGACAGTAACGCGGCGAGGTGGCCGCGGGTGTCGTTGGCGACGCGCCGGTTGCGCCAGGGGGCGCCGAGGGGGGTGTGGCCCGCGCGGTGCAGGACGTTCGCCGTGGTTTCCATGACGTACGGCTCCAGGGGCACCCCGAGGTCGGTGCAGTACTTGAGGACCCGGCGGTGGTGGTACGGGATACGGCCGGGGCCGAGGTTGAGGTACAGGCCCGTGTCGAAGTCGCAGGTGTGGGTCAGTACCGGGTCGCCGCCCCCGCCGTCGAGTTCGTAGAGCCTGTCGCCCTTGCGGGCGGTGCGGTTGCGGCCGCCGGTGCGGGGCTGGGGTTCGAGGACCGTGCACCGGTAGCCCAGCCTGCCCAGTTCGTAGGCCGTGGTGAGTCCGCCGACCCCCGCACCGAGGATCAGTACCGACTTCTCCGCGCCGGCCGCCGCGCGTGGCGCGGCGGCGAAGTCCGGCGTGGCTCCCGTGCCGGAACTCAGCGGGCCGCCGAGGCCGGACATCGCCTGGTGGAGGGCCTGTGCGGACAGGTGGGTGGACGTGCTTGTGCTCATGGCTGACCTCTCGGGTCGGACGGACGGGACGGCGCCGCTCCTGGTTCGCCCGGCGGGCCGGTGGCTCTGTGCGTGAGGGGGGCGACGTCCTGTGGATCGGCCGTGGGACGGCCCGGGGGACGTGGGCCCTGGCTCATGAGTGCCGTGCGCGTTTCGAGTGCGGGCCTGCGCAGGGGGTCTTTCCCGGGCCCGTCGGGGCGGACGCCGCCCGTCCGGGCGAGCGCGCGGGACCGAAGTTGACGCGTGGGCGGCGTACGCCCGCGACCGGAACGCGGGAGGGACGCGGGAGGGGCGCGTGAGGGACGCGGGAGGGGCGCGCGTACGGCCGTGGCCAGGGGGTTGCCTCCCGGTCCGGCCGTCACCCGAATGGCGGAACAGGAGCGTCGTGGGTGCGGCGCCGGAGCCACCCTGAGCAGGGGGGTCCGATCCTGCTTCCGCGAGAAGGGGTTACGTCATGGCGACCACGCCGAACAGAACGCAGGCGAAGGCCGTTGCGGTGGCCGAGGAAGCCCGCCGGGAGGCGACACCCGGCGGGCCGTCCGAGCTGACCGGTGCCGTCCGGCACCGCACGGACGGAGGTACCACCCAGTACGGCCTGTACCTGCGGTGGCGCATCGGCGAGAACGGCCCGGACTCCTCGGGGTCGGACTGGCCCCCGCCGGGTGACTGGAACGGGGGCGCCGCTCCGTATCCGCACAAGTACGAGGTCTGGATCGACGGTGAACCCGTCCAGACGGCGTTCCTGTACTGGCGCAGCTGGAACTGGTGGGCCGCGAACACCCTGTGGGTGCGTCTGGGAAGCGAGCCCGGCGCCGCCTACCGGGTCAGGATCCGTGCCGAGGTCGACGGTACGTGGTCGGGATTCACGAACGAGGTGACGGTGCGCACCGCCGACGCCGAGCCCTGGCGGGCACCGGCGCCCGGCCGCACCGGTACGACGGCCGACGCGCCGGACGGCGCGGGCGCTGAGCCGATGCACGGCAACGTGTCCCATCCGAAGAGCCGTGCCTACTGGACGTACAAGGAGAACGACACCTCTCCCGTCTGCGTCCGGGCCCGCGAGGTGAACACCACCGACTGGTGGGAGGCCACCGGGCCCAGTGCCGAGCAGTACCAGGAGAGCTATCCGTGGAACCACGAAGGCGCCTACCTGGAGTACGTGAAGTTCTTCGCGCCGGGCAGGGTGGCCTCGTGCAGTAACCCCGCCTACGCCGGGTTCGACCTGGACCTGAGCGACGGCCACGGCGACTGGCCGGTGACGGAACTCCCGCGTGAGGCCGAGGAGTACACGTTCGACTACCACTACGCCGCGCACCATCAGGGCGAGAGCTGGACCCATGAGTGGTTCATCACCAGGGAGGGGTGGACGCCCGAGGCCGGACTCAGCTGGGAGGACTTCGAGCAGATCCCGTTCCTGACGGAGCACACCGGTCCGGAACACTCGCACGGCAGCCAGTCCTGGACGTTCTCCGTGCTTCCGCGGCGTTCCGGCCGCGCGGTGATCGCGAACGTGTGGGGCGGCCACGGCGGCCCGGACACGCCCGACGGCGGCAACGGCGGCAAGACCGGCGAGATCTTCATGTCCGTCAGCGACGTGTACTTCGTCTGACCGTCTGTCTGTCCGTCGGTCCGTCGGTCCGTCGGTCCGGACCTTGGGCCGCCACCGGGTGTGGTGGCGGCCCAAGGCGGGAGCGGTCCCCGGACAGCCCCTAGGGCCGGACGAGGAGGACCGAGCGCAGCTTCAGGCGGTCCGTGGCGGGGTTGCCGTGGGGGCGCAGGGTCCAGGAGTCCCCGGTGCAGTCGGGGTTGGTGAACACCACGGCGTATTCGTCGGTGTCGTTGTGCGGGGCGAAGGCGGGCTCGGAGGAGTTCGGGTCGGCGACCTCGGGCAGCGTGATGCACTGGTTGCTCGCCGGGTCGTGCAGGGTGGCGGTGCCGGGCCGGCCGTCGAGGCCGACGTACCGGTAGTGGAAGTCGCCGGTCGCGGCGTAGGCCGGCGAGGTCAGGACGGCTGCGAGAGCGAGGGCTCCGCAGGCGGGGGCGAGGATGTGTCGAAGACGCACGGAGGTTCTCGTTCCATGGGGGGCGCCAGGGGCAAGGTCATCCGGACATCTATCCGGCCCGGACCACGGGCACCCGGTCGACTCCCGGGGAAAGGTTTCCCTCTCACCCGCGGGGAGTACCGCCCCTGATCCGCGCGGCCGTTCGCTGCCCCGGGCGTCGGCACCGTACGGCCGAACCCCGATCCGGCGTCGACGGTGTGCGCCGGCCCCCGGGGCTCACTCCGTCTCGGCCAGCAGGCGCCGTGCCCGGGGCTTCCACAGCCAGGCGGCCGTGTGGTCGGGGGTGTTCAGGGCCAGGCGCCAGGCGCGTACGGCGTCGGCCGGGCGGCCCGCGGCGGACAGGGCCCGGCCGTAGTCGAGGAGGTCACGGGCCATGCCCTCGCTCGGCGGCGGTTCCCGGGCTTCCAGCGCGTCCGCGCCGAGCAGCTCCTCGTAGTGGTCGCAGGCACGGGTCGCCTCACCCCGCAGCAGCGCCAGACGGGCGTCGAAGCGCAGGTGGTACATCGGGTTCTGGGCGCGCCGGATCCAGGGGTCGGCGTCCAGGACGCGCCGCTCCCGCTCGGCCAGCGGCACGTCGCCCTCCAGCAGGGCGAGGTCGAAGAGATGAGCGTGGCAGTTCATCCGGAACCGCTCGGCCATGGAGCCCGCGGGTCGCGGTACGGACCCCAGAAAGGCGTCCATGTCGGTCAGTTCGCGTTCGTAGTCGGCCGCGGACAGCCGGCCCCCGTAGTAGGCGAACTGGTCGGCGATGCTCCGCGACACCCAGGCCGAGACCTCGTTCCCCGCCTCCCGTGCGGCGTCCGCGCTGCGCACCATCAGCTCGTGCGCCGGGCCGATCTCCCCGCGCAGGAACGCCGCGTAGCCCTGGTCGTACAGGTCGGTGGAGCGCTGTGCCGCCGTCGCCGTGTCGTCCCGGGCGAGCTCGGCCAGCAGCGCCTCCGCCTCCGCCACCGCTCCGTTGCGGCGCAGCCGCCCCGCCTGGGTGCGCAGGAACTCGCCGCGTACGTGCGGCACCCGCCGTCCGGGGATGTGCGCGGAGAGGAAGTCGCGGTCGGCGGCGCAGGCCAGGACGGCGGCGTAGAACGCGTCCGCGTCGGTCCGGTAGACCAGCGCGGCGTGCAGCGCGGCGGCGCCCAGCGGCCCGGGGGTGTCGCGCGCCTCGGCCCGCACGGTGTGGGCGGCGACCGCCCGCGCCACCCGGGGGGCCAGGCCGGGGGCGGCCGAGGACAGCACCCGGTGGGCCGCGAGGCAGTCGGTGAACAGGTCGAGGGGGTCCTGCCGGGCGGCCCGGGTGTCGGCGTACGCCGGGTCCTCGATCACGGTCGTGAGGGAGGCGGCGCACGCGGCCAGGGCCGTGGGGTCGGCGGGGCCGCGGGAGTCGTCCGTGCCCGCGTCGAGCCCCGCGTCCAGCGCCGCGATCAGGTGCCCGAGCACGTGCGCGAGGGCGTAGTCGTCCTCGCAGTGCGCCCAGTCGGTGCCGTAGGTGTCCAGGATCCGGTCCGCGATGAGCTGGTTGTGGATCACAGGGTCAACGTAGTAGAGCCACCGGTTTTCGTCGGCGTCGGTTTCCGGACTGGTCAGGAACCGGGTGACGGAGGCGTGGAAGAGGCGCAGGGTGCCGTCGTCCTGGTCGCTCACGACGAGCTGGCGCAGGTCGCGCAGGGCGAGCCGGGCGTCCCTGCGGCGGTCCGCGAGCCCCGCCCAGTGCAGCAGCCGGGCTTCCGGCAGGGGTGCGCGGGCGACGGCCAGGGTGGCCAGCAGCGGGTGCCGGACCTCGTCCCACTCGCCGTCCGTCGCGCGGCCGTGGATCCGGAACAGCAGCTGTTCGTAGAGGCCGTCGAGGTCCGCGGGCAGCCCGTCGGGATAGGTCAGGGCGCGGAGGTCGTCGACGCGGTCGTCCTCCAGGGCGTTGCGGACCGCCCGGACCCAGGAGACGAGGAACAGGAAGTTGCCCGCGGCCCGCCCGGCCACCGCATGCACGGTGTGCCGCGGGTTCACCGCCCGGGAGCGCAGCGCGGCGGCGAACTCCGGGTCCCCGGCGACGGCCTCCGCGTAGGCCCGTACGTCCTCCACCGCCTCGGCCGCGTCCGGGTCGATGCGGATCTCGTGCAGCCGTTCCCCCTGGCCCACCACGATCTCGTGGAGCTTGAAGTGCGGCCGGCTGGTCACCATGATCCGGACGTTCTCCGGCAGTGTGGGGCAGCCGGCCAGCCAGCCGGTGACGGTGTCGGGCCGGAGCCCGGGCGCGCCCGGTTCGTCCAGCTCGTCCAACGCGTCGATGACCACGAGGATCCGGGCGTCCGGGTCCTTCTCCAGCAGCGCCCTCGCGGGGGCGAGGAGTGCCAGCCGCTGCAGGTGCCGCGGGGCCAGCTGCTCGGGATCGGCGTCCAGCCGGTCCACCGCGATCCCCGTCGACCGGCCCTCCAGCCGCCCCACGCGCTGACGGATCCGGATGGACAGGGGCCTGAAGGGGTTCGCGGTGATCCGCCCCGCCTCGAGGGCGGTGTGGCTGCCGCCCTCGGACACCTGGTCGATCTCCGCGTCGATGTCGATCCGCACCGGGGAGTCGTCGAAGAGGTCGGGCCGTAACGCGGCGAGCTGCCTGCCGATGGAGAGCAGCAGGTCGGTCGCGTCACCGCAGGCGTGCGCGACGCGGCTGTCGACCCGCAGGAAGTAGCGGGGGGACAGCCGGTGCCGCTGGGTCATCCAGGCCGCCAGCGCGGACTTGCCCACCCCGGCCGGGCCCGTCACCAGCAGGATCCGGTACGGCGACGGGCCGAAGTGGGCCTCGATCCGCTCCGCCAGCCAGGTCCTGCGGATGAACGGCTCCGTCAGGTGGTGGTCGATCAGGGCGAGGCTGAACAGGTCGTCCGCCGCGGGATCCCCGGACGCGTCGGACCGCTGCGCCGGTACGGTCACTCCGTGTCCTCGCCGTCCTCGCCCGGACCGCCGACGCTGTCCGCCCGGAACCCCACCACCCGGCCCCCCGGGCCGACGTTCTGTCCGCGGATCCTCGTGCTGAACCTGCCGCCGTCCACCCGGCCCACGCTGACGCCGACGACCTCCGCGTTGATCTGCGCGATGTCGATGCTGGTGTCGACGACGGTGCCGGAGGCGGGCCGCTCGCCCTCCTCCGTGACGAACGTGATGCGCTGCCCGTAGACCGCCTCCAGCACCCGCCTGAGCTGGTCGACCCGCTGGAGCAGCTCGACGTCGCCAGGCCGGACGGAGCCCTCGTCGTCGACGAACGGAAAGAGGTCCGTGCGCAGTTGCCGCAGTGCGGCGACGGACTCCGCGAGCGCCGCCTCGTCCAGCCGACGGGTGTCCAGGGTGCCGGTGAACGCCGCCGGGGGGAGCCGTACGACGCCGTCGCCCGGCTCGTCCGTGGCCGCGCCGTCCCCCTCCTGGCGGCTCCGGCGCCGGTCGAGCAGCGCTCTGGCCTGGTCGAACAGGAATCTGATGCCTTCGCTGAGTGCGGTGGTGCCGAGGTCGGCGAGCAGTTCCATACGGCGTCTCCTCCGGGCAGAGGGCACGAACGGTCGCGGCGGCGCTCAGTGTGACATGCCGGCCGGGGCCGGGGCCGGGGGTGTGAGGAGGCGTCTCTGTGACGGTGCGATCACGCCACGGGTGGTTCCTCGGCGCGGACCAGCCCCTGCAGCAGCACGGAGAGGGTGAAGGCGAACCGGTCGTGGCCGGTGCCCGAGGTGAGCTCCCGTGCGTGGGCGACGGTGTGGGGGAACAGGTCGGGCGGCAGCATCCGGAGCCGCTCCGCGATCTCGGCGCGGTCGATCACGCGGCCGTCGGCGTCCGTGCTCTGCCGCCGGGCCGCGGACGCCTCCAGGCAGTAGCCCGTGATGTAGAGGAAGGCCGCGTCGGCGGCCCAGGCCGCCTGCCGGGCGGGCGTGCCGCCGGCGAGCAGGATCGCGAGCAGCCCCTCGCCGACCCGCAGGGTCGCCAGGTCGGCGGGCACCACGGCGAGCGCGGCCTGCGCGACCCCGGGGTAGCGCAGGAACCGGTCGCGCAGCTGTGCGCAGACGTCCATGAACTGGTCCCGCCAGCACGCGGGGTCCGGTGCGGGGAGAGCGACCTGGGAGCACAGCCTGCCGATGAGCAGGTCGCCGAGCTCCGCCCGGTTGCGCACGTGCGCGTACAGCGACGCGGGGCCGGTCCCGAGTCGCGTCGCGACCACGCGCATCGTCAGGTCCTCGAAGCCGCTCTCCTCGACGGCCTCCAGAGCGGCGTCGACGATGCGCTCCACCGTGAGGGGGGTCTTCTCCCGGCCGGGGGCCCGGCGCCCTCCGGTTTCCGGGCCGGTGTTCCCGGCCGCGATGAGTGCCGCCCACTGGTCCCGGGAGATCGCGTCACGCGCCGCACGTCGTCCTGCCATGCCGCCACTCTACTCGTTGACGAACAATGGTCGCCAGTAGAACAATGTTCGTCACCGCTCGGACGGCAGTACCACCCGAAAGGAATCACCATGACGACCTCGGTCTCGATCATCGGCGCCGGCCTCGGCGGACTCACGCTCGCCCGGATCCTGCACCTCCACGGCATCCCCGCCACCGTCTACGAGGCGGAGGACTCCGCGGGCGTCCGCACCCAGGGCGGACAGCTCGACCTCCACGAGGAGGACGGCCAGCTCGCCCTGGAGATGGCCGGGCTCACGGCGGAGTACCGCGCGATCATCCACCGCGGCGGCGGGGCACGACGCGTCGTCGACGAGCGGGGACGCGTCGTCGTCGACCGGCCGGACGACGGCTCGCTGGAGCGGCCGGAGACGCTGCGCGGCGACATCCGCCGGATCCTGCTCGAATCACTGCCGCCCGGCACGGTGCGATGGGGCAGGAAGTTCGTCTCGGCGACCCCCGTCGGCAACGGACGCCACCGGCTGTCGTTCGGGGACGGCTCGACAGCCGTGTCCGACGTCCTCGTGGGCGCCGACGGGGTCTGGTCCCGGGTCCGGGCCCTGGTGTCGGACGAGCGGCCGGTGTACTCGGGCATGAGCTACGTCGACACCTGCCTGCACGACGTCGACAGGGCCCACCCGCGCGTGGCCCGCCTCGTCGGGAACGGCGCCCTGTACGCACTGGTCCCGGGCAAGGGGTTCCTCGCCCACCGCGAAACCGGTGACGTCATCCACACCTACGTCGTGCTGCATCGCCCGATCGAGTGGTTCGACGCTATCGACTTCACCGACGTCCCGGCGGCGAAGGCGCGGGTGGCGGCGGAGTTCGACGGCTGGGCGCCGGAGCTGCTGGCCCTGATCACCGACGGCGGGTCCGCACCCGTTCTGCGCAGCATCCACCAGCTGCCCGACGACCACCGCTGGGACCGGGTCCCCGGCGTCACGCTGCTCGGCGACGCGGCGCACGCGACCGTCCCCGGGGGCGACGGAGCCAATCTCGCGATGCTCGACGGCGCCGAACTCGGCATGGCGATCGCGGCCCACCCCGACGACGTCGAGGAGGCCCTCGCCGACCACGAGAGCAGGATGTCCGCCCGGAGTCAGAAGGCGGCTGCCGCCGCCCACCGGACCATCGAATTCGTCTTCGGCGCCGACGCCCCCGCCGGGGTGGTCAGCCTGTTCTCACAGGACGGGACCGTCTCCGCCTGAACCGGCACGGCACCGCCTGGCACACCGCCTGCCGCCCCGGCTGCGGGCCGGCACCACGGTGCTACAGCTTGGTCATCTTGGTGTACGGGCTCAGGATCCGCATCTGCTTCGAGCCGAAATCCACGAGTGCCGCGGTTCCGTCCTCGATGCCGACGACCCGGCCGAGGCCGTACACGTCGTGGGTTACCTGGTCGCCTACGTCGAAGTGCTTGGGGGCCGGGGCGACCGGGGCCTTGAAGGGACTGGTGGGCAAATGGCGCTTGGGTGCGGCAGGCTTTGTCATCGTCCCCAGTATGGGCCCACGCACCGCGCTGGTGGCTACCCCGCAGTTCGGTGGATTCCGCTCCGGCGGCTGTGAATCTGCCCACCTGTCCGCATACGGGCGGGTGGGGCTGGGCGGTTCGGCTTCGTAGGAGGCCCCGCCGCCCGTACCCTTCGGGGACCAAAGGCGTCAGATGGCGGGCGCCAGATATGGGAGGCAATACCTCGTGCTGATCGCTCAGCGTCCCTCTTTGACCGAAGAGGTCGTGGACGAGTTCCGTTCCCGGTTCGTGATCGAGCCGCTGGAGCCGGGCTTCGGCTACACCCTCGGCAACTCTCTCCGTCG
>NZ_JBICZC010000007.1:0-419606 GCF_043201715.1 Streptomyces sp. NPDC048291
GCCCGGTTACATTCCGAACCCGGAAGCTAAGCCTTACAGCGCCGATGGTACTGCAGGGGGGACCCTGTGGGAGAGTAGGACACCGCCGAACAATTTTTGGGAAAGGCCCACGCCGTATGGCGTGGGCCTTTCTGCGTTTTCCCGAGGATTCAGAAGGCGACGTCCGCCGTCTCGACCGTGCCGCCCTTTCGGCCCGGGGCTTCCTGCCAGCTCCAGTAGAGGTTCGTGTGCGAGATGACCTGTTCCGGGGCCGGCGCGCCGTACGCGGTGAGGTCTTCCGTCGTGTGGGCGTCGGCGACCAGCGTCGCGTCGTATCCGCGGACCATCGCGCCGTGCAGGGTGGAACGGATGCAGGCGTCGGTCTGGGCGCCGGTGACGAGCAGGTGGCCCACGCCGTGCTCGGCCAGGACGGACTCCAGCTCGGTGTCCTCGAAGGAGTCCCCGTAGCGCTTGTGGACGAGGGGCTCGGTGGCCTCGCGGACGAGTTCCGGGACGTACTGCCAGGGGGCGCTGTCCGGCTTCAGCTCGTCGCTGGAGTGCTGGATCCAGACGACGGGGACCGCCTCGGAACGGGCCTTGGCGAGCAGGGTGTTGATGTTGGCGATGACCTCGTCGCGGTTGTGGGAGCTGTCCACCACCCCGTTCTGCACGTCCACGATCAGCAGGGCGGTGTTCGGGCGGTTCGGGAGAGTCGTCATGGCGCCCACCGTAGACCGCGGCACTGACAAACCGACTGACGAGCCGACTGACGAAGCAACTGACAAACCAACTGACGGACCGACTCACAAACCAGGTGAGTCCGGTGGACGGTGGGCGTTAGCGTGGCCGTATGAGTGCTATGGCCAGCGGTGATTACGTGGTGCGCGCGATACGGGCCGACGAGTGGGAGGCCGTCAAGCGGCTGCGTCTCGTCGCGCTGCGGGATCCGGTCGCGGACATCGCGTTCCTCGAGACCTATGACGACGCCCTGGGGCGGCCGGACTCCTTCTACCGGGAGCGGGCGGCGCGGTCCACCGAGGAGCCCAGTGGCGCGCGGCAGTTCGTCGCGGTGGCGGCGGACGGGGAGTGGGCCGGGACCGTGACCGTGCTGATCGAGGAGGCCGGCACGACGGACTGGGCCGGGTTCCCGGTCGAGCGGCGGCAGGGGCATGTGGTGGGGGTGTTCGTGCGGCCCGGGCACCGGGGGAGCGGGCTGATCAAGGCGTTGTTCGACGCCGGTGTGGCGTGGGCGCGGGAACGGGGGTCGGAGCGGGTGCGGCTCCTGGTGCACGAGGACAACCCCCGGGCCCAGGGGGCCTACCGGAAGGTCGGGTTCGTGCCCAGCGGAGTGACCGTGCGGCTGGAGTCGGACGCCGGGAAGCGGGAGTTCGAGTTCGTGCTGGAGTGGCCGGTCTAGGCCGGCAGCTCCCGGTGCGGCCAGCGGGAGCGGGCCTGTTCGTGGGAGCGGAGCAGGGCGAGGGACGGCAGGCCCTGGTCGGTGCCGTCGGCCAGGAGGTCGGGGAGCTGCGGGAGTGGGGCCACGGCCGCCACGTCGTCCAGGACCAGGGTCAGTGGTGGGTCGAGCCGACCGGAGGATGACCGTTCGGCCATGCGCCGGCCGTGCTCGACCACGCTGGAGACGAGGGCCGTCAGGAGGGGCATCGCGCCGGGGTTGGTCCTGGGGTCCTCGATGGATTCACCGACCACATAAAGCGTGCCCCCTTCATCGATGAAGGAATCCAGGGCGAGGGCATCGGATCGGTTCGGTGTGCAGGCCTCGCGGATGTTGACCGTGAAGAGGGCGGCGAGCGCCCTGGCCGTCAACTCCTGCGCGATGTCCCGGCGTTCGGGATGGGAGGTGAGGGCGGCCTCCAGCTCGCCCGCTGCGCCCGGGGCGGCCTTCGGGTGGGTGCGGAGGGTCCGTACGGCGTCCTGGACGCCGGTGCCCTGGGCCCAGCGGTGGACGTGGCGGACGGTGCGGTTCTCCAGGGCGGCGGCGTGGAGGTAGCTGCGCAGGAGGGTCTCGGCCGTGTCCGTGAGCGTCTGGTCGATCTTCGCGGTGGGCCGGACGGGGGCGAGGAGGGCCTGGGCGCGCCGGATCGCGGTGGGCTTGTCCTCGCAGTGGGCGGTGGGGGACCAGTGGAAGCGGGCGGGGGTGTCGCAGAGGTGGTTCGGGTCGTAGAGGAGGACGGGGCCGAGTTTGGCTCTGGCGTCCTTCGTCTCCGACCAGAGGGCGGGGTTCGAGGTGACGACGAGGGCGGGGCCGAGTGCGTCCTGGATCGCCTGGGTCGCGGTCGCCTGCCGGCTCTCCCGCGGGGCGACGTGGATTCTGGTCCAGGTGCCCGGCCGCCGGTCACCGTCGGCGGAGGGGCGGATGTCCGCCGGGGTGCGTTCCGGTTCCGCGGCGGGCGCGGGGACCGCCGGCTCCCGGACGGCCTCGTGGAAGGCCTCCGGGACGGCTGCCTCCCGGAAGGCCGGCCGGCGGGTCTCCTGGACGGTCTCCGGCTCGGGGCGGGGCTCCGGAACCGGGGTCGCGCCTCGGCCCTTCGCTGTCGCCGCCCGTCTTCTCCGGCCGGCCCGCCACCGGGTCACCGTCCCCAGGACGAACACGGCGAGGACGACCAGGACCATCAGCTGGCCGATGAACAGGCCCCAGAACAGGCCCCAGCCCGCCAGCTGGGCTGCCGGTGTGTCCGGCCAGGCACCCGTGATGTCGTGCGGGGAGCCGACGAGGTGGCGCATCGCGAGCGGGGTGTGGGAGAGGTTGACCGTCGAAGGCCAGCTGCCGTGGGCGAACCAGGCCGCCAGGCCCGTCGCCGTCCACACCATGACCGTGATGCCGAGCAGGAACCCGAGTATGCCGATCAGCAGGCCGTCGGGGATCCCGCCGCCCTGCTGATCGCGCTCCTGCCGAGGGTCCGGTCTCACGAACGGCCTCCCTACGCCACCGTCGATTCGGAGTCGCCGAGGTGCTGCTCCACGAAGGCCGCGGCCCGCTGTTCCGCTTCCAGTTCGGCGGCGATGAGGGCGTCGTCCTCGGTCATGACGTCGCTGGAGGACTCGGTCATCGCGCGGTCCGTGAAGACGAGCGGGCGTTCCGTCTCGGTGACCAGGTGTTTGACCACCTGGACGTTGCCGTTGACGTCCCAGACGGCGATGCCGGGGGTCAGGGTCGGGATGATCTCGACCGCCCAGCGGGGCAGGCCCAGCACGCGGCCGGTGGCTCGGGCCTCGTCCGCCTTCTGGGCGTAGACCGTCCGCGTCGACGCCATCTTCAGGATCGCGGCCGCCTCCTTGGCCGCCGCGCCGTCGACGACGTCGGACAGGTGGTGGACGACGGCCACGAAGGACAGGCCGAGCCGGCGGCCGAACTTCAGCAGCCGCTGGAACAGCTGGGCCACGAACGGGCTGGCGATGATGTGCCAGGCCTCCTCGACCAGGAAGATGCGCTTCTTGCGGTCGGGGCGGATCCAGGTGTGCTCCAGCCACACGCCGACGATCGCCATCAGGATGGGCATGGCGATGGAGTTGCGGTCGATGTGGGAGAGGTCGAAGACGATCAGCGGGGCGTCGAGGTCGATGCCGACCGTGGTCGGGCCGTCGAACATGCCGCGCAGGTCACCGTCGACCAGGCGGTCCAGGACCAGGGCGACGTCCAGGCCCCAGGCCCGTACGTCGTCTATGGCGACGTTCATCGCCTCGGCCGACTCGGGTTCGGGGTGCCGTAGCTGCTCGACGATGTCCGTCAGGACGGGTTGGCGGTCGAGGATCGTCTCGTTGACGTACGAGTGGGCGACCTTGAGGGCGAAGCCGGAGCGTTCGTCGAGGCCGTGGCCCATCGCGACTTCGATGATGGTCCGCAGGAGCGCCAGCTGGCCCGTCGTCGTGATGGAGGGGTCCAGCGGGTTGAGGCGGATGCCGTGGTCCAGGGCCGCCATCGGGTCGAGCCGGATGGGTGTTATCCCCAGCTCCTCCGCGATGAGGTTCCACTCGCCGACGCCGTCCTCGCCCTGGGCGTCCAGGACGACGACCTGGCGGTCGCGGAAGCGGAGCTGGCGCAGGACGTAGGTCTTCTCCAGGGCCGACTTGCCGTTGCCGGACTCGCCGAGGACGAGCCAGTGCGGGGCCGGGAGTTGCTGGCCGTAGAGCTGGAAGGGGTCGTAGATGTAGCCCTTCCCCGAGTACACCTCGCGGCCGATGATGACGCCCGAGTCGCCGAGGCCGGGGGCGGCCGTGGGGAGGTAGACCGCCTGGGCCTGGCCGGTGGAGGTGCGGACCGGTGAGCGGGTCGTCTCGACCTTCCCGAACAGGAAGGACGTGAAGGCTTCGGTGAGGACGGACAGCGGGTCCCTCATCAGCGCATCAGCCTCTACCTTCGGATTCCGGTGGCGAAGGGCAGTGTGTTCACGAACGCGCGGTGGTGCTCGCGGTCGCACCACTCCAGCTTCAGGTACGACTTTCCGGCGGACGCCCTTATCGTGCGCTTGTCGCGGTTGAGGGCTTCCGGGGTGCGGGAGGAGACGGTGATGTAGCCGACCAGGTTGACGCCGGCGGCGCCGCTGGCCAGGTCCTCGCCGCGCTGGTCGAGGCGGTTGTGGGCGGCGATGTCGCGGGGGTCGACGGTCCGGTTCATCTTGGCGGCACGGGAGGCCTCGGCCTCGTCGTTCGTCTTCTCCGTGAGCATGCGCTCGATGGCGATCTCGGTGGGTTCGAGGTCCATGGTGACGGCGACCGTGCGGATGACGTCCGGGGTGTGGACCAGGAGCGGGGCCAGGAAGTTGACGCCGACCGGGGTCATCGGCCATTCCTTCACCCAGGCCGTGGCGTGGCACCAGGGCTCGCGGGTGGAGGACTCGCGGGTCTTCGCCTGGAGGAACGTGGGCTCCATGGCGTCGAGTTCGGCCGGCCAGGCGTTGCGCTGGGTCATCGCCTGGATGTGGTCGATGGGGTGGTCCGGGTCGTACATGGAGTGGATGAGCGAGGCGAGGCGGCCCTGGCCGAGGGGCTGGCGGACGCGGATGTCCGCTTCCTGGAGGCGGGAGCAGATGTCGGTGAGCTCGCGGGCCATGACGACCGCGAGACCGGCGTCGCGGTCCAGTTTGCGGCCGGCCTGGGGGCGGGCCGCGCGGGCCATCGCCTGGGCCTCGGCGGCCAGTTCGCGGGAGTAGTGCATGCACGCGACGAGGTAGGCGCGGTGCTGCTCGCTGCTGGTGGAGACCATGGACTGGAGCTGGTCGTAGGAGCGGGACAGCCAGTCCGGGGCCTTGTCGTCGCCGCGCTGTGTGACGTCCTTGGCGTGGGCGTCGGGGTCGGCGGGGAGGGTGCGGGCGAGCATCTGGAGGCGGGTGACGAAGCCGTCACCGTTGGCCACGTGCTTGAGGAGGGTGCCGAAGCGGTCGACGAGGGCTTCCTGGTCCTCGGAGTCGCGCAGGCCGACGCCGGGGCCCTCGATCTCGATGGCGGCGGTGACCGTCTTGCGGTCGGCGTGCAGGAGTACGGCGATCTCGTCGGGGCCGAAGGGCGCGGCGAGCCAGGTGAGGCGGCCGATGCCGGGCGGCGGGCCGATCTCGACCTCGCGGCCGTCGAGGCGGGTGCCGGCTTCGGAGGCGGTGGACCGGTAGGCGGTGCCGTTGCGCAGGGAGCGCTTGTAACTGCGGTTGATCTCGAACCACTTGTAGAAGGTGCGGCGCTTGTACGGCACGTAGACCGCGGCCAGCGCGATCAGCGGGAAGCCCATGAGGAGCACGATCCGCAGGGAGAGCACCGGGACGAGGAGCCCGCACATCATGCCGAGGAACGCGCCCGCGATGATGAGCACGATCTCGCCGGACTCACGGTTCCTGCCGATGATCGCGTTCGGCCTGGCGCGGCCGATGAGATACGTACGGCGGGGCGTGATCGGATGGGACAGGTGGGACTCTGTCGTCAACGCCCTTCACCTCCCGAGCTGTTGTTGCGGGTGTTGCTGGCGTGCGGGGTGTTCGCCGGGCTGGGCGCCCGGGGTGCGGGTGCGGCGGAGGGGACAGTTCCGCCGCCACCACCGTTCTGGGTGCGGGTGCTGTGCGCGGCGACGCCGCCCGAGACGGGGTTGGCCGGGCGGGCACCGGAGGCGCCGGAACCGCCGCCCCCGCCGCCGTTGTTGTCGGCGCGGGCGCTGTGGGTTCTGATGCCCTGGGCGACCAGGTTGGCGGGGCTGCTGATGACGGCGGCGGCCTTGCCTTCGGCGCCCTGCATGATGCGGTTGCTGCGGCCGGCCGCGATCTCGTCGCCGAAGCCGGGGACGAAGCGGTAGATCATCGCGCTGGCGAAGATGGCGAGCAGGATGATGGCGAGGCCGGAGACGACGGCGGAGAAGGAGTCCGGGCCGCCGTCGGAGGACAGGGCGCCGGCGAGGCCGAGCACTATCACGATGACCGGTTTGACGAGGATGACCGCGATCATGATGCCGGCCCAGCGGCGGACGTGGCCCCACAGGTTCTTGTCGACGAGGCCGGAGTAGACGACGGTGCCGAGGAGGGCGCCGACGTAGAGCAGGGCGGCCCTGATGACGAGCTCCAGCCAGAGGACGCCGGCGGCGAGGATGCTGACGAGGGAGACGACGATCAGCATGATCGGGCCGCCGCCGATGTTGTCGCCCTTGCTGAGGGCGCCGGAGAAGGTGCCGAAGAACGTGTCGGTCTGGTCGCCGGTGGTCTTGGCGAGGACGTCGCTGACGCCGTCGGTGGCGGAGACGACCGTGTAGAGGATCAGGGGGGTGAAGGCGGAGGCCAGGACGGTGAGCCAGAGGAAGCCGATGGCCTCGGAGATGGCGGTGGAGAGGGGGACGCCTCGTACCGCGCGCTTGGCCACGGCCAGCAGCCACAGGAGCAGGGTGAGGATCGTCGACGCGGCGAAGACGACGGCGTACTGCTGGAGGAACTTCTCGTTGGTGAAGTCGACGTTCGCGGTCTCCTTGACGGCGCCGCTGAGCTTGTCGACGGTCCAGGAGGCCGCCTTCGCGCAGCCCTGGGCGAGGGAGGAGAGGGGGTCGAGGGTGGAGGTGAGGGGGTCGGTGGTGGAGCCGCCGCCGCTGCCGCCGTTGCCGCTCTCGCAGAGCTGCAGGGACGGGCCGGTGATGCCCGCGCAGTTGTTGCTGCTCGGTGTGGCGGACGGGGTCGCGGAGGGGGTGCCGGTCGGCGACGGGGCCGCGGCGGCCCGGGTCGCCAGGAGGACGGCGGAGGCCTGCACGGAGGCCACCAGGCCGGTCAGCTTGAGCACGTGGTGCTGGCTAGCGGGCATAGGTGAACCCTCCGAATTCCTGGACCGCCTTGCTGATCTCGTCGGTCCCGGAGACGGGGTTGTCTCCGGTGACCGGGGTGGGGCCGGTCGTCTGACTGGACTCCAGGACCTTCCAGTCGCCGCCGCTCCAGTTCAGCTTCATGGTGATGGTGAACCAGTTGCTGGTGACCGGGTTGGTGGACTTCTCGCCGGCCATGCCGAACAGGCCGTTGCACCAGACGTCGACGGTGGCCGCGGCGTCGCTGTACGACGTGACCTTGGTGCCGGCGGGCAGTGTGCGGTTGACGAAGGTGCTGCCGGTGGGGGCTCTGCCGTCGGTGTCGAGGCCGGCCTTCTTCAGGAAGTCGGCGGAGTAGTCGGCGTCGAAGCTGGACAGCATGCCGCTCATCACGGTGGGGTCGGCGAGGGTCTGCACGATCGAGTGCCGGGTGGCGGTGATGAACATGCCGTCGGAGCCCAGCGCCGTCGCGTAGTTGGCCGCCGCGCTCTGTGCGCCCTGCTGGGTGTGTGCGTACCCCGTCGGGATCCCGTCGCTCTTCGTCTCCACCGGCTTGGTTCCGCTGGCGGCCGTCGAGGACGTGTTCGGCCGGCTTCCGTCGCCGGCGCTGCCGGTGCCCGTGCCGCTGCTGTCCGAGGAGGTGTCGTTCCCGCCTCTGTTCGCGAAGGCGATCGCCGCGATGAGGAGGACGACCACGCCGACGACCGTGACCAGGCTCCGGGAGGAGGACCGGCCGGCGCGGCGGGCGGCGCCGCCGTAGGGGTCGCCCTCGGGCAGGCGGGTGCGGGTGTGGCCGCTCTCCGGGTAGCCGGGCTCGTCTCCGAGGCTCATGCCGGGTACTCCCCCTCCACGTCGTACCGGAACGCGTAGCAGTACGACGGTAGCCGTGCTGGTTCCCGCGCGGGCGCGGTGTGGTGACTCGACATCAGGGAGACGCAACCTCGGAGCGGGGAAGGGTGAGGTCCAGGCAGCTAGACGGCCATGCCGTACACGATGGTGAACAGGGTGCCGAGCGAGCCGATGATGAAGACTCCGGTCAGTCCGGCGATGATGAGGCCCTTGCCCTGTTCGGCACTGAAGGTGTCACGGAGGGCCGTGGCGCCGATGCGCTGTTTGGCGGCACCCCAGACGGCGATGCCGAGGCAGAGCAGGATGGCGACGGCCATGACCACCTGGATCATCGTCT
Source organism: Streptomyces sp. NPDC048291 (assembly GCF_043201715.1). Taxonomy (NCBI): domain Bacteria; kingdom Bacillati; phylum Actinomycetota; class Actinomycetes; order Kitasatosporales; family Streptomycetaceae; genus Streptomyces; species Streptomyces sp. NPDC048291. The sequence goes on from NZ_JBICZC010000007.1 coordinate 8,442, forward strand.
TCGCTTCGTTGCCCAGGCTGCCGAAGGGGCCCCAGTCCGGAGCGATTCCGCCGATGATGGTGTTGATGTCACCCTTGTCGGCTGCAAGGAACATGTAAGTCACCGCCCCTGGTGGGTAGTTCTGTCCGCCCCTGCTCGGTGCAGAGGTCACGCATCATTGTCGCCGACAACGTCGCCGGAGTATGTCGACTTGACGTCATTGGTTGGCGGGTTTCGTACGAAGGGATCGTACGGTCACTCTGTGTATCACGGCAGGTCACGCCGGGCAATGAGGCCTGGGCGGAACCTGTGGTGTAGTTCCGTCGTTATGCCCTTTTGCGACCTGGCGGGGTTTTTGACGGCCAGTCGGGTGAACGTCACCGTCCCGATGTTCTCATGACGAACGGGCCGCGGCTGGTTGCCGCGACCCGTCGGAGGTTGTGCGCCGGACTAGTTGGCGAAGGCGGCGGTGCCTTCTGGGGTGCCCCAGCCGGTCGGACCGTCGTAGCCGGTCTCGGCCGTGCAGAAGTACGCGGTGGAGCAGGAGCCGTTGTAGCCGCTCGTCACGTCGTTGAGGGACGAGGTGCCCGCGTAGTCGTAGGGGTACTGCGCCGGGTAGGTGCCGCTGGCCGGGGTGCCGGCGAGGGCGTAGACGCCGGCGATGATCGGGGCGGAGACGCTGGTGCCGCCGAAGGTGTACCAGCCGGCGGTGACGCCGTAGGAGTCGTAGACGGAGACGCCGGTGGCCGGGTCGGCGACCGCGGAGACGTCGGACTCCATGCGCTTGGTGCAGCCGGTGTCGGTCTGCCAGCTGGGCTTGGCGTCGTAGGAGGAGCAGCCGGAGCCGGTGCCCTCGGAGCTGGAGGTGCGCCAGACGGTCTCGGTCCAGCCGCGGGTGGTGGACGAGGTGGACAGCTTGGTGCCGCCGACCGCGGTCACGTACTGGGAGGTCGCCGGGTACTCGGCGCCGTAGTCGCTGTCACCGGCGGAGACGGTGATCGCGACGCCCGCGTGCTTGTAGTACGAGGTGTCGTACGTCGTCTGGGAGGAGGACTCGGAGCCGCCGTAGGAGTTGGAGACGAACTTGGCGCCGAGGGTGACGGCCTCGTTCTCGGCGGTGCCGAGGTTGGCGTAGCTGGCGCTGGTGGCCTCGACGAGGGTGATGTTGCACAGCGGGCAGATCGCGGAGGCCATGTCGAGGTCGAGGGAGATCTCCTCGGACCAGCCGGCGTCGGAGGAGGGCAGCGAGGTGGTGGAGCCGGTCTGGCTGACCTTCTTGAAGCAGCCGTTGGCCGTGGTGCAGGCCGAGAGGCCGTAGTACGAGCGGTAGGTCGCGAGGTCGGACTCGGCGTTCGGGTCGTTGTACGCGTCGACGATCGCGATGGTCTCGCCGGAGCCGTTGGAGGCGGCGGCGGAGGTCAGGCCGTAGGCCGACCGGAGGTTGGTCGGGCTGTAGCCGGAGGGGGTGGAGGCGTCGGCGGCCTTGGGGGTGATGCCGGTCCTCGCGGCCTGCTGCTTCTGGAAGGCGGTGAGGCCTCCGGTGACGCGGTAGGACTTGCAGGTGAGGTCGCCCGTGTGCTTGGGGGTGGCACAGGGGGTGGCGACGTAGGTCACCTTGCCGGACGCGGTGGCGGCGGCGTCGGCCTGGACGGCCGTTCCGAAGCCGGCGAACACCAGCGCGGCGGTGGCGGCCGCGGCGGTGCCCAGCCGGCGCCAACCGCGCTGCAGCGAGGATCTGTTGGGGGGAGTGGAACGCATGCGTGCAGCCTCCTGATGTTCCTGAATGGGGTGGAACAGTTCGAACAGGGGCGGTGCGGGTGCGATCTGGTGCGGCGGTCCGCGACGAGAATCCTTTGTTGAGTACGCGACAACAAGAGCCATCGGGAATCCTGACTTCCGCATTGCCGAACGCGGCGTTCGCGTGACCGTCCGATGGCGGCCCGTTGGACAGCGGGTGACAGGTGCTTGACCCAACTCACAGCTGGCTCACGGGAGTTGCAAAGGCGCGAAAAACGGGCCACGGCCGGCTGCCGTGGCCCGTCTCTCTTTCCCTGCCGCCGAGGGGACCCCACGTCCCCCTCACGGTGGCGGCTCCCCGTGACCCGACGGGGAGGTCATGCGGTGAAGGGCTCAGCCGGTGAAGGCGTCGGTCCCCTCGGGGGTGCCCCAGCCGGTCGGGCCGTCGTAGCCCGACTTGGCGGTGCAGAAGTACGAGGTGGAGCAGGTGCCGTTGTTGCCGCTCGTCACGTCGTTGAGGGCGGAGGTGCCGGCCGCGGCGTACGGGTACTCGGCCGGGTAGTCGCTGCTGCCCGGGGTACCGGCCAGGGCGTAGACCGAGGCGATCAGCGGCGAGGAGGCGCTGGTGCCGCCGTAGGTGTTCCAGCCGGTGCCGTCGGAGCCGTAGGAGTCGTAGACGGAGACGCCGGTGGCCGGGTCGGCGACGGCGGAGACGTCGGCGATCATGCGCTTCGAGCAGCTCGCGTCGGTCTGCCAGGTGGGCTTGGCGTCGTAGGCGGAGCAGCCGGAGCCGGTGCCCTCGGTGGAGCTGGTCTTCCAGACCGACTCGGTCCAGCCGCGGCTGTTGGAGGAGGTCTTCAGGGCGGTGCCACCGACGGCGGTCACGTACCGGGAGGCGGCCGGGTACTCGGCGCCGTAGCCCTCGTCACCGGCGCTCGCGGTGATGGCCACGCCCGCGTGCTTGTAGTACGAGGTGTCGTACGTGGTGTCCGAGGAGGACTCGGAGCCGCCGTAGCTGTTGGAGACGAACTTGGCGCCCAGCTTGACGGCCTCGTTCACCGCGGTGCCCAGGTTGGCGTCGGAGGCCGACTTCGCCTCGACGAGCAGGATGTTGCAGTTCGGGCAGGTCGCGCTGACCATGTCGAGGTCGAGCGACTCCTCGCCGGCCCAGCCGCTGTCGGCGGAGGGGAGGGAGGTGGTGGAGCCGGTCTGGGAGACCTTCTTGAAGCAGCCGTTGTCGCTGGTGCAGTCCGAGAGGCCGTAGTACGAGCGGTAGGTCGCGAGGTCTTCCTCGGCGTTCGGGTCGTCGTAGGCGTCGACGATGGCGACGGTCTCGCCCGAGCCGTTGGAGGCGGCGGCGTCCGCCAGGCCGTAGGCCGACTGGATGTCGCTCGGGCCGTATCCGGTGGGGGAGTCGGAGGCGGCGTTCGGCTTGACGGTCTTCGGCGTGACGCCCTTGAGGGCGGCCTGCTTCTCCATGAAGGCGGTGGTGCCGCCGGTGACCCGGAGGGCGTTGCAGGCGGCGAAGCCCGTCTTCGGGGTGGCGCCGCAGCCGGCCTTCTCGTACCGGACATGGGCCTTGGCGACCTGGGCGGCGACGGTCTTGGCGCTGACCTTGTGGGTCGCGGCGGTGGCCGCGGAGGCGTGGGCGGCGGTGCCGAAGCCGGCCACGAGGAGCGCGGCGGTGGCGGCTGCTGCCGAGCCGACCTGACGCCATCTGCCGCGTATGTGGGGGGAGTTGGGGGTGGGCGTACGCAACGTACAGCCTCCTGGGAGAGGTGGGACAGAGGCCTGCGGGTGGGGGACCACCGGTGTGGTTGCCGGTGGGGGCGGCGGCCCGCGACGACCATCCCCTTGTTGAGTACGCGACAACAAGGTGGGTTTCGGAATCCTGACTTCCGCGTTACTGAAGGGCGGGAAGGGCTTACTGATCATTGGGGCCCGGATGGCCGGAAGTTGGGGTTCGGTTGACCTGAAGCCCGTTCCGGGCGGGGCTCAATGCGCGTTGATCGGGGCGTACCGAGCCGCCGCGCGACGCCAACCGGGGCTGTGTCAGCGGGGCTTGAGGCCGTACAGGAGGAGGTGGACGTGCTGGTCCAGGCCGGCCAGGGCCGCGTCCGGCGGAAGGGTGCCGTTGGTGGCCAGCACGGCCAGGCCGTGGATGCAGGCCGCGGCCGCGAGGGTGACGGCCTCCGGGTCGCCCCGGACGATCTCGCCGCGCCGCTGGGCGTCGGCGACCAGCTGGACGAAGCACCCCATGGAGTGTTCGGCGGCGGTGGCCAGTTCGGCGTCGACGTCGGGGTCGTGCTTGCGGGAGTACATCACCTCCAGCAGCTCGGGGTTGTCGACGGTGAAGGTGACGTACGCGCGGGCCAGCGCGGTGACGCGTGCTTCGAGGGGGGCGTCCGGGACGTCCGCCGAGTCCAGGGCCTGGTTCAGCCGCTCGAAACCGTTGAGCGCGAGCGCGTCCAGCAGGGCCTGCTTGTCCTTGAAGTGCCGGCCGGGGGCGGCGTGGCTCACCCCGACGTCGCGGGCCAGCTCGCGCAGGGACAGCGCGGCGGTGCCCTTCTCGCGCAGGGTGCGCTCGGCGCTCGTGAGCAGGGCGGCGCGCAGGTCTCCGTGGTGGTAGGGGCGGCTTGGCGGCATGAGCGCCATCGTAACCCGATGTAGTCGTTGCCAGCTTTGTAGGCGGTGTCATCTTTGTTGACGTCGCCATCTTTGTTGTCATTGACAGCATTGTTGGCGACGTCTACATTGGCGGGCATGGCTGAGAAGAATCGCAAATGGAACGTTTCCGACCTCCCCGGGCTCGCCGGCCGTACGGCCGTGGTCACCGGTGCCAACAGCGGCCTCGGTCTCACGGCCGCGGACGCGCTGGCCCGCGCGGGTGCGCATGTGGTGCTGGCGGTACGGGACCCGGAGCGCGGCCGGGCCGCCGCCGCGCGGGTGAACGGCAGCACCGAGGTCCGCCGCCTGGACCTGGCCGACCTGTCCTCGGTACGGGAGTTCGCCGCGGGCTGGGACCGGCCGCTGGACCTCCTGGTCAACAACGCGGGCGTGATGATGCTCCCGGAGCTGCGCACCAAGGACGGCTTCGAGATGCAGTTCGGCACCAACCACCTGGGCCACTTCGCGCTGACGAACCTGCTGCTGCCGCACCTCACGGACCGCGTGGTCACCGTCTCCTCGGGCCTGCACCGGGGCGGCGACGGGATGATCCACTTCGACAACGTGAACCTGGAGGGCGCCTACAACCCGACCCGCGCCTACGCCCAGTCCAAGCTGGCGAACCTGTTGTTCGTGCTGGAGCTCCAGCGCCGGCTCGCGGAGGCCGGCTCCCCCGTCCGCGCCCTGGCCGCCCACCCCGGCTACGCGGCCACCAACCTGCAGAGCCACACCGCCAACCCGCTGGCCCGCCTGGGCGTGCGGCTCGGCAACCGGCTCCTCGCCCAGGACGACCGCGCGGGCACCCTCCCCACGCTGTTCGCGGCGACCCAGGACCTGCCGGGCGCGAGCTATGTCGGCCCGGACGGCCTCGGCGAGATGCGCGGAGCGCCGACCCTGGTCGGCCGCAGCGCGGCGGCGAGCGACCCGGCGGCGGCCCGCAGGCTCTGGACGCTGTCGGAGGAGCTGACGGGGGTGCGGTGGCCGCTCGGCGTCGAGGCCGCGTGACCGCCCAGTCGCTGGACGCGCGCCCGGCCCGTCGCGGTACCCGGATACGGTGAGTGGAGACGACGGGTACAACGGGTAGGACGGTTCTCCGGGAGGTGGCCGGATGAGCGGCGGCGCCGTGGACTTCACGCTCGGCGGGCGGACGGCCCTGGTGACCGGGTCCGTGCGGGGGCTGGGCCTGGAGATGGCGCGGGGGCTGGCGGGTGCCGGTGCGCGGGTGGTCCTCAACGGCCGGGACGCGGCGACGCTGGAGCAGGTGACGGCGGCCCTGCGCGAGGACGACGGCCTGGATGTCACGGGCGCCGCCTTCGACGTCACCGACCGCGAGGCGACCGGGGAGGCGGTGGCCGCCCTCGGCGCGATCGACATCCTTGTCAACAACGTGGGCCACCGGGACCGCAGGGGCGTCGAGGAGATGGCGCCGGACGAGCTGTCGGCGCTGCTCGACGTCCACCTGACGTCGGCGTACGCGCTGAGCCAGACGGTCGCCCGGGGGCTCGCCGCCCGGGGCACGCCGGGCCGCATCATCAACGTCTCGTCCGTCGTCGGCCAGCTCGGCCGCATCGGCGACGTCGCCTACGCCACGGCCAAGGCGGGCCTCGACGGCCTGACCCGCGCCCTCGCCGCCGACCTGGGCCCCAGCGGCACGACCGTCAACTCGGTCGCCCCGGGCACCTTCGCCACCGAGGTCAACGCGGAGCTGGCCGAGGACCCGGAGTGGGGCAGATGGCTGCGGACCCGGACCTCACTGGGCCGCTGGGGCCGTCCGGCCGAGATCGCGGGCATCGTCGTCTTCCTGGCGAGCGACGCGGCGTCCTTCATCACCGGCCAGACCATCGCGGTGGACGGCGGGATGACGACGACGTTCTGAGACCGTCCGGTGGGCCGAGACCGGCCGCAAGGGCGGTTCCCAGAAAAATCTCAGTGAAGTCGGGAACCGTTTCTCACCTTTGTGGGAGACAGTGGGCGCTGATGAAGCGCACCTCACGCATCTCCGCCCCCCTGCGCCGCGTCGCGCTCTGCGCTGTCGTCGTGCTGGCCGCCACCTCGGCCTCCGTCGCGGCCGCCGACGAGGCGGCGGGGCCCTTCGGGGTGACCGCGGTGGTCGGGGCCACGCCGGAGAGCGCGAGGGTCGGGGCGCTGTTCGGCGCCGACCAGGCCGGGAGCCTGTCCGGCAACCACTTCTGCACCGCCTCCGTCGTGCACAGCACGCAGCGGGACCTCATCGTCACCGCCGCGCACTGCGTCGACGGGGACGGGGACGCCGCCGGGCTGGTGTTCGTGCCCGGCTACCGGGACGGGCAGGCGCCGTACGGGGTGTGGAAGGTCGGGAAGCGGTACCTGCCGGACGGGTGGGCCCACGGGCAGAGCGAGGACAGTGACGTCGCCTTCGCCGCCGTCGAGGAGCGGGACGGCAAGCGGGTCGAGGACGTGACCGGGAGCAACCGGTTCGCCGCCGGGGTGGCCACCGGCGCCACCGCCGTCACCGTCACCGGGTACCCCGACTCCCGGGAGGTGCCGGTCAGTTGCACCAACAAGCCCGTCGCCCACAGCGCCACCCAGCAGCGCATCGACTGCCCCGAGTTCACGGGCGGCACGAGTGGCAGCCCCTGGGTGAACGGGGACCACGAGGTGGTCGGGGTGCTCGGCGGGCACGAGCAGGGCGGGTCGACCGCGGACGTCTCGTACAGCGTGGTGCTCGGCCGGGAGGCCGCCGAGCTGTACAAGGACGCCGTCGGCGGCTGAGACGGCGTCACATGCGCCGTCTTCCTGTGAAATAGCGCCACTCTCGGCCGAAATGGCGTTGAACAGCCCTGACATGGGGGAGGGTTGGGGCGTGCGGAAAGTATGGGTGATCGGTGGCGCGGCGACGGCGCTCGGCGTCAGCTTCGTCATGCTGCTCGTCGTCGGCGTGTACGTCGTCGCCGGGAACCTTCTCAACGGGGTCGGCGGCGCCGGCAAGACCCTGGCGAAGGGAGCCGTGCCGGCCGCGTACTCCAGCCTCGTGCAGAAGTGGGGCAACCTCTGCTCGGCCATCAACCCCGCCCTGCTCGCCGCACAGCTCTACCAGGAGAGCGGGTTCAACCCGCACGCGCAGAGCGCCGCGGCCGCGCAGGGGATAGCGCAGTTCATCCCCGGCACCTGGGCCACCCACGGCATCGACGGGAACGGCGACGGGGTCCGCGACGTCTGGGACCCGAACGACGCCATTCCGTCGGCCGCCTCCTACGACTGCCAGCTGGCGTCCTATGTGAAGGACGTGCCCGGCAACATCTCCGACAACATGCTCGCCGCCTACAACGCGGGGGCGTACGCGGTCATCAAGTACAAGGGTGTGCCGCCGTACAAGGAGACCCAGAACTACGTCAAGACCATCACCACCCTGGAGCAGAGCTTCGCCGCGCCGGTCAGCAGGCTCTCCCCGACCAAGCAGGCCGCCGGGGCCATCAACTACGCCCAGAACAAGCTCGGCACCCCCTACCTCTGGGGCGGCAACGGCACCGCGGCGGACAACGGCCGCTTCGACTGCTCCGGGCTGACCAAGGCGGCGTACGCCAGTGTCGGGATCACGCTGCCGCGGGTCGCCAACGACCAGTACAACGCGGGCCCGCACCCCTCGCGGGGCGAGCTGCTCCCCGGGGACCTCGTCTTCTTCTCCACCGACCTCGCGAACTCCCGCGCCATCCACCACGTGGGGATCTACGTCGGCGGCGGATACATGATCGACGCGCCCTACACCGGGGCCGTGATCCGGTTCGACCCCATCGACTCGGCCGACTACTTCGGGGCCACCCGGGTCACCGAGGATGGCGCGAAAGCACTCCCCACCACGGTGTGAACCGAGCGTATAACCCACCCCCTGAGCTGGGGGTTTGTATCTCTCTTCGATAACGTCTGCGTGATCATTCGGTGGAACCTGGAACGTAGTGGTGTGGGCCGTGCGTTCCTGTTGACGTAGCCGACCACGGGGGTGGCAGCGAGCGACGCACAGCAGGTGCGTCCCGGAACGACGACGAAGGGGCCGCAGCGCGATGGCTGTAATCGCCGAATCCGGGTCGAACCCTGACGTCGACCTGCTCTACGACATCAACGGCCTGGCCAAGGACGCGCCGCACTGGTTCGACCGGGCCATGGAGTTCGTCGGGGAGTACGGGCTGCTGGTCGCGATGGTGCTGCTGGTGGTGTGGTGCTGGTGGTCCGTGCGGCGCCGGGGGGACGAGGACGTGCCGTCCACCATGGCCGCGCTGGTGTGGGCGCCGCTCGCCGCCGCCATCGCCGTCCTCGTGAACGTTCCCATCCGCGGCTTCGTCGAGCGGCCCCGGCCGTTCCTCACCCACCAGGGGATCGACGTCCTCGTCTCCGGCAAGACCGACTACTCCTTCGTGAGCGACCACGCGACGATCACGATGGCGATGGGGGTCGGGCTGTTCGTCGCCAACCGGAAGTTCGGGGCGGCGGGGATAGCGCTGGCGCTGGTGGAGGGGTTCTGCCGGGTGTACATGGGGGTGCACTACCCGACGGACGTGGTCGGGGGGTTCGCGCTCGGTACGGCGGTCGTCCTGCTGCTGTCTCCCCTGGCGACGGCTCTGCTGACGCCGGTGATGAAGGCGGTGGAGGGGTCGTCGCGGGTGAGGTGGGTCGTGCGGGGGCGATCGGCGGGGGTGGGGTTGGTGCCGGGGGGACGGGCGCCGGTCGAGGCGGAGGAGCGTGACCTGGCGGCGTAGGCCGGGGCTGAGGGCTGGGGGTTTCACTCGCCCGCGTTGGCGGGGTGCCGCCGCGCCCACCCGTGCCGCCCCAGCGGCACGACTGCCCGCAGCTAACCTTCTGGGGGCGCGGGGACCTGCGCGATCAGCCCCCACGCGCCCGCAGGCGAGGACGACGCCCCTACAACCCCTGCGGCGAAGAGAAGAACCGGTTCGGGTCGTACTGCTTCTTGACCTTGGCCAGCTTGGTCACGGCGTCGCCGTAGTACGCCTTCTTCCAGTCCGTGAGCGTCGGGTCCGTGTAGTTCTGGTAGGCCGCGCCGGAGGCGTACGGCTTCATCGCGGTGTGTGCCGCGTTCAGCCAGGACTGGCCGGTGCTGCCGGAGGCCCCCGCGCCCCACGACACGATGTACTGCGCCAGCATCCGCGACCGGCGGTGCACGAACGCCGTCGCCGTCGGCGAGACCCGGTTCACCGCCCCGCCGAGCGCCGTGAACGCGATGCTGCCCGCGCCGCCCCGCACGGCGGAGATCTGCCGCAGGGCGGTCTGGATGCCGGCCGCCGAGAGGGAGCGGTCGAAGAAGTCGGAGCGGGCCGTGTACGTCTCGCGGCCGAGCTTTCCCTGGGGGGAGCGGCCGGGGGTGGAGCCGGGCAGGTGGCACTGCGGCTCGGTGGAGAAGGAGGAGCAGCCGGCGTATATCTCCATCGCCTCCTCGTAGCCGTGGCGGCGGAGCGAGACGGAGGAGGCGTTGGCGCCGGCCTTGTGGGCGAGGGCGTCCACCGCGTTCTGGAGCTCGCCGTACGTGCCCATCGAGAAGCAGGCGACCGAGACGCGCGGGCCGCTGCCCGAGTTCTCCAGGTGCAGGGAGGACCAGATCTCGTCCGGCTGGGACGGGCCCCACTCCTGCCAGGCCTTGAAGACCTGCGCCGCCTTCGCCCACGGCCAGGTCAGGTACGCCGTCACGCCCTGCGGGGTCGGGTGGGTCTTGAACTGCAGCTCCGTGACGACGCCGAAGTTGCCGTTGCCGGCGCCGCGCAGCGCCCAGAAGAGGTCCTTGTTGGTGCTCGCGTTGGCGACCACCTGCGTGCCGTCCGCCGTGACCAGCGTCGCCTGGGTGAGGCTGTCGCAGGTCAGGCCGTATGCGCGGGACGCGACCCCGTGGCCGCCGCCGAGCACCAGGCCGGAGACACCGACCGTGGGGCAGGAGCCCGCGGGTATGGTCACGCCCTTGGCCGCGAGGGCCCGGTACACGTCGATCAGCTTGGAGCCGGCGCCGACGACCGCCGTACCGCCGCTGACGCGGATGCGGTTCAGCTTGGAGACGTCGAGGATGAGTCGGCCGTCGCCGGAGGAGTAGCCCGCGTAGGAGTGGCCGCCGTTGCGGATCGAGACCTTCAGGGCGTGGGCCTGGGCGTACGACAGCGTGGTGCGGATGTCGTCGGCGTGGGCCACGTAGGCGACCGCCGCCGGCTTCAGGCCGTCGAACCGCGTGTTGTAGAGCTGGTGGGCGGTCGTCCAGGAGGCCTCTCCGGGGCGGACCAGGGTGCCGTCCAGGGCGTGGGCGAGGGCCGTCCAGTTGGCCGCGGCCGCTGCGCTGGTGGTCTTCAGCGCCGTACGAGAGGATGTGGTCGCGAGTGGCGCGCCGGTCGTGTGGGATGCCGTGGCGCCGCCGGAGCTGCACCCCGTCAGTGCGGTCGCCGCGAGGGCGGCCGCCCCGCCCGATATGAAGGTACGCCGTTCCATTCCCGTGCCTTTCGCGTCGGCTGTCGTGGGACGAGACGGCGTCCGTCGCACACGGGTTCCCGTGCGGTGTAACGAACGCTGTGACGTCGTAACGACTGCGATGGCGAACGGCGAAGAAATGTTCGTGTAACCCACTCGTTGGAACCGGCATGTGCCCTCACCGTAAGCATTCCGTGACCTAACCGGGTCGACGGCAGGGGTTCACCCCCCGTTCACCTATGGCCATCGGCCGCTTCACCTGTTCTGCCTAATTTCGGCCTTACCGGGTGCGGTGAGCGGTCGTAAATGCCCAGTCAGGAGGCCCTCACCCAGCACTTACTTCGCACGCCGCCGAAGGTGGCGCCTCTGGAAGGAACTCCCGAAAGTGAAGCTTCAGCGCAAGAACCGGCTGCGCGCCCTGTCTCTCGGTGCTGTCGCTGTCTCCGGCGCCCTGGCCCTGACGGCGTGCGGCTCGGACGACAACGGTGGCGGCAGCGGTTCGAGCACCGCCTCGGCCTCTTCGAACGCCAGCTCCATCAAGTGTGACGACGCCAAGGGCCAGCTGCTCGCCGACGGCTCCTCCGCGCAGAAGAACGCGATCGACGCCTGGGTGAAGAACTTCTCCCAGGCCTGTGGTGTGCAGATCAACTACAAGGGCTCCGGCTCCGGCGCCGGTGTGACCGCCTTCACGCAGGGCCAGGTCGCCTTCGCCGGTTCCGACTCCGCGCTCAAGCCGGAAGAGGTCACCGCCTCCAAGAAGGTCTGCTCCGGCGGCCAGGGCATCGACCTCCCGATGGTCGGCGGCCCGATCGCCCTCGGTTACAACGTCCCGGGTGTCGACAACCTGGTGCTGGACGCTCCGACGATCGCGAAGATCTTCGACAGCAAGATCACCAAGTGGAACGACGCGGCGATCAAGAAGCTGAACCCGTCCGCCAAGCTCCCCGACCTGAAGATCCAGGCGTTCCACCGCTCGGACGAGTCGGGCACGACGGACAACTTCACCAAGTACCTGATCGCCGCCACCCCGTCCAACTGGAAGTACTCCGGCGGCAAGGCCTGGCAGGCCAAGGGCGGCCAGTCCGCTCCGCAGTCCGCGGGTGTGGCCCAGCAGGTCAAGCAGACCTCCGGCGCCATCGGTTACTTCGAGCTCTCCTACGTCTCGGACGGTGTCAAGGCCGTCTCGATCGACACGGGTGCCAGCGCGCCGGTCGCCCCGTCGACCGAGTCCGCCACCGCCGACATCGCGGCCGCCAAGGTCGTCGGCACCGGCAAGGACCTGGCGCTGCAGCTCGACTACAACACCAAGGCCGAGGGTGCGTACCCGATGACCCTGGTCACCTACGAGATCGTCTGCGACAAGGGCAACAAGGCCGACACCCTCCCGGCGACCAAGGCGTTCCTGCGCTACATCGCCTCCGAGGACGGCCAGAAGCTGCTCTCCACGATCGACTACGCCCCGGTCCCCGACGACATCATCACGAAGGTCCGCTCCACCATCGAGGGCCTGAGCTAAAGATCCGCGAGTGCGGCCGAGTTCCCGAGGGAACCCGGCCGCACCGTCCGGTGCACCGCCGCCCGGAGCCGTACGCCCCTACGTGTGGGACGTACGGCTCCTCCGAGCCGCCCCCCGAGGCGACTCCGCAGACCGGAGAACCCGATGGACATATCGACGCAAACAGCAGACGCATCTCCCCCGACGCCCCCACAGCACTCCGCGGCCCAGCAGAAGCGCAACGCACGCGGCGCCACCCGGGTCGGTGACCGAGTCTTCCTCGGTCTCTCCCGCGGTTCCGGCATCCTGCTGCTGGTGATCATGGCCGCGATCGCGGTCTTCCTCACCTACCGGGCAGCCCTCGCGATCAACCGCGACCACGGCAACTTCCTCACCACCTTCGAGTGGAACACCAACCTCATCCCGCCGACCTTCGGCATCGCGGTCCTCGCCTTCGGCACGATCGTCTCCTCGATCATCGCCATGGCCATCGCGGTCCCGATCGCCGTCGCGATCGCGCTCTTCATCACGCACTACGCGCCGCGCCGCCTGGCCGGCCCCGTCGCGTTCGTGATCGACCTGCTCGCCGCCGTGCCGTCCATCGTGTACGGCCTCTGGGGCGCGCTGATCCTCGTGCCGCACATGACCGGCCTGTTCAGCTGGCTGAACGACTACTTCGGCTGGACCGGGATCTTCTCCTGGGACGGCGGTGCCCCGCGCTCGATCCTGACCGTCTCGATCCTGCTCGCGATCATGATCCTGCCGATCATCACCAACGTGAGCCGCGAGGTCTTCCGTCAGGTCCCGCAGATGCACGAAGAGGCCGCCCTGGCCCTCGGCGCCACCCGCTGGGAGGTCGTCCGGATGTCGGTGCTGCCCTTCGGGCGCTCCGGCGTGATCTCCGCCTCGATGCTCGGCCTCGGCCGCGCGCTCGGCGAGACGATGGCCGTCGCCACCGTGCTCTCCCCGGACTTCGACATCCACGCCAGCCTGCTCAACCCGGGCGGTGGCACCTTCGCCCAGAACATCGCCAGCAAGTTCGGCGAGGCGACCTCGGACGGCCGTGACGCGCTCATCGCCTCCGGTCTGGTCCTCTTCGTCATCACCCTGCTGGTCAACGGCGCGGCCCGCATCATCATCCAGCGCCGCGCAGAGTACTCGGGGGCCAACGCATGAGCACCGCAGCAGCCAGCACCCTGCGTGGTGCCACCCTCCCCAAGTGGTCGCCCTACGCCATCGTCGCCGGAGCCATCGTGCTCGGCGTGGCCATCGGCCTGGTCGGCGGCCTGGACAGCAAGGTCCAGTGGGGTCTGATCGCCGGTCTCCTCTACGTCCTCGGCACCTACGGCATCGCCGCCCGCGTCGAGGGCCGCCGGCAGGCCAAGGACCGGGTCGCGACCTCCCTGGTCTGGGTCGCCTTCGTGATCGCCGTGGTTCCGCTGGTCTCCCTGATCTGGGTGACCGTCTCGCGCGGTGTGAAGGTCCTGGACCCCTACTTCCTCTCCCACTCCATGGGCGTCGTCGCCGACTCCCAGCCGGGCGGTGGCGCCTACGCCGCCATCATCGGCTCCCTGGAGCAGGTCGGCCTCGCCACCCTGATCGGTGCCCCGATCGGCATCCTCACCGCGGTCTACCTCGTCGAGTACGGGCGCGGCCGCCTCGCCAAGGCCGTCACCTTCTTCGTGGACGTGATGACCGGTATCCCGTCGATCGTCGCGGGTCTGTTCATCCTCAGCCTCATGCTGATCTTCGACATGCAGCCCTTCGGCTTCGCCGGATCGCTGGCCCTGGCCATCCTGATGATGCCGGTGGTCGTGCGCTCCACCGAGGAGATGCTCAAGCTCGTCCCGAACGAGCTGCGCGAGGCGTCCCTGGCGCTCGGCGTGCCCAAGTGGCGCACCATCCTGAAGGTGGTCCTGCCGACCTCCATCGGCGGTATCACGACCGGTGTCATGCTGGCCATCGCCCGTATCGCGGGCGAGACCGCCCCGGTGCTGCTGCTGGTGTTCGGCAACCCGTTCATCAACAACAACCCCTTCGAGGGTGCGCAGTCGTCGCTGCCGCTGTTCATCTACCAGCAGTACGCGAACAGCGCCGGCGCCAACGCGGCCTACGACCGTGCCTGGGCGGCCTCGCTCACGCTGATCGCCTTCGTGATGATCCTGAACCTGGTGGCCCGCGGCATCGCCCGCTGGAAGGCCCCCAAGACCGGTCGCTGACCGGCCGACAGCGACCGACTCCTGGAAGTGAAGAAGTAATGTCCAAGCGAATCGACGTAAGCGGGCTCACCGCCTACTACGGCTCCCACAAGGCCATCGAAGACATCTCGATGAACATCGAGCCGCGCACCGTCACGGCGTTCATCGGCCCCTCCGGCTGTGGCAAGTCGACCTTCCTGCGCACGCTGAACCGGATGCACGAGGTCACGCCCGGCGGCCGGGTCGAGGGCAAGGTCCTCCTCGACGACGAGAACCTCTACGGCACCAACATCGACCCGGTGGCCGTGCGCCGCGAGGTCGGCATGGTGTTCCAGCGCCCCAACCCGTTCCCCACGATGTCGATCTTCGACAACGTGGCCGCGGGTCTGCGCCTGAACGGCAACTTCAAGAAGAGCGAGCTCGGCGACGTCGTCGAGAAGTCGCTCAAGGGCGCGAACCTCTGGAACGAGGTCAAGGACCGCCTGAACAAGCCGGGCTCCGGTCTCTCCGGTGGCCAGCAGCAGCGTCTGTGCATCGCCCGCGCGATCGCGGTCGAGCCGAAGGTGCTGCTCATGGACGAGCCCTGCTCGGCGCTCGACCCGATCTCGACCCTCGCCATCGAGGACCTGATCGGCGAGCTGAAGGAGCGCTTCACGATCGTCATCGTGACGCACAACATGCAGCAGGCGGCGCGTGTCTCCGACCGTACGGCGTTCTTCAACCTGGCGGCCGTCGGCCAGCCCGGCAAGCTGATCGAGATCGACGACACGGAGCGCATCTTCTCCAACCCCTCGGTGCAGGCCACCGAGGACTACATCTCCGGCCGATTCGGCTGAGCCGGAACTGACCCCTCGCGGTGCTGCATGGCGGTGCCACCGCGAGGACGCAAAAGGGCCCGCCCCTGGCTCCCGGGGGCGGGCCCGCCTGCGTTCTCTTTGCCTTTTCGCCCACCCACCCACCCGCCCACCCGACTCGGTTCGTAGAGAGGGCGAGGTCGAGGGTGGGCGGGGACTGCCGTCCGGCGGCTGCGGGTCTGAGGGTGGGGAAGAGCCGCAGGGGGTGGGTGGCGCTGTCGTACCGCGGCTGCGGGCGGGTCGTGGCTGGTCGCGCAGTTCCCCGCGCCCCTGACGGGGCGCTGTCCCAGCCGGTGTTCGAAGGCCCGGCCCTCCCTGCCGACCGAGTCGGGTGGGTGGGCGGAGGGGCTACAGGAATGTCAGGTCGATGATGCCGAAGGCTGCTGCTGCTACCAGGGCCGCTGCCGGCATGGTGATGAACCAGCCGAGGACGATGTTCTTGGCGACGCCCCAGCGGACCGCGTTCACGCGCTTGGTCGCGCCGACGCCCATGATGGCCGAGGTGATGACGTGGGTCGTGGAGATCGGCGCCTTGAAGAGGAACGCCGTGGTGAACATGATCGACGCGCCGGTCGCCTCGGCGGCGAAGCCCTGCGGCGGGTCGAGTTCGATGATCTTGCGGCCGAGGGTGCGCATGATGCGCCAGCCGCCCGCGTAGGTGCCGAGGGAGAGCATCACGGCACAGACGATCTTGACCCAGACCGGGATCGGGTCGCCGTACGTCTCGTGGCCGGAGATCACCAGTGCCATGACGACGACGCCCATCGTCTTCTGGGCGTCCTGGAGGCCGTGGCCGAGGGCCATGCCGGCCGCGGAGACGGTCTGCGCTATCCGGAAGCCCCGCTTCGCCTTGTGCGGGTTGGAGCGGCGGAACAGCCACATGATGGCCGTCATGACCAGGTAGCCGAGGATCAGGCCGACGACGGGGGACAGGAACATCGGGATGATGACCTTGTCCACGACGCCGTTCCACAGGACCGTCGTGCCGCCGGCCAGCGCCGCGCCCACCAGGCCGCCGAAGAGCGCGTGGGAGGAGGACGAGGGCAGGCCGAAGTACCAGGTGACGAGGTTCCAGACGATCGCCCCGACCAGCGCGGCGAAGAGGATGCCCATGCCCGTGGAGCCCTTGGGCGTCTCGATCAGGCCCTCGCTGACCGTCTTGGCGACCCCGGAGCCCAGGAAGGCGCCCGCGAGGTTCATCACGGCCGCCATCGCCAGGGCCGCGCGCGGCGTCAGCGCCCGCGTGGAGACCGAGGTCGCGATGGCGTTCGCCGAGTCGTGGAAACCGTTCGTATATGTGAAGAAGAGCGCGACCAGGATGGTCAGGACGAGCGCGAAGGTGTCCATCGACGGCTCAGGACTCCTTGACGGCGATGGTCTCCACCGTGTTCGCCACGTGCTCGAACGCGTCCGCCGCCTCTTCCAGGACGTCCACGATCTGCTTGAGCTTCAGCACCTCGATCGCGTCGTACTTGCCGTTGAAGAGGTGGGCGAGAAGCTTGCGGTGGATCTGGTCCGCCTGGTTCTCCAGGCGGTTCACCTCGATCCAGTACTCGGTGAGGTTCTCCAGCGTGCGCAGGTGCGGCATCGCCTCGGCCGTCAGGTCGGCGGCCCGGGCCAGCACCTCGATCTGCTGTTCGACGCCCTTCGGCAGTTCCTCGATGTTGTAGAGGACGACCAGGTCGACGGCCTCCTCCATGAAGTCCATGATGTCGTCGAGGGAGGACGCGAGGGAGTAGATGTCCTCGCGGTCGAAGGGCGTGATGAACGAGGAGTTCAGCTGGTGGAAGATCGCGTGCGTGGCGTCGTCACCTGCGTGTTCCGCTGCCCGCATACGCTCTGCGATCTCGGCCCGGGCAGACGCGTCCGCCCCGAGCAGTTCCATCAGGAGTTTCGAGCCCGTGACGATGTTGTCCGCGGACGCGGCGAACATGTCGTAGAAGCTCGTCTCCCTGGGGGTCAGACGAAAGCGCACTTGGGGTCCTCGGTATGCATGGGTTTCGGTCAGGCTGATGCTAAGCGCATCATCCGGCCACGGCTAATGGGCCGCCCTCCAGTTTCGCCCATCGGGCTTGGTGATCATGAAGGGGGCGTCCCGAGGGCCCTATACCCAGCAAAGTTCGTTACCATATACCCACCAGGGGTATATGAATCGACGATGTGGAGGACGCGATGACGACCACCGAGGCCGGCGCCACGACGCCCTCCGGAAGCGGAGCGCCGGCGACCACGCACGGTTACCACAAGCAGAAGGACGAGCACCTCAAACGACTGCGCCGGATCGAGGGCCAGATCCGGGGCCTGCAGCGCATGGTCGACGAGGACACCTACTGCATCGACATACTCACCCAGGTCTCCGCTTCCACCAAAGCGCTCCAGTCGTTCGCCCTGCAACTGCTCGAGGAGCACCTGCGGCACTGCGTCGCCGACGCGGCCGTCAAGGGCGGGTCGGAGATCGACGCGAAGGTCGAGGAGGCCACCCAGGCCATCGCCCGCCTGTTGCGGACCTGAGCCCGCCCGGCCGCTGGCCTGAATCAGTAGGCCTCGCGCTCCTCGGCCACGCGCAGCACCTCGTCGATGCTCTCCAGGCTGAGCCGGTCCTCGGCGGCCGACGCCGCGATGATCAGCTCTCCGCACAGCTCGATCTCGGCGAGGGCCACGTGGTCCTGAACTGCCGTACCGCCGACCGGAGCCACGTGCATCACCTCTTCTCTGCCGTCACCGACTCTCTAGAGTAGGCAGCGGTCTACACAACGCGCATGGCACGGACGGGCTAGTTCACAGGTTGTACGGAGCCGTCGCCTGACTAGTGCGTCGGCTGGTTTTCGGCGATCCGGCCCGCGTAGATGTCCTCGGAGCGTGGCAGCTTCACGTCCACCGGAGTGCCGAAACCGTACAGCAGGGTCGTCGAGGCGACCGCCACCGTGCCCTTGCCGCTGTCGTTGACGAAGCTGAACCGCTGCCGGAGCTTCCGGATCCGCCCCTGGTCGTCCAGGTACACGTCGAACGGGACCTCAGGTGTGGCGAACCCTTTGGCCGCGGCGGCCAGTGCGGCCCGGACGCCGGCGGACGCCGAGCGGGCCGCGGTCGCGAGGTCGGCGGTGCCCCGGTAGTGCCGGACCTCGGTCCCGGCGAACTCGGTCTCTCCCACGTATGTCGCGGTGCGGGTGCCGCGCAGCAGCTCGGCCGCCGCGAACGGGTCGGTGGCGCCGCCGGTGACCAGGTTGCCGTCGGAGAGGCTCGCGGTCTCCACCCGGACCCATTTGTCGGCGGGCACCCCGGCGCCCCTGTTCTTCATGAACAGCGCGCCCGGGGCGAGGAGTTCGGTGATCGGGCGGTGCTCGGAGGTGCCGGCGGGGTCCTGCGGGAGGACGACCGTGAGCCTGCCGAGCTGCCGGTCGTAGTCGTAGACGCCCTTGCCGCGGATGGTGACCCGGGTGCCGCCGGTGGCCATCTCCATCGAGGTCGTGGCCCGGGAGGTGCGGGTGGCCCGCAGGGTGTCCGCCGTGCGCTTCAGGAGGGCGACCGGGTTGTCACCGGGGGAGCCGCCGGCGCCCTCGGCCGTGGCGCCGCCGCAGCCGGTGGCGCAGGCGCCGAGGCCGACCACGAGCCCTACGGTGACGGCCGTCTTCCCAGCGCGCCAGTGCTGCCGCCGATCCATTGCCTGCCTACCCCCAGCCGGTGTGTCCGTCACGGGTCCCGCGTCGTTCCGCTTAACGAGGGGTGGGAGGGGCCGTCACGCATACCAGTGCTTTACCGAGCGTCGGTAACGTTGTCGGCGTGGCGCAGGAGGACGGTTCCGAGCGGGCCTTGCAGGGACAGGAACACCACACGAGCATGATCGAGCAGGGGCGGTTCTGTTTCGCCCGGTGCACATGCGGCTGGCGCGGACCGGCGCGGCGGGCGAGAAGCCTCGCGCGGACGGACGGCGCGGGACACAGAACCGGGGTGTGAGGGGCGCCCTGAAGGGGCGCGGGGCTGTATCAATATGCGGCTCCGCCGCGTGGGCGCGACCAGCCACGACGGCGCTGCAGTCGGCGGACGGCGGAGCGGTCAGCTCTCCAAGGCACGCAGCGCTTCGCCGAGTTGGCGGCGGGACGTGATGCCGAGCTTGGCGTAGATGTGGGACAGGTGGTACTCGACCGTCTTCTGGCTGACGTAGAGCTCGGCCGCCGCCTCCTGGTTCGTCCGGCCGCCGGCCACGACGTACGCCACGGACAGTTCGCGTTCGGTGAGGGTGAGCAGCCGGCTGGGGGCCTGTTCGGGTGCGGTGAGCCCGCTGGCCGCGAGCTGCGCCTCGCAGCGCTGTACGAACGGGGTGGCCCGCAGCGCGCTGAGGCGGCCGTGCGCCGTGTTCAGCCACATCGCGGCCGTGCGCCGTGAGGCGGCCCTGGTGGCCAGCAGCAGTCTGCCGTAGTCCTGTTCCAGCAGGGCACGGTAGAGCGGGGACGCGTCGGCTGGGTCGGTCGCCGCGGCGACGGCGGCCACGGCCCGCTCGTACAGCTCCAGGGCGTCGTGCGGACGGCCTTGGGCCTCGGCGACGAGGCCGGCCAGCCGGGCGACCACCACCCGGAGGTAGCCGGTGCCGTCGAACGCCTGCCGCATGTCGTCCAGCGTGGCCGCGGCGGCCTCCGGCTGCCCGCAGCCGGTCAGGGCCTCGACGAGCAGCGACTGCTGCCAGAGCCCGAACGGCTTGTACCGGAGCCGGACCGCGCCGCCCGCGGGGTCCGGCGTGCCGTCGAGCAACGGCGCGAGCGCGCGCAGCATCGCCGGATGGTCGGCGCGGGCCTGCGCCACCGTGGCCCCGGCCAGCGACCAGTAGACGATCTCGGTCGACGCGCCGAGGTTCTTCGCGAGGCGTGCGAGGTTGTCCACGTGGTCCTCGGCCGCGTCCCACTCGCCCCGGCCGGCCAGCACGCAGACGGCCGAGAAGCGGGCCGCCGCGTCGCCGAGCAGCTGGTCGTGGGTGGCCGCCACCGCGAGCGCCCGGTCCGCGACCGACTCGCTCTCGTTCCAGTCGCCCGCGAGGTAGTGGACCACGGACAGCAGGGAGAGCGTCAGCGGGCCCATCTTGGCCCCGGCGCCCTGCCGGTCGCGTGCCGCCGCGGTCCGCAGATCGGCGCGCGCGGGGGCGAGTTCGCCGAGGAAGAGCCGCAGGACTCCCCGGGTGGCCAGGGTGTCGAGGCTGTGGTCGGGGACCGGCGAGCCGTCGTCCGGAAGGTGTGTGAGGTCCTGGAGCGCGGCGCGCGGGCCCCGGTGCCAGAGCCGTCCGGTGGCCAGCGCGGCCCGGGTGAAGTCCGTGGTGGCCGGGTCCAGGTCGCCGATCGCCAGGGTCCGGCGGGCGACCTCCACCGTCTGGGCGCCGCGGCCGTGCCACAGGGTGATGTTGGCGAGGAAGGTGCCCGCCAGCACGGCGACCCAGTCGGCCGCGGGCTGCGCCAGGGCGTCCTGCCAGGCCCGGTCCAGGTGGGCCTCGGCGGCGGCGAACCGGCCCGCCATCATGTCCATCACGCCCAGGACGCAGCTGCGCAGCGGACCCGGGGCGCACTCCTCGACCTGCGGCCGCAGCTTCGCGGACCAGCCGGGCAGCATGGTGAGCAGCGACTGCGCGCAGGCGGTCAGGAGCCGTCGCTCGTGCTCCTCGCGGCTCTCCGACAGCGCGGACGCCCACAGCAGCCGGGTGGCGGCCAGGGCGTTGCGCCCGTTCGCCGCCTCCCGCATGCCGGACTCCTCCAGCTCGTCGGCGAGCCCGGTGTCGGGTCCGCCGGCCGCGGCGACCCGGTGCGCCCAGCCGGCGGCCGTGCCGACGACGGCCGCCGCGCCGGCGTGCAGGGCCCGGCGCCGTTCGGGGGTGAGCGTCTCGTACACGGCGTCGCGGTGCAGGGCGTGCACCAGCGCGACGGGGCTCTCGTGTTCCATCGGCCACCACTGCGCGAGCCCCGACGCCAGGGCGGGGCCGAGGGCCCGGACCGGATCCGCGACCCCGGCCAGCCGTCCGGCCGTCGCCAGCGGCACCCGCGCGTCCAGCACCGCCAGCGCCGCGAGCAGGTCGCGCGCGCCCTTCGGGAGGCGGTTCATCTGGGCCCGGATCCCGACCCGGAGCGAGGGCGGCACCGGCCAGCGCTCCAGCACGCCGTCGTGGAGCGCGGCGGCGGGCACCTCGGCCAGCACCATCCGGACGTACAGCGGATGCCCCTGGGTGTGGGCGTACAGCCGCTCGATCAGGCCCGCCGCCAGCCGCCCCTCCACCAGCCCCTGGGCCAGCTGGGCCACCTCGCCGTCGCCGAGGCCGCGCAGCTCCAGCCTGACCGTCCGGTCCAGGGACCGCAGCAGCCGGTCCAGGGGCTCCGCCGCGGCCTCCGCGTCCGGACGGGTCGCCACCACGGTCAGCACCCGGTCCGCCCACAGGCGCCGCAGCACGAAGCCCAGGGCCTGGATCGACAGCCGGTCCGCCCACTGCAGGTCGTCCACCACCACGGCGACCGGCCGCCCGGACTCCTGGAGCGCCCCCAGCAGGAGCAGCAGCTGCCCGCCGACCGCGTGCGGGGTCGCGCCGGCCGGCGGCTCCCCGGCCAGCAGCGGGAACTGGGCGAGCAGTTCGCGGTCCACCCGCCGGGTCAGCTGGCCGATGACCCCGCCCGAGAAGCCCGTCTCCGAGGCGTCGGCGGTGGCCCACAGGACGGTGTGGTCCGACAGGGAGGCGGCGAAACGGCGCAGCAGGGCGCTCTTGCCGATCCCGGCCTCTCCCTCGACCACCGCGAGCCACGACTCCCCGGCCCGCACCCGGTCGGCGCACTCCGCCAACCGGGCCGACTCGCCGAGGCGGCCCACGAACAGCCCCTCCGAACCAGCGCGCTCCAACACGAGCCTCCAAGGGCCGGACCTGCCGCAACCCGCAGGATATCGCCGGGAGACGGCCGCCCGGGGCACAAAGATCGTCAAGTCACGGGCGAAAACGTGCGGTTCGGGGCCCGCGCGGGGGCGCGGGCCGCCCCGACCCCAGTGACCGGCGTTCCCCGGGACTGTGGGTCCACCCCGATTCGAACGCCACGGCCCGGATGGTGTCCTGAGCCGAGGCGAGTCCGCCCCCGTTCCCCGAGCGAAGAGGCAGCCATGACGACACCGAGGCCCGTCCTGTTCATCCACGGACTGTGGTTGCACGCCACCTCGTGGCACCCCTGGATCGAGCTGTTCGACCGAGAGGGGGGCTACACGGCGTCGGCCCCCGGCTGGCCGGGAGTCCCGGACACCGTCGAGGAGGCCCGCGCCCGTCCCGAGAGCATCGCCGACCACGGCATCGACGACGTCGTCGAGCACTACGCCGCGATCATCCGCCAACTGGACACGGCTCCCGTGCTGATCGGGCACTCCTTCGGCGGGATGATCGCGCAGAAGCTGCTCGGGCAGGACCTGGCCGCGGCGGCCGTGGCCATCGACGCCGCGCAGATCAAGGGCGTACTGCCGCTCCCGCTGTCGGCGCTGCGCGTCACCGCACCCGTGTTCTGGAACCCCGCGAACAAGCACCGCGCGGTGTCCCTCACCGCCGAGCAGTTCCGGTTCGCGTTCGGCAACACGCTCGCCGAGGAGGAGTCGGCGCGGCTGTACGAGCGCTGGACGATCCCGGCCCCGGGCAAACCGCTCTTCGAGGCGGCGGCGGCCAACTTCAACCCGCACTCACCGGCCAAGGTCGACACCGCCAACGCCGCGCGCGGGCCGCTGCTGCTGATCGCGGGCGGCAAGGACCACACGGTGCCCGAGACGGTCACCCGCGCCACGCTCAAGCAGTACCGGCACTCCGACGCGGTCACCGACATCACCGACTTCCCCGACCGGGGCCACTCGCTGACCATCGACAACGGCTGGCAGGAGGTCGCGAACACGGTCCTGACCTGGCTGCACCGGCAGTCCCTCTAGCGCCTCCCGGGTCCGCTGCCCGGTTCCTCCCCCTCCCTGGAGTTCCCCGTGCGACACCTGTCCGCTGCCGCCACCCCGAGAGTCCTGACCCTGCTGGCCACGGCGGCGGCGCTCGGCCTCACCGCCGCCGGCGCCACGCAGCACGCGACCGCCGCGCCCGCCACCCGGGCCGCCGCCGTGCAGGAGGACCTGCCGGCCGGCTTCACCCAGCACCGGACGCAGGTCGGCACCGTCGGCCTCAACTACGTGATCGGCGGCCACGGCCCGACCCTGGTCCTGCTGCACGGCTACCCGCAGACCTGGTACGAGTGGCGGCACATCATGCCCGCGCTCGCCGAGCACTACACGGTCATCGCCCCCGACCTGCCGGGCGCCGGCAGCAGCGACGCCCCGGCCACCGGCTACGACAAGAAGACCATGGCCGCGGACATCCACGGCCTGCTCGCCAAGATCGGCCACGACAAGGACATCCGGCTCGTCGGGCACGACATCGGCACGATGGTCGCCTACTCCTACGCCGCCGCGCACCCCGCCGACGTGAAGAAGCTCGTGCTCAGCGAGGCCCCGATCCCGGACCCGGGCATCTACAGCTTCCCGTCGCTGACGGCGAACGGCCCCGGCGCCTGGCACTTCGGCTTCTTCGCCCTCGGCAACGGCCTGCCCGAGGACCTCATCCAGGGCCGCGAGGAGGTGTGGACGGACCGGTTCATCGACAACCTGGAGGTCCAGAAGGGCGCGGTCACCCCCGACGACGTCGCGGTCTTCGCCGGCTACCTGAAGGACCCGGCCCATCTCCGGGCGAGCCTGGCCTGGTTCCGGACGCTGCCGCAGGACATGAAGAACGACGCCGTCTACCAGAAGAAGAAGCTGACCATGCCCGTGCTCGCGATCGGGGCCGACGGCAGCCTCGGCGACTCCGTGCCCAAGCAGGTCAAGAAGTACGCGACCCACGTCACCGGGGTCGTCGTACCCGACTCCGGCCACTGGCTCTACGAGGAACACCCGGCGGAGATGACCCGCATCCTGCTCACCTTCCTGAAGGGACGGTCATGACCGCTCCGCACACGGCCGCGGAGCCGTTCTGGTTCCTCGGCGGGCAGGCCCGCGTGCTGGTGCCCAGCCGGGCGACCGGCGGATCCATCAGCGTCATGGAGTTCACCGACGCCGCAGGCCACGCGCCCCCGCTGCACGTCCACGAGGACGAGGAGGAGGTCTGGATCGTCCTGGACGGGAAGGTGACCTTCTTCGTCGGCGACCAGAAGTTCGACCTCGAACCCGGCCAGGCCGCGCACGGCCCGCGTGGCGTCGCGCACAGCTACCTCGTGCGCAGCAAGTCCGCCCGGCTGGCCACCGTCTTCTCGCCGGCCAACGTCGAGGACTGGTTCGTGGCCAACGGCACGCCGGTGTCCAGCGTCGACGAGGCCCCGGCCGCCTTCGACATCGGCGCGATCATCGCCTCGGCCGAGGCGTACCGGGTACGGGTCGCCGGACCTCCGCCCACCGAGTAGCACCGCTCAGAGCCGGGGCTCGGCATCCAGCGCGGACGCCAGGTGGCGCCGTGAGGTGATGCCGAGCTTCCGGAAGACCTTGCCGAGGTGGTACTCGACGGTCGAGACGCTGATGAACAGCCGGACCGCGATGTCGGCGTTCATCACCCCGTCGGCCGCGAGCCGGGCCACCTCCCGCTCCCGGGGCGTCAGTTCGCGATCGGCCGGCGCGGTACGGGCCCGGGCCTGTTCGCCGGCGGCCGCGAGCTCGGCGCGGGCCCGCTCGGCGAAGGCCGCGGCCCCCATCCCGGTGAACAACCGGTGGGCCGTGCGCAGTTGCTCCCGGGCGTCGCCGCGCCGCCTGCGCCGCCGCAGCCACTCCCCGAACAGCAGATGGGACCGGGCCGTCTCGGTGACGATCCCGGTGCGGCCGAGCAGCTCCACGGACTCGGCGTAGTAGGCCTCCGCGTGCTCGTCGTCGGCCATCAGCGCCCGGCAGCGGGCCAGCAGGCCCCGCGCCCAGGGGGTGCCGCTCGCCGCCGCGCGCGCCTCCAGACGGGCCAGGGCCTGCTTCGCGGCGCGGTGGTCGCCGCTGCGCACGCCGGCCTCGACCACCTCGTGGAGCACCCGGCTCCCGGTGCCGGGGCGGTCCTTCTCCAGCGCCACGCGCGCGCAGGCCAGCGCCTGCGGGTACCGGCCGAGGCCGGTCTCCAGGACGGCGAGACAGGTCCGGGCCCGGTCGCCGAAGTCGTCGTTGCCGTACCGCCGCACCCAGACCTCCGCGATCTCGGCCGCGGCCGCCCGGGTCTCGGCCTCCCGGCCGCTCCAGGCCAGCAGCTCGATCCGCTGGGCGGGCCCGTGCGGGGGCAGGCCCGTGGCGGCGGCGAGCTCCGCGGCCTCCTCGAAGGCGGCCCGGGCCGCGTCGAACCGGCCCGCCCGCACGTCCCACAGGGCCTGGACCATGAGAGCGGTCTGGAGGGCGCCCAGCGCGCCGGTGCCCCGGCTCTGGCCGGCCAACCGGGTACAGGCCTCCCGTCCGCCCACCTCGTCCCACACGTCCTCGGCCGCGAACAGGGCGAGCACCGCCAGCGGAACACCGGTCCCGTCGTCCGCGTTCTCGTCGTTCTCGTCGTTCTCGTCGTTCTCTTCGGGTCCTTCGTCCTCGTTCGGGAGCGGCTCGCTCCCGAACGCCCTGAGCGCCTGCCGCAACAGCGGTACGGCCGACGGGTAGTCGTCGTGGAGCCGCGCGGCGAGCCCCCTGAGCAGGAGGTCGGTGGCCGCGGAACCCGCCGACCGCAGCGCCGGGGACGCCAGCACCGCGGCGGCGAACGCGTACGGCGTGGTGGCGTCGGTGCCTTCGGTGCCGCCGTGGCCGCCGTGGCCGCCGTGGCCCACGACCACTGCCGCGAGCCCCTCGATCAGCAGCCGGCGGGCCAGCGGGGCGTCGGACTCGGCGACGCGGCCGGCGGCGTCCAGCAGGCGTGCGGGTATGCCGGTCAGCCGCACGAAGTACAGGTCCACCCGTGCCCTCGTCTGCCGGACGCGGGCGCGCAGGAGGGCGTCGCCGGGGCCCAGTTCGGTCTCGGCCCGGTCCAGGGCGGCCTGTGCGGACGCCGGGTTCCCGAGCGCGAGGTGGGCGCGGGCGGCGGCGAGGAAGCGCGGGGCCCGGTCGGTGGGGGACAGTTCGGCCGCACGGGAGAGGAAGGCCGCCTCGGCGGCGGGTCCGCCAACGGCCCGTGCGGGTCGCGCGGCTGCCTCGAGTTCGTCGGCGACCTCCGCGTCGAGTCCGGCCGTCGCCTCGGCGCGGTGCCAGGCCCGGCGGTCCGGGGCGCGCACCGGGTCGGTGACCGCGGCGAGCGCCGCGTGCACGAGGCGGCGGTCCGCCGCCTCGGCGCCCCAGTAGACGGCGGCCCTGACCACCGGACGCCGGAACCCGGACGGGTGCCCGCGGGTGAGGACGCCCGCGGCCACCGCCGGGTCCACGGCGCCCGCGGGTATGCCGAGATACCCGGCCGCACGCCAGCGCTCCACCGGTTCCCGCGGCGAGGCCGCCGCCATGACCAGCAGCAGTGTCCGGGTCTCGGCGGGCAGCGCGCGGACCCGGCGCAGAAGGTGCGCCCGGAGCGGGCCGGGGACCGGCAGCGCCGCGGGCAGCGGGGCGGTGCCGGAGAGCTGCTCCGCGGTCAGCGTGCGGGTGAGCCGGAGCAGCGCCAGCGGGTTGCCCCCGGTCTCGGCGGCGATCCGGTCGGCCACCGCCGGGTCGACCCGCCCGGCGCCGTGCGCCGCGAGCAGGTCACGGGCGTCGCCCGGGGGCAGCCCCACCAGAGACAGCACAGGCATCCCGTCGAACGGAGCCGGTCCCCCACGGCCGCCGTCGTGGCTGCGGCTGTGGTCGCGGTAGCGGTCCCCGTCGAGGCCGTAGTCGCGGTCGTAGTCGCCCTCGCGGCCGGCGAGCACCAGCGTGACCGCGTCGCCGTGCAGGCACCGGCCGGTGAAGGCCAGGACGTCGGCGGACTCGGGGTCCAGCCACTGCGCGTCGTCGACCAGGGCCAGCAGGGGGCGTGTCGAGGCGGCGCCGGTGAGCAGCGTGAGGGTTGCAACGCCGGTCAGGTAGCGGTCGGCGGCGGCCCCGGGTGCTGCCCCGGGTGCCAGGCCGTACGCGGCTCCGAGCGCCTCGCGTTGGGGCGGCGGAAGCGTGTCGAGGCCGTCCAGGAGGGGGCGGAGCAGACGGTGCAGGGCCGCGAAGCCGTGCCCCGCCTCCGACCGTACCCCTGCGATCCTGACGACCCGGTGCTCCGGGCAGCTCGCGGCCAGCCGGTCCAGCAGCCGGGTCTTGCCGATCCCCGGCTCACCGACCAGCAGCACCGCGCCGCCGCGTCGTCCTTCCTGAACGCCCGTCACATGGTCGGCGAGCAGCCGCAGTTCCGCGTGACGGCCGACGAGCGGGACCCGGCCGGGGGTCCGAGTGTGCCCGGACGGGTGTTCGGACGGGTGTTCGGTCATGTCCGAAGCCAAGCAGCTGCCGCCGCTCGACTCCCCAGGGCCGGACCCCAGTCGGACCCTGGTTCCGTCGAGCCCCCCAAGGGGCGTTGTCGGCTAAGGCGCGTTGTGCAGTGCGGCCAGCAGTTCGTCCACCAGCTCGGCGTCCCGCGGCTGGGTCAGGCGCTGCCGGGCCTCCACCGGGCGGAGCCAGAGGATCCGGTCCACCTCGTGGTTCGGGGTGAAGTGCCCCTCGCCCGCCTCGCCGGCCCAGTAACGGACCTCCTTGGGGCGGCCGTTGGCGTAGTAGTGGGCGGTGGAGAGCTCGTTGCCGAGGGCGGCCGTGTAGCCGGTCTCCTCGGCCACCTCGCGCAACGCGCCCGCCCCCGCGTCCTCGCCCCGCTTGAGCTTGCCCTTGGGGTGCGACCAGTCGTCGTACTTGGGGCGGTGGACGAGGCAGACCTCCAGGCCGCCGTCGACCGGCGAGCGGCGCCACAGGACGCAGCCCGCCGCCAGCACCGGGGTGTCGGTCACACGGCCTCCACCCGCTGCTTCTGCCACGCCTGCTGGAAGGCGAACCGGGCCGCCTCCACCTCGTGCCGCTGGTCGGCGTGGAGGACGCCGAGGGCGTAGGCCGTCGCGGGGGCGATGCGCGGGGTGCGGGCCGCGGAGGCGGCAGCGGCGGCGGCTTCCGAGGCGTCGCGGTGCCGGTTCAGGGCCTGCCCGGCCGCGAGCAGCCGCACGTCCACGGGCGCGTCCCCGCCGCACAGCACCTCGCGGGCGTAGCGGTGCAGGCGGAGCAGGAGGCGGACCTGGTGCCAGGGGCCGTCCTGTGGGTGCGGGGACGGGTCCGGGGACAGGCCGTGGACCAGGGCCTCCGCGTTGTACGGGTGGCCCGCGGTGACCAGGGGGAGGGCCGCGATGGCGTCGGTGAGCCGCTCCTCGGCCGCCGACGCCAGCGGGCGCAGGTCGGTCGTGGGCGCCGCGGCCGTCAGCGGGACCTCGCTGGCCAGCACCGCGACCTTGTCGGCGACCGCGTGGAAGCGGGAGGAGCCGAGCGCCTGGAGGGCCGTGGAGTGGGCCCGGGTGCGGGCCAGGGTGAGCTGGCGGTCGAGGAGGGCGCCCGCCTTGGCCGCGCCCACCGTCAGGTTGCCGCGCTCGGTCACCGTCTCCGAAGTGGCCTGGCCCGGCAGGCTCGTCGAGCCGGAGAGGCGGTGCAGCGCCAGCAACAGGCGCTCCAGCCGGGCCTCGTAGGCGTGTTCGAGGCCCAACGTGCCTGACAGCCAGGCCAGTTCGGGGCGGATCTCCTCGGACCAGTCGGTCTCCAGGAGTGGTCGGAAGGTGTGCAGGCTGCCGCTGATGCGCCGGGCCGAGCGGCGCAGGGCGCGGGCCGCGTCGACGGACTCCTCCGTCGCGCTCACCGTCCCGGTCTCCCGGTGCAGGCGCAGCGCGCGGAGGAACTCCGTGGCCTGGGCGCGCAGGTAGCCCGCGAGGGCGTCCCCGGTCGTCACCCGGGCCGTCGGGTCCGTCGGTTCAAGGTGTTGCTGTGCCACGCCGGCGCCTCCGGGCGTCTATGAGCATCTCCTGGATGTTGCGCAGGGGCTGGCCGTCCGCGTCGGTCGCGTGCCGGGTCCATTCGCCGTCCGGGCCCAGGTGCCAGGAGGAGGTGGAGTCGGACATGCCGGACTCGAGGAACCGGTTGAGCGAGGCCCGGTGAGCCGGGTCGACGACCCGGACCAGCGCCTCTATCCGGCGGTCGAGGTTGCGGTGCATCATGTCGGCGCTGCCTATCCACACCTCGGGCTCGCCGCCGTTGCCGAAGGCGAAGACCCGGGAGTGCTCCAGGAAGCGGCCGAGGATCGAGCGGACCCGGACGGTCTCCGACAGACCCGCGACACCCGGGCGGATCGCGCAGATGCCGCGCACCCAGACGTCGACCGGCACGCCCGCCATGGACGCGCGGTACAGGGCGTCGATGATCGCCTCGTCCACCATCGAGTTGACCTTGATGCGGATGAACGCGGGGCGGCCGGCCCGGTGGTGCTGTATTTCCTTCTCGATGCGCGCGATCAGTCCGTCGCGCAGCGACTTGGGGGCCACCAGCAGGCGGCGGTAGGTCTCCCGGCGGGAGTAGCCGGAGAGCCGGTTGAACAGGTCGGACAGGTCCGCGCCGACCTGCGGGTCGGCGGTGAGCAGGCCGAGGTCCTCGTACAGGCGGGCGGTCTTCGGGTGGTAGTTGCCGGTGCCCACGTGGCTGTAGCGGCGGAGCGTCTCGCCCTCCTGACGGACCACCAGGGACAGCTTGCAGTGGGTCTTCAGACCGACCAGGCCGTAGACGACGTGGCAGCCGGCCTCTTCCAGCTTGCGCGCCCACTTGATGTTGGCGTGCTCGTCGAAGCGGGCCTTGATCTCGACCAGGACGAGGACCTGCTTGCCGGCCTCGGCGGCGTCGATGAGCGCGTTGACGATCGGGGAGTCGCCTGAGGTCCGGTACAGGGTCTGCTTGATCGCGAGGACGTCCGGGTCCTCGGCGGCCTGCTCGACGAAGGCCTGTACGGAGGTGGAGAAGCTGTCGTACGGGTGGTGCAGCAGCACGTCCCGCTCGCGCAGGGCCGCGAAGATGTCGGGCGCGGACGCCGACTCGACCTCGGCGAGGTCGCGGTGGGTGCCCGCGATGAACTTGCGGTACTTCAGCTCCGGCCGGTCCAGGCCCGCGATGCGGAACAGGCCGGTGAGGTCGAGCGGTCCCGGCAGCGGGTAGACCTCCGCCTCGGAGATCTTCAGCTCGCGCACCAGCAGGTCGAGCACCTCGCGGTCGATGGACTCCTCGACCTCCAGGCGCACCGGCGGCCCGAAGCGGCGCCGCATGAGCTCCTTCTCCAGGGCCTGGAGCAGGTTCTCCGCGTCGTCCTCCTCGACCTCCAGGTCCTCGTTCCGGGTCAGCCGGAAGGCGTGGTGCTCCACGACCTCCATGCCCGGGAACAGCTCCTCCAGGTGGGCGGCGATGACGTCCTCGATGGGGACGTACCGGCCCGGGGAGCTCTCCAGGAAGCGGGACAGCGACGGCGGCACCTTCACGCGGGCGAAGTGCTTGTGACCGCTGACCGGGTTGCGTACGACCACGGCCAGGTTCAGGGAGAGGCCCGAGATGTAGGGGAACGGGTGCGCCGGGTCGACCGCCAGCGGGGTCAGGACCGGGAAGATCTGGTGCCGGAAGAGCGTGAAGAGCCGCGCCTGCTCCTTCTCGGTCAGCTCGGCCCAGCGGACCAGGTGGACGCCCTCCTCCGCGAGCGCGGGGGCGACGTCCTCGTGGTAGCAGGCGGAGTGCCGGGCCATGAGCTCGCGGGAGCGGGCCCAGATCATCTCCAGCACCTCGCGGGGCTGCAGCCCGGAGGCGGAGCGGGTGGCCACCCCGGTGGCGATCCGGCGCTTCAGGCCCGCCACCCGGACCATGAAGAACTCGTCCAGGTTGCTCGCGAAGATCGCCAGGAAGTTCGCCCGCTCCAGCAGGGGGGTGTTCGGGTCCTCGGCCAGTTCGAGTACCCGCTCGTTGAACGCGAGCCAGCTACGCTCCCGGTCGAGGAAGCGCCCCTGGGGCAGCTGCACCCCGTCGACCTGCGACTCCTCGTACGTGTCGAGGTCGGCGTCGAGGTCGGGTTCCAGGTCGGAGACCACGGCGGCCACGGTGTGCGGGCGGTGTGCGGCTATGGAGCCCACGGAGGGCTGGGCGTGGTGAACCTCGGCTGCCTGGGCGTTCTGCTGACTCATGACCCCATTCTTCCGCGCCCGGGCCGTGACGGGCGCGTCGGAGCGTGCGGGTGGGAGCTGGACGACCCCGTTTCCCGCGAACCCCTCGGGGGGCGGCGAAGGCTCTGGCACGGCGGGCTTCATTGGCTGAGCGTCGCAAGTCCGTCTGAACCAATGGTTACGAAGACATGGCGTATGGGATAGCGGCGGGAGGCTCGCGGGCGTCTGTGATCAGCCCGAGGAGGCCTTGGGGATCACGAAAGCGACGATCCTGTACGACCTTCCCACCGGCCCCGCGCGCCCTTGGTCCGTCCGGGGGACACACGGGACCGACGGTCCCTCAGCGGGTCCGGCGGCGCAAGAGCCAGAACGCGCCGACCGTGGCCGCGGCGGCCAGGGCGAGCACCATCGCGGTGGCGGCGAGTTGCAGGGCCCAGAAGCCGTGCAGCGGGCCGCGCAGCGGCAGCCACGCCTTGCGCAGGTAGAGCCTGACCGCCAGGGTCACGGCGGCGGCCGCGCCGAGCGCCGGGAGGGTGCGGCCGAGCGCGAGCCCGGCGAGGGCGCCGACGGCGAGGCCGAGCAGGAGCAGGGCCGGCAGCAGCGGGCCGTGCGCGATGAAGACGCGGTCGTAGGTCCAGTTGCTGACCAGCTGCGGCCGGTCGGAGCTCCACACCCAGCCGAAGACCAGGGCGAGCAGCCCGCCCCCGGCGGCCAGCGGCAGGGCGGCCACGGTCAGCTTGCCGGCCAGCCAGCGGGCCGGGGACACGGACTGGGTCCAGGCGACCCGGGCGGTGCCGGACTCCAGCTCGCGGCCGATCAGCGCCCCGCCCGCCCAGGCGGCGACGGCCACACAGGAGTAGCCGAGGGCCTCGCCGAGGAAGTTGACGACGTTGGTGGCGTCGGTGAACGCCGAGTAATCGCAGCCGGGGAGGGAGTCGGCGGTCATGGGGGCGTAGCGGAAGAAGCTCCGGCAGGCCCGCTCGGCGGGTACCTCCGAGAAGTGCACCCAGAGCAGCCAGCCCGTCACGAGCAGCCCGAACGCGGCCCAGACGAGCAGCGCGGGGCGATGCAGCCTGCGCAGCGAGCGGTGGGCGACCGCGGGCCCGGGTGCGGGCCCGGGTGCGGGGCTGGCGGGCAGGGCGGTCATCGGGCGGTCTTCTTTCCGGTCAGGCGGCGCAGTGCCAGGTAGCAGCCGAGGGTGAGCAGGGCCGCCACGGCGAGGAGCACGGCGGTGGTGGTGAGCTGGAGCGGCCAGGAGTGGGCGGCGGGGTGGTAGTCGCCGTAGGGGACGTCGTCGGCGAGCTTGCCCGACCGCCAGGTCCAGGAGCTGTTGGGGAGGGCGAAGTAGGCCTCGCCGCTGCTGGTCCTCGTCGGCCACAGGCGGGGCATGAGCAGCTGGGCGGCGGTCCAGACCGCGCCGGTCAGGAGCAGGCCGAGGCCGAGGGCGGGCAGGGTGCGGCGGGACAGCAGTCCCGTCAGCGCGCCCGCGGCCAGGCCGCACAGGGCCAGGGCGACGAGGGTGGGGCCGTTGGTGTGGAAGGTCGGGATGTCGTACCACTGCTTGGCGGTGTCGATACGGCCGTTGCCCGCGGCCCAGGCCAGGTGGTGCAGCCAGACCAGCAGCGCGGTCCCGGCGGCGACGACCGCGGCCGGTACCGCGAGCCGGACGGTCAGCCAGCGCACGGGGGTGCTGGACTGCGTCCAGCCGAGCCGGGCGGTGCCGGACTCCAGTTCCCTGCCGAACGCGCCGCCGGCCCAGGCGGCCGCCAGGAAGGGGACCGCGGCCAGGGCCAGGGTGACGTAGTTGTACCAGTCCTTGTAGCGCAGGATCGCGTTCTGGTTGTACGTGCAGTGTTCCCAGTCCGTGCAGGCGTCGTACTGGCGCCAGGCGTCGGCCGCGGCGTCGGTCAGCGGGCCGTGCAGGAGGAGGAGCAGGGCGGTGAGGGCCAGGACCAGTCCCGTCCAGACGTACAGCGCGGGGCGGTGCAGGCGCAGCAGCCAGCGGGCGAGGTGGGCCCGGGCGGCGGGCGCGGGCGCGGGTGCGGTCAGGGTGGTCATACGGTGGCCTCCACCGCGGTCAGGGCCGGGGCCTCGGGGTTGCGGAGGTGGGCGAGGACCAGTTCCTCCAGGGAGGGGGCGTCGGTGCGCCAGTCGGCGGGCAGCGGGCCGGCCGGGCGGACCAGGGCGGTGAGCTGGCGGCCGGTGGTCCGGGAGTCCACGACGGTGTGCGGGGCGAGATCGGTGCCGGCGCCGGCGGCGACCCGGGCGTGGGCGGCCAGCAGGTCGTCGATCTCGCCGGCCAGCCGGACCCGGCCGCCGCCGATCAGCAGCAGGTGGTCGCAGGAGTCCTCCAGTTCGGCGACCACGTGCGAGGACATCGCGATGGTGGTGCCGCGCTGGGCCGCCTCCACCATCAGCACGCCCATCAGCTCGTGCCGGGCGAGCGGGTCGAGGTCGGCCATCGGCTCGTCGAGGAGGAGCAGTTCGGGCCGCTTGCCGAGGGCGAGGGCGAGCGCGACCCGGGTGCGCTGGCCGCCGGAGAGGGTGCGGACCCGGGACTTCGGGTCCAGGTCGCCGCCGGCCACGACCTCTTCGGCGGTGGCCGCGTCCCAGCGCTCCGGGTTGAGGTCGGCGCCCATCGCCAGCGTCTCGGCGATCGTGAGCTGCGGGTACAGCGGCTTGTCCTGGGCGACGTAACCGACCCTGCTGCGTGCCTCGGCCGGAGTGGTGCCGAGGACGGTCAGCTCGCCCTCGGTCGGGCCCAGCAGACCGGCGGCGAGGGCGAGGAGCGTGGACTTGCCCGCCCCGTTGGGGCCGACGACGGCGCAGACCCGCCCGGCGGGGAGCCGGAAGGCGCAGTCGCGCAGCGCCCAGCCCCCGCGCCGGCCGAACCGCTTGCCGAGCGCGGACGCCGCTATCGCGGTGTCGGTCATGAACTCTCTCCTTGGAGGTGCTTGGCGAAGTGTGTTTCCAGTACGGCGGTGAAGAGTGCGGCCACGTCGTCGCGGTCGAGGCCGGCCGCCCGGGCCCGGGCGGCCCAGTCCGCCAGCTCCCCGTGCAGGGGGGACTCGGCGGCCGGGGCGGTGCCGAGCGAGCGCTTGACGAAGGTGCCGAGGCCGCGCCGGGCCTCGACCAGGCCCTCGCGCTCCAGCTCCCGGTAGGCCTTGAGGACGGTGTTGGGGTTGATGGCGGTGGCCTCGACCACCTCGCGGGCGGTGGGCAGCTTGTCTCCCGGCTGGAGGTGACCCAGGCGCAGGGCCTGCTTGGTCTGCTGGACGATCTGGACGTAGGTGGAGACGCCGGAGCGCCGGTCGATGCGGTACTCGACCACCCGTTCCACCACCCTTTCACTAATTGAGTAGTGAAAGGGTGGTGGAAGTGCTGCCCGAAAGTCAACCCGGGATCCGTGAACCGATCGGCGGGGCTCGTGCGATGAGGAGACGTGAGCGGAACGAGAAGCGACGGTGAGCTGCTGCGGGCGGTCGCGGCGGACGCGGACCGGCGCGCCTTCGAGGAGCTGTACCGGCGGTACGCGCCGTGGCTGACCGCACGGTTGCGCGGCCGGTGCGCGGATCCGGCGGTCGTCGACGACGTCGTGCAGGAGACGTTCCTCGCGGTGTGGCGGGGGACCGCCAGGTACCGAGAGACCGAGAACGCCGACGCGGCCGGGTGGCTGTGGCGGATCGGGTCGCGGCGGCTGGTCGACGCGCTGCGCGGCGACGGGGCCCGCGGCCGGCTGCGGCAGGCACTGGCCCGGCTGCGGCACCGGGACGAGGTCTCGGCGGAGGAACGCGTGCTCGCGGGGGTGGAGCACGGGGACCTCGCCGGGGCCCTGGTCCGGCTCTCGCCCGAACTGCGGGCGGTGCTCCAGGCCACGGTGATCGACGGACTGACCACCCGGGAGGCCGCGGTCCTGCTCGGCATCCCGCCGGGCACGGTCAAGACCCGCGCGATGCGGGCGCGCAAGCAGTTGCGGGAGGAACTGGCATGACCTGGCACGTGTCTGAAGAAGATCTACGGGCGTACGCGCTCGGCGAGTTGGCGCCGCCGCTGCTGTGGTCGGCCGACACCCACGTCGGCTCCTGCGCCGCGTGCAGGGCGGTACTGGCGTCCGTGTCGGATCCGGTCGCGCTGGACGCCGGCTGGGAGCGGCTGGACGCCGAACTGGACGCGCCGAAGCCCGGCCTGGGCGAACGGCTGCTTGTCCGCCTCCGTGTCTCCGAGCCCACCGCTCGGCTGCTCACCGCGACCCCGGTACTGCGCAGGTCCTGGCTGGTGTCGGTGGCGTTCGTGCTGGCGGCGACGGTCCTGGTGGTCCACGCGGTGGACGCCCCGGCCCTGTTCCTGGCCCTCGCCCCGCTGCTCCCGCTGGCCGCGGTGGCCCTGTCGTACGGGCCGGTCCTCGACCCCACGTACGAGATCGCCGCGGTCGCCCCGACCCACGGCTTCCGGCTGCTGATGATCCGTACCGTGGCCGCGCTGACCGCCTCGCTCGGCCTCAACTGCCTGGCCGCGCTGGCCCTGCCCGGCTACGGCCTGCTCGCCTTCGGCTGGCTGCTGCCCGGCCTCGCGCTCACCGCGGCGGGCCTCGCCCTCTCCGTCCGGCTGGGCCCGCTGCTCGGGCCCGGACTGGTCGGCGGGGCGTGGACGGCCCTGATGGCGGTGGCGGCGATGCACCCGGCGCACACGCCGGCCGCCTTCACCACGGCCGGGCAGTCGGCGGCCGCCGCGCTCGCCGCACTCGCGACGCTCCTCCTCCACCAGGTACGGGACCGCTTCGACGCCAGGCCCTACTGACCGACGGCCCTGCCGCGCCACCGTGCCACCGCGCCACCGACCGACTGCCCGACTGCCCGTCTGCCCGTCTGATCGACTGCCCGTCTGATCGACTGATCGCTGGAGTCCTACGTTGACCACCACTGTCTCCGCCGCCGGCCTCACCGTGCGCTACGGCGGCACCCCGGCGCTCGACGGCGTCACGCTGTCCCTGACGGAAGGCGTCACGGGCCTGCTCGGGCCCAACGGCGCGGGGAAGACCACCCTGTTGAAGGTCCTCGCCACCGCCGTACCGCCGGACGGCGGCGCCTTCACGGTGTACGGCGAGGACCCGGCCACCCCGGCCGGCCGGCTCGCGGTCCGCCGCATGCTCGGCTACCTCCCGCAGACCCCCGGCTTCCACCCGGACTTCACGGCCTTCGAGTTCGTCGACTACGTCGCCATCCTCAAGGAGCGCACCGACCGGGGCGGCCGCCATCGCGAGGTGCGGCACGTCCTGGACCAGGTCGGTCTCGCCGACGTACGCGGCAGGCGGATCAAGCGGCTCTCCGGCGGGATGCGGCAGCGGGTCGCGCTGGCCGCCGCGCTCGTCGGCGACCCCCGGTTCCTGGTCCTGGACGAGCCGACGGTCGGACTCGACCCCGAACAGCGCATGCGGTTCCGGGAGTTGATCGCGGAGGCCGGCGAGGGCCGCACGGTGCTGCTGTCCACCCACCAGACCGAGGACGTGGCGATGCTCTGCAACCGGGTGGTCGTGCTCGTCGAGGGCCGGGTCCGCTTCGACGGCACACCGGCCCAGCTGACGGCCCGCGCGGCCGGCCGGGTGTGGAGCAGTACGGAACGCGCCCCGGGCGCGCGGGCGGGCTGGCGCACCGGCACCGGCACCTTCCGCAACGTCGGCGACCCGCCCACCGGCGCCGACCTGCTCGAACCGACCCTGGAGGACGGCTACCTGCTGGTCCTCGACGCGGAGAACGCGGCGGGCACCGAGGGCACGGCGGGTACGGAGGCGACGGCGGCATGACGACCGTACTCGTGCGGGAGCCCGGGACGGCCGGGCACGGGGGCCGCGAGCGCGACACCGCGTCCGCGTCCGTCTTCGCCCTGGCCGTGTTCGAGGCCCGCCAGCTCCTCGTGCAGATCCCGCTGCTGGTCTTCGGCCTGCTGTACCTCGCCTACGTCGGCTACGGCCTGTTCGGCCGGGACGAGGGCATGGACGCGTATCCCGTGCTGCACGACGTGGACCGCTCCACCCAGGGCGGCCCGGAGCTGTTCGCCGTGGCCCTGCTGGTGTGCGTGCACCGGGCGGCGCTGCTCGCGCGGCGGCGCGGTCTGGAGGAGCAGTTCGGGGTGCTGGCGATGTCGCCCGCGCGCCGCACGCTCGCCCACGCCCTGTCCGTCGTGCCCTTCGCGGTGGGCGTGGCCCTGGTGGTCGACGTCCAGTTCGCCCGGGCGGCGCTGCGGCCGGGCGCGGTCGGCCACGGCTCGGTCTTCGAACTGGCGGTGGCCCCGCTGACCGTCCTGCTCGCCGGTGCGGTCGGCGTGCTGCTGGCCCGGGTCCTGCCCCACCCGGCGGCCCCGCTGGTCTTCCTGCTCGCGATCGGGTTCGTCACCAGCCTGCTGCCCGGCGGTTCGGGCACGCACGGCGTGGACTGGCTGTGGCCGGCGGTGCTGGAGAACGGCGGCACCCCGGTCCCGGGCGAACTGCTGGGCCGCCCGGCGAGCTGGCACGCGCTGTACCTGCTGGGGCTGACGGTGCTGCTGGTGTGCGTGGCGATGCTGGTGGCCGGCGGCCGGGCGCGGCTCCTGAAGGCGGCGACCGCCGTGGCCCTGGTGGCGGCGGTGGCCGGCGTGGCCGGGCAGGCACCGGGGGACTCCACGGGGGTGCAGGCCGAGCGGAAGGCGGAGGCGGACCACCCGGCGAAGTTCCAGACGTGCGTGGAGCGGGCCGGCTCCCGGTACTGCGCGTACCCGGACTGGAAGGGCTGGGCGGTCGACTGGGCCGGAGTGGTGCACCGGGTCCAGTCCGAGGCGGGCGGCGAGCAGGCCACCACCCGCCTCACCGTCCGCCAGCGCATCCAGGAGATCACCGACCTCACCACGGACGCCACCCTCCCGACCAGCTCCACCCCGGGCACGGTCACCGTCGGCACCCAGTGGGGCGGCAACCGGGTCCCGGAGTTCGCGGTCGGGGTCGCCCGGGTCCTGGTCGCGGGCAACGAGCAGGCCTCCGTCGAGATGTGCGACGCCCGCCCGGTCACCACGATGTGGCTGGCCCTCGCCACCGACCCCACCCCCGAGGACACCTTCCGCCACCTCCGCATCGACGACAGCCTGGTGGGCTCGGCATCGGTCCTCACCCCGGACGGCGGCAGCATGTCCGTCTCGGCCCAGCAGACCGAGGTCGTACGCGAGCTGTTCCGCGAGCCCCACGACACGATCGCCGCCCGGGTGAAGTCCCACTGGCAGCAACTGGTCTCACCGCACACGACGACCGCCGAGGCGGCCCGCCTGCTCGGCGTGAAGACACCGAAGGGGCCGGACGACTGCCAGGCGGGCTGACGGGGGCATGATGGAGGCGACAGGCGACAGGCGACAGGCGACGGCGACAGACGTCAGGCGACAGGCGGGGTGGGGAGGCGGGTGTGGACAATCCCTTCCGGGACGGGGGACCGGCTGAGAGGGCGATGCCCTGGCTCTCGGCCGCCGTGGTCCTCGTCCTCGCCGTGGCCACCCTGGCGGGCGGCGCCGGGCCCCTCGTCAAGGCGCTCGCCGCGGCGGTCGCCGTCGCCGTGCTCGGCAGGTCCGCCTACCTGATCAACCGCAGGCGACCGCCGAACCGGTGAGGGACCCTCAAGGTCTCCCTCCCGGCCTTCCTCCCGGCCTTCCTCCCGGGCTCCCTCAGGTCTCCGTCCGGTACATCAGGTCCGTCTCGTGGGTCGTGAAGCCCAGGCGCTCGTAGACCGCGACCGCCGCCGTGTTGTCGGCGTCGACGTACAGCATCGCCGTGGGCAGGCCGCGGCCGGCCAGGTGGCGGAGGCCGACGGTGGTGAGGGACTTGCCGAGGCCGCCGCCCTGGGCGGCGGGGGAGACACCGAGGACGTAGACCTCGCCGAGGCGTTCCGCGTCGTGGACCTTCGTCCAGTGGAAGCCGAGGAGTTCGCCGCCGCGCTCCGCGAGGAAGAAGCCGGCCGGGTCGAACCACGGCTGAGCCTTGCGGTCGTCCAGGTCGCGCTGGGCGAGCGAGCCCTGTTCCGGGTGGTGGGCGAAGGCGGCGGCGTTGAGGGCGAGCCAGGCCGTGTCGTCCCGGCCGGGGACGAAGGTG
Source organism: Streptomyces sp. NPDC048291 (assembly GCF_043201715.1). Lineage (NCBI taxonomy): Bacteria > Bacillati > Actinomycetota > Actinomycetes > Kitasatosporales > Streptomycetaceae > Streptomyces > Streptomyces sp. NPDC048291. Next base: position 48,032 of record NZ_JBICZC010000007.1, read on the forward strand.
CGGACGGTGACGCCCTCCGGCAGCTTCGGGTCCGGCAGGTCCAGGTCGGTCAACGGGCGGCGCATCTGGCGCAGTTCGCGGAACAGTGTGAGACCGAGGACCTGCGCGAGGTGGCGGGCCGCCGAGTGCCCGCCGTGCGCCCAGACCCGCAGCCGCTTGCCGGACGCGGCCAGCAGGGCGGCGCCCAGCGCGCGGCCGTGGCCGTGGCCCCGGTGCGCCGGGTGCACGACCAGCTCCGCGGCCGGCGCCTCCACCGGGTCGGTGTCCTCCAGCTGGGCGTAGCCGACGAGTTCGTCGCCGACGGAGAGGAGGAGATGGGAGACGCCCTCCCGGGCACCGCCGCTCAGCTGCAGGCGCCCCTGCTCGGACACCGGCTGCTGGCCGTCGGCCTCGGCGGCCCGCGCCAGCAGCTCCCGTACGGCCTCGGCCTGATCCGGGGTGAGCGCGGAGTAGGTGTCGATGGAGCGGGAGTACATGGGGGGCCGTGCGGTGTCGTCGCTGGTCATGCGTACGAGGGTACGGGGCGGGATCGGCAAAGTGCGGGCACCGGGGAAAGGTAAAGGGCAGGGCAACCGGCAACCAAGATGTAACCATGAACCCCCTGTTGCGCTACGCGCGTTGACCCTAGGCTGCGCCGGACCGGGCCACTTCTCAGCAGACCCACAGGGGGGTTCCATGCAAGCGAGGTCCAGACCGTCCAGACGGCGTTCGTACGCGCTGCTCGCGTCGGCCGCAGGGCTCGCCACCGTCGCAGCCCTGGCGAGCGCGCTGCCCGCCGACGCGCACTCCGGCAAGGGGCACGGGCACCACGGCCCCAGCCGCTACCAGGACGTCCAGCTGCTCTCCTTCAACGACCTGCACGGCAACCTGGAGCCGCCGTCCGGCTCCTCGGGCCGGGTCACCGAGACCCAGGCCGACGGGACGACCAAGACGATCGACGCCGGCGGTGTCGAGTACCTCGCCACGCACCTGCGGCAGGCCCGCAAGGGCAAGGCGTACTCCGTCACCGCCGCGGGCGGCGACATGGTGGGCGCCTCCCCGCTCATCTCCGGTCTCTTCCACGACGAGCCGACCATCGAGGCGCTCAACAAGCTCGACCTGGACGTCACCACGGTCGGCAACCACGAGTTCGACGAGGGCGCCAGGGAACTGGCCCGCCTCCAGAACGGCGGCTGCCACCCCACCGACGGCTGCTACACCGCCAAGAAGTTCAAGGGTGCCGACTTCCCCTACCTCGCGGCCAACGTCCTCGACGAGAAGACGGACAAGCCGATCCTCAAGCCGTACTGGGTCTGGCAGAAGAAGGACGTGAAGATCGGCTTCATCGGCGTCACCCTGGAGGGCACGCCCGGCATCGTCTCCGCCGACGGCGTCAAGGGCCTGGCCTTCAAGGACGAGGTCGAGACCATCAACAAGTACGCCAAGGTGCTCCAGCGCCAGGGCGTCCAGTCGATCGTGGCGCTGGTCCACGAGGGCGGCTTCCCGGCCTCCTCCAACTACAACTACGACTGCGACTCCGCGGGCGCCGGCAGCGGCATCTCCGGCCCGATCGTCGACATCGCGAAGAACGTGACCCCGGCGGTGGACGCGCTGGTGACCGGCCACACCCACACCGCGTACGTCTGCACGATCGACGACCCGGCCGGCAACCCCCGTATGGTCACCTCCGCCGCCTCCTTCGGCCGCCTCTACACCGACACCACCCTCACGTACGACCGCCGCACCGGCGACATCGCGCGTACGGCCGTGCAGTCGGCGAACCACGTGGTCACCCGGGACGTCGCCAAGGCGCCCGACATGACCGACCTGATCGGCAAGTGGAACGCCCTCGCCGCCCCGATCGGCAACCGTGCCATCGGCTACATCTCCGCCGACGTCAACAGCACCGGCACCGAGTCCCCGATGGGCGACCTGATCGCCGACGCCCAGTTCGCCTACGGCAGGGAACTGGACCCGGAGACCGACCTCGCGCTGATGAACCCGGGCGGGGTGCGGGCCGGGCTGACGTACGCGGCGAAGGGGAGTGAGGGCGACGGCGTCGTGACGTACGCCGAGGGCTTCACGGTCCAGCCCTTCGCCAACACGGTGAACCTCCAGGACTTCACCGGGGCCCAGCTGATCCAGGTGCTCAAGGAGCAGGTGAGCGGCAGCAACGCCGCCGCCCCGAAGATCCTTCAGCCCTCCAGGGGGCTCACCTACACGCTGGACCTGACGAAGACGGGCGCGGACCGTGTCGTCACCGACTCCGTGAAGCTGAACGGCACGGCCATCGACCCGGCCGCCACCTACCGCGTCGCCACCAACTCCTTCCTCGCGGGCGGCGGCGACGGCTTCACCACCCTCGGCCAGGGCACCGGCGACCTGGTCGGCACCGACGACCTCTCCGCCCTGGCCCAGTACCTGACGGCCAACTCCTCGGCCACGAGCCCGCTCGCGCCGCCGGCCACGGACCGGATCACGATCGTGCAGTAGGCACCGCCCACCCCCACCCAGGGCCCGGTACGCACCCCGTGCGTACCGGGCCCTTTCTGCTTGTTCCGTTGGATAAAACCTATGTGAGGCGCTGCACGGTTCCCAGTTGCTCCTGAAAATTCATCTCAGCCGTAATTCATCGAGGTCTAACTGAAAATGGCTTTCTCCGGCTCTCCGGCCGCGTAATGTTTTCCATGTCGAAAGCGAACGGCGCGGACGACAGAACGAAGGAGAAGATCATGAGCTTCCACAAGATCGTCCCGGTGAAGAAGACCGAGAAGCCCGCCCCGAAGCTGGCTCCGAAGAAGAAGGACTGCAAGAAGTCCCAGCCCAAGCGCCCTGTCGGCAACCGCTAACTCACCGGCCCAGAGGAGGGAATTTCCATGAGCTTCCACAAGATCGTCCCCGTCAGGAAGACCCACAAGCCCGCTCCGGCCCCGAAGAAGCCCGCGCCGAAGAAGCCGGAGCCGAAGCGCCGCCCGGTCGGCGACGAGCGCTGACAAAGAATTTACAGAAGTAATTCAAATCAATTCACAGGTTGTTGCGGCGGGACAGTAGAAAAACTGTTGCAGAACCACGACACAAGTCGTCGGAGAGAGGAACAGCACCATGAGCTTCCACAAGATCGTCCCCGTCAGGAAGACCCGCAAGCCGGCCCCGGCCCCGAAGAAGCCCGCGCCGAAGAAGCCGGAGCCGAAGCGCCCCGTGGGCGACCAGCACTGAGGTACGCAGTGAGGCGGGGTCACCGGTTACGCGTGGTCGCACCGGTGGCCCCGCCTCGGCCTTTGCCCGTACCGACGCCGTTCCCGAAGGGAGTTGTAGACCATGAGAGAGGCCCGTACGGCCTTCCGCCGCTTCTGGCCGCTGACCCGCGGCGACCGCAGGTGGCTGTGGATGATCATCGCGTGTGTCGTGGTGTCCGCGCTCGCCGAGACCGCCGCGATCCTGCTCTTCGCCGACCTCACCGACAACGCCCTCCAGGACGGTTCGCTCTCCGCCTTCTGGGGCCCGGCCGGCGCCTGGCTGCTGGTCGCCGCGGTGGGCGCGCTCGTCGGCTACCTCGGCAACTCGCTGGCCACCTGGACCGCCGAGAGATTCGTGCTGCGGCTGCGCGCCAAGGTCTTCCGGCACGTCCAGGACCTGCCCCCGCACTTCTTCCAGAAGCACCGCCAGGGCGACCTGGTGGAACGCCTCACCGGTGACGTCGAGGCCATCGAGCAGATGGTCGTCTCCGGCGTGGTCGGCACCGTCGCCGCCGCCTTCTCCGCCGTCTTCTACGCGACCGCCGCGTTCTGGCTGCGCTGGGACCTGGCCCTGGCCACCTTCGTCCTCGCGCCCCTCTTCCTCTTCGCCGCCCGCCGCTTCTCCGGCCGGATCAGGACCGCCTCCCAGGACGAGCGGGTCGCCGACGGCGCGATCACCTCCGTGGTGGAGGAGTCCCTCGGCAACGTCGTCCTCACCCAGGCCTACAACCGCCGCCGGGACGAGGAGAAGCGCCTCGACGTCGAGGCCCGCGCCTGGATGCGGGCGAGCGTGCGCGGCGCCCGCCTCAGCGAGATGTACGCGCAGTTCGTCGAGGTCGTGGAGACCGTGTGCGTCCTGTCCGTCATCGGTCTCGGAGTGTGGGAGATCTCCGCCGGCCGCATGACCCTCGGCCAGCTCCTCGCCTTCGCCGCCTTCCTCGGCTACCTCTACCCGCCGATCCGCAACCTCGGCCAGCTCGGCCTCACCCTCACCGCGGCCACCGCGGGCGCCGAGCGCATCGGCGAGATCCTGGACGCCGAGCCCGCCGTCACCGACCCCGCCGCACCCGTCGGCCCCTGGCCGGTCCGCGGCTGGGTCAGCTTCCACCAGGTCTCCTTCCGCTACCCCGAGTCCCCCAGAGCCTCCCTCCGTGACATCGACCTCGCGGCGGGCCCCGGCGAACTGGTCCTGGTCACCGGCAGGAGCGGCGCCGGCAAGTCCACCCTCTCCAAGCTCCTCACCCGCTTCTACGACCCCTCGGCCGGCGTGATCTGCCTGGACGGCGTCCCGCTCACCGACCTCCCCCTGGAGTTCCTCCGCGAGAACGTCGCCCTGCTCCCGCAGCAGACGCTGATCCTCAACGGCACGGTCCGCGAGAACATCGAGTGCGGCCGCCCCGGCGCGACGGACACCGAGATCGAACAGGCCGCCCGCGACGCCGCCGCCCACGACTTCATCGCGACCCTCCCCGAGGGCTACGACACCCACATCGCCCCCGGCACGGCCGCCCTCTCCGGCGGCCAGCTGCAACGCATCGCCATCGCCCGCGCGATGCTCCGCGCCGCCCCGGTCCTCGTCCTCGACGAGCCGACGGCCGGCCTGGACGCGATCGCCGCCCGCCAGGTCGTCGCCCCCCTGCGCAGACTCATGGCGGGCCGGACGACCATCATGATCACGCACGACCTCACCCTCGCCCCCGACGCCGACCGCATCCTGGTCGTCGACCGCGGACGCCTGGTGGAGGCCGGCACCCACGCCGAACTCCTCGCCCGCGACGGCGCCTACGCGGCCCTGGCCCACCCGCTCCCCGAGACGATCGCGGCGGAGTCGGCGGCACCGGCACCGGACGAGACGATGATCCTCAGGTGGTAGTCGAGGTGGTGGTCGAGGTGGCAGGAGCCGTCCGCAGGGTGTAGCCCATCCCGCGCACGGTGTGGATGAGCCGCGGTTCGCCGCGGCTCTCCAGTTTCCGCCGCAGGTACATGACGTAGACGTCCAGCGTGTTGGACGCGGGCGCGAACTCGAAGCCCCACACGTCCCGCAGGATCCGCTCCCGGCTGAGCACCCGCCCGGGCTGCCGCAGCAGGAACTCCAGCAGCGCGTACTCGGTCTTCGTCAGATCCAGGGCCCGGTCCCCACGGTGCACGGTCCGGGCGCGCAGATCCATCGCGACGTCGTCGAACCCGAGGAACCGGTCCCCGCCGGGACCGGGACCCGCCCCCGTCGCCGCCTCCCGCCGCGGGTTGCGCCGCAGCAACGCCCGTACCCGGGCGAGGAGTTCCTCGGCGGCGAACGGCTTCGCCAGATAGCCGTCGGCCCCGTTGTCGAGGGCGACGATGCGATCCCCCACGGCATTCCGCCCGGTGATCATGAGAATCGGCACGGTGGACCCGGACGCCCGGATCCGCCGGGTGGCCGCCAGCCCGTCCAGACCCGGCATCTCCACGTCCATCAGCACCAGGTCCGGCTCGCTCTCTGGAGCCCCGACGAGATCGAGGGCGACTCTGCCGTCCCCGGCGAGGACCGTCTCGTATCCCTCGAACCTGAGCAGCCGCCCGATCCCGTCCCGTACGGCCGCGTCGTCGTCGGCCAGCAGGATCTTCCTCGCCATCTGAGCCATCTCAGCCATCTGACAAAAGTGTGACGAGCGGCTGTGCCGGGGCTGGGGGTGGGATGTGGATGGGCTACGGCTGCCGGGCCGGGGTGCGTGGCGGCCGGGTGCTCCAGTACCGGTCGAGTACGGCGGCCAGGGCGACGCCCGAGGCCAGGGGCACGCACACCATCAGCACGAACGGATGGTCCGGGCGCCCCACGGCGGCCCGCCAGATGTCGACCACGAACGAGAGGAAGAAGACCGCGATCGCGCCGTACGCCCCCCACGTCCCCGCCTTGCGCCGCACGGCCCCGCGCAGGATCCGCTCCTCGACGTCCGGGCGGCGCTCCCAGGTGAGGCTGCGCAGCGGGGCCGCGGCCAGGCACAGCTCCGCGACCTCGGTGTAGGGGTCGTCCACCTGCCAGTCGTTGAGGTGCCACAGGAGGAAGCGACGGCCCTCGAAGTCGTACAGGTAGGTGAGCCACTGCGGGGCCGCCCGCCCGGAACCGCGCGGCGCCTGCTCGACCCGGATGTCGTACACCTCCGACCAGGCCCAGGTCCGCGCACGCACCGGCCCCTGCACGGTGATGCCGGCGGCCGTGACCCTGGTGCGCGCCCGGAACTGCTCCAGCGCGATCCGCGCGATCGCCAGGAACACGACCAGCCCGAAGACCGGCGGCCCCCACCAGTCCCTGCCACTGCCCCCGTCGGCGGAGACCCGGTTGGTCTGGACGAACGCGTTCACCAGCAGCAGCCCCAGAAGCATGAGCTGTGTCCGGGGCTGCTTCCGCCGCTTCCGGTACTCCCGCTCGACGACTCCACCCTCGTCCACGATCCGAACCCCTCCCCACACACACCGAACGGGTGCGCGACTGGGGAGAGGATAAGGCGCCCTTCTGTGGCCCCGGGAAGCGGCTCGGGCCGACCGTCGGCGGACCGTTCCGTCATCGCTCGAACGGGTGGTCTGGAGTCATATCACCAGGTCACCGGTCTCGTCCGACCTACCGTGATCGCGTTGCTTGTGCCGCAGTCACGCCAAGCCCACACTTGATGAGGAGGTGCCACCTTGACCGCTCTCGCACATGAGAGGCCCGAGACCATGTCCGAGGCTTCGGCTGACATCGTGAACGTACCCGACCTGGACGAGGTCCTGTGGCAGGCATGGAAGGCCATGGAACTCCCCGAGGGCTACCGCGCTGAGATCATCGAGGGAGCCATCGAGGTGTCGCCCACCGGACGCTACTCGCACAGCCAGATCATCTTCATGTTGAGGGAGGCGTTGGCGGAATTCCTGAAGGGCGGGGACTTCGCCGTCCGGAACGACACGAACGTCCTCCATGAGAACCGCGCTTGGGTACCTGACCTGTTCGTCGTAGCCAGAGACCCCGAGCGGTACGTGACGGACGACGGGCTTGGCCTGACGGCTGCGGGCGTTCGAGTTGTCTTCGAGGTCACCTCTCCCGGGAGGCGCAGTCTCGACCGCGACCGCATCCGCAAGCGCCGCGAGTACGCCCGCGCCGGCATCCCCGTGTACGTGATCATCGATGACTACGACGGCCAGGGCGCCGTCACCCTCTTCACCGGCCCCCGCCCCGACAAGGCGGACTGGGAGGACATCCACCGTGTCCCCTACGGCACCGACGTCACCGTTCCCGAAGGTCCCGCCAAGGGGTTCGTGATCGGGGAGGCGATCACGGGGCCCAAGAGGGGGTGAGCGCCACGAACGGGTGAAGCCGATGGAAGAAGCCTCCAATCGGTTTCATGGAGTGGCTATGGTGAGGTCATGACCGACACCACCACGATCCAGGTCTCTCGGCAGGCCCGAGATCACCTTGCGCAGATCGCCAAGGAAAGAGGGCTGACACTGGGGCAGCTGGTAGACGAGTTGGCGGCCCAGCAGCCCACGGCCGAGCAGATCGCCGAGCGACTCGCCGCCGATCGCCAGGTGGTGCGGGATGTCATTGGACTCGACATCAGCGACGAGGAGTTCGAACGGGCTCCTGACGTGCTGGGCAACATCCGTCGCATCGCCGCGGAGAAGGCGCGCGCGGCCAGGGGAGACGCAGCAGCGTGATCATCCTCGACACCAGCGCGACCCGCGCATTGGTGGCCGGCCACAAGACGCTGAACCTCCTGGCCGCGAACATGGCGCGCACCCCCGGCGATCTTCTGCGCATCCCGGCGATCTGCCTCATGCAGGCGGAGTCGGAGGACGAGGGAACTGCACACCGTGTCCTCGCCTTCTCGTCCGTCGAAGTCGACGAGCTGAACACGGCCGCAGCGGCGACGGTCGGAACCATGATCCGCGACGGCTACGGCGGAGCCGACACCTGCCACGCCCTGTATGCGGCGTTGCCGCGTCCCGACTTCAACGGGATGTCGATCCTCCTGACGGACCGTGAAGACCGCTATCCGCCGGGGGTCGTTGCCATCGACATCGACTCCCCGGGAATGCTCGGCTTCTACTGAGTCCCGGAAGCGATCTCACCCGTCGTGCTCCAGCAGGCGCCCGCCGCGGCTGACCGCGATGCGGATCGCGTCCTCCAATGACTCGGTCGCCCTGGTCAGCGCGGACCGTACGGCGAACTCACCCGCCATCTCGTCGGCGAGAACGGCCCGGGCCCCGGCCAGTACGTCCTTGCCCGAGGCGAGTTGAGCCACCTCGACGCTGTCCGCGAGGAGGGAGAGGCTGCTTCGGTGGTCGTCGGCGCTGAGGTAGCAGGGGTGGCCGTCGAGGTTGGTCCAGGGGAGGAGGCGCATGCCGGGAGTCCTTTGGGGTGGGGGGATCACTGTTCGTGTCCTGATCGTCACTGATGGGCCGTACGCTGCGGAAGAGAGTCGGCGTTGACGGTGACTTGAGGCAACGGGGAGAGGTGACGTGGGCGAACAGGCTGACGCGGGGCCGGTTTCCGGGCGTGCCGTGCTGGGGCAGACCCTGCGGGTGCTGCGGGACAAGGCCGGGAAGTCGCTGGGGCAGCTGGCCGCCGAGACCGGGTACGACAAGAGCTACCTGAGCCGACTGGAGTCCGGGGAGCGGCTGTCCAAGGTGACGGTCATGGAAGATCTGGACGGGTACTACGGCACCGGTGACCTGCTGGTCAGTCACTGGAGAGTGGCGCGGCTGGACGCGTTCAAGGACCAGTACAGGGAGTACATGGGACTGGAGGCGACGGCTCGGGTCATCCGGGTGTTCTCGCCGGGCATTCCCGGACTGCTGCAGACGGAGGATTTCGCACGCGGGGTGTTGTCCGGGGGTCTGACAACGGCTGACGGCGACGAGGCTGTCGAGGAGCAGGTCGCGGCACGACTCGGGCGGCAGTACCTCCTGAGGCAGAAGCCGCAGCCCGAAGTCCGCGTCATCGTCGACGAGTTCGCATTGCGCCGCCCCGCCGCCTCGGGCGAGGCCTGGCAAGACCAACTGCTGCACCTTGAGACCGCCGCCTCGTGGCCCAACGTGGCGCTTCAGGTACTGCCCTTCTCCGCAGGAGCGCACCACCATATGAACGGGTCACTGACCCTGCTCTGGCAGAGGGACGGCAGCGCTGTTGCCTACAAGGAAGGCAATGGTTGCAGCCGGTTGATTGAAGATCCGGACGAAGTCCTGCGGCAACGGCTGTCCTACGATCGGCTCCGCGACCTGGCGCTGTCTCCGCCGGACTCGCTCACACTTGTCAGGCGAGCAGTGGAGGAGCACAGATCATGACGCGCACCCCCGACATAGGTACCGCGGTGTGGCGCAAGTCGAGCTACAGCGAGGGCGGAGCCAACGACTGCGTCGAGGTCGCCGACGGTCACCCCGGCATAGTCCCCGTCCGGGACAGCAAGCTCCCGGCCGCCTGTCCTCTCGTCTTCTCGGCCGCGTCCTGGTCGGTGTTCGTGGACGGGGTCAAGGGGGAAGCCGGCCGGCGCACATTCGGGTGACATATGCCCGAAGTCCTGATGTTCGAGGCGTTGCCGCCCACACGCTGGATCCCGTGACCACGACACGAACGACTGATCCACGGAGTGCGGGGCGGCTATGGTCGTAGACCTGAAGCGCCGAAGGAGGGCATCGGTCATGACCGCTCACGCCACGGAGAACGACCAGGTCATCCCGCCGATGCCGGAGCGGACACCGAAGGCGTTGCGCGCGGCCATCGCGGAGCACGCCCCCGTGCTGCTTCCGGACTTCGACGGGCACTGGAAAAGGGCAATTGCCTCAAGTGCCGACACCTTCAACCTTCCCCCTGTGCCGGCGTTCATGGCCTTCTGGTGGGGTGAGTACGCGCTCGCCCGCGATCCCGAGCTGGACGCACATGTGCACGATCTCGAAATCCGGGCCTCGGAGTCCACCGACGGCGCCGAAGCCAGGGCCCTTCTCGAAGAGGCCTCGAAGATCCGTCACCGAGTGCGGAAACTGGAGCCCGGCGAGTGACCGACGGGTTCATGGGGCCGCCTTGGCAGATGGACTTGAGGCTTGATGCCCTTGCCGCCTACGAGGCATTGCCCGGCCACGTTCGTGAGATCGTCCGCGCCGCGCGGGCTGAGTTGGTCACCGCGAAGGATCCTTATTTCCGAGGTACCGAGACGGACGCCTGCCTCCCCAACGGAATGACGGTCACGCCGGTCCGATCCAGTGATCCGAAGGGCCCTCGTGTGCTCTTCTTCGACTACGAGAACGGCTGGCTCAAGTACACGTTCGTACCCCGCCTCGAAGACCCCCAGATCATCGTGGAAGAGCTTTTCTGGATGGGAGGCGAAGCGCCTACGGAACCTCTGGCGGAGCCGTAGGCGCCCCCGGCAGCCGTACCGTCGCCACCGTGCCGCCGCCGGTCGCGCGGGACAGGGTGACGTCGCCGCCGGCCTGCTGGACCGTGCGGGCCACGATGGAGAGGCCGAGGCCGGAGCCGGGGAGGGCGCGGGCGCTCGGGGAGCGCCAGAAGCGGTCGAAGACGTGGGGGAGTTCTTCCTCGGCGATGCCGGGGCCGTGGTCGCGGACCGTCAGGACACCACCTTCCAGGGCGACCTCGATCTTGCCGCCCTCCGGGCTGAACTTCACCGCGTTGTCGAGGATGTTGACGATCGCCCGCTCCAGGGCGGAGGGCTCCGCCCGTACGAACCACGGCTGGACGTCCGCCGTGATCGTCAGCTCCGGGCCGCGCAGGCGGGCACGGCGCAGGGCCGCCTCGACCGTGTCCTGAAGCGCCACGACCTGGACACGCTCCCCGCGCTGCCCCTCCGAGCGGGACAGCTCCTGGAGGTCGCCGATCAGCGACGCCAGCTCCGTCATCTGCGCCTTCACCGAGGCGAGCAGTGCCTTGCGGTCCGCCGGGGGGATCGGGCGGCCCGTCTCCTCGCTGCGGGTGAGGAGTTCGATGTTCGTGCGGAGGGAGGTGAGAGGGGTGCGGAGTTCGTGACCGGCGTCCGCGATGAGCTGCTGCTGGAGCTCCCGGGAGTTCGCCAGCGAGCTGGTCATGCTGTTGAAGGAGCGGGAGAGACGGGCGATCTCGTCGTCGGACTCCTCCTCCACGGGGATGCGGACGCTGAGGTCTTCGGTGCGGGCTACGTGCTCGACGGCCTCCGTGAGCTTGTCGACGGGGCGCAGGCCAGCACGGGCGACGGCGAGACCGGCGGCTCCGGCGCCGACGACTCCGATGCCGGAGACGATGAGGAGGATCAGGGCGAGGTCTTTGAGGGTGTCCTGGGTGTTCTTCAGAGGAACGGCGGTGATCAGCCCGACGTAGGAGCCGCCCTGGGTGGGGAACACCTGGATCATCACGCGTAGCGCGTTGCCGTCCTTGTCGGTGCCGTTGCGGAAGTAGAGCGTGCTGCTGTTCCCAGCCTTGATGGTGTCCTTGTCGGCCTGAACAACCTTGATCTCGCCCGTGGAGCCGGGCAGAAGGCAGACCTTGCCGTCCAGCGTGACGCCCTGGCCGTAGCTGTTCCGGTAGGTGTTGTTGTCCTGAGGCGTTTCGGAGCAGTCGGCGAGGGCGGTGTTGAGAGCCCCGACCACCGGACCGCGCTGCTGCTTCTGCAGGTCGTTCTGAAGCTGCTCGTACAGCTTCCCCTGCACGATGAACCAGCACGTCACCGAAACCGCCGCCACCGCGAACGCCACCGCTGCCGCGACCAGCATCGACAGGCGGGCGCGGAGGGGGAGGGTGCGGAAGCGGGCGGTGAGCCTGTTCACTCGGCGCCGCCCTGGCGCAGGACGTACCCGACGCCGCGCACGGTGTGGACGAGGCGGGGCTCGCCGCCGGCCTCGGTCTTGCGGCGGAGGTACATGACGTAGACGTCGAGGGAGTTCGAGGAGGGCTCGAAGTCGAAGCCCCAGACGGCCTTGAGGATCTGCTCGCGGGTGAGGACCTGGCGCGGGTGCGCCATGAACATCTCCAGGAGGGTGAACTCCGTGCGGGTCAGCTCGACCTGGCGGCCGGACCGGGTGACCTCGCGGGTCGCGAGGTCCATGCGCAGGTCGCCGAAGGTGAGCGCCTCGTCCTCCTGGACGCCTTCGGAGAGCGAGGCCGCGTAGGAGCTGCGGCGCAGCAGCGCACGGATGCGGGCGAAGAGTTCGTCGAGTTCGAAGGGCTTGACCAGGTAGTCGTCGGCCCCGGCGTCGAGGCCGGTGACGCGGTCGCCGACCGTGTCGCGGGCCGTCAGCATCAGGATCGGGGTCGTGTCGCCCGCCCCGCGGATACGGCGGGCGGCGGTCATACCGTCCATGCGCGGCATCTGGATGTCGAGGACGATCAGGTCCGGCTTGTAGGCGGTCGCCTTCTCCAGTGCGTCCGCGCCGTCCACCGCGACCTCGGTCTCGTACCCCTCGAAGGCGAGGCTGCGCTGGAGTGCCTCGCGTACGGCCGGCTCGTCGTCGACGATCAGGATGCGCTGGGGTTCACGGTCGCCATCGGCGGGGCTCATCGCTCGCGTTTCCTCGGGGTGCGGTGGGTCTGGGTCGGGACGCCTCTCAGCCTCGCATGTTTCTCGGCTGTCGGGTATGCACGCTGGTGGGGCGGTACGCCCCTAGCCGCGTACCAGGGTCATGCGGCTCAGCGGCACCTTGCGCTGGTGCGGCCGGGCCGCCGAGGTGCGCAGGCCCATCAGCTGCGGGGCCGGTGCGACCTCGGGGGCGCGCGGAGCCGGGGTCGGGGCCACCGCCGCCTCTGTCGGTGCGTGGAGCTCGTACGCCACGGCAAGGGCCAGGCTGAACCCGGCCGGGCTGTCGGCGGCCATCGTGTGCGAAACCTGCTTGATCATGACGTGCTCCCTACGTGCTCGTGCCGGTGGTTCAGCTGGTGGAGCCCGACCGCAGCTTGGCCAGGTCGGACTTGACGGTGTTGATCGGGATGGCGAAGCCGAGGCCGACGCTGCCCGCGTCCGAGGAGGACGACGAGGAGTCGGAACTGGCCGAGTACATCGCGGAGTTGATGCCGACGATGTTGCCGCCGGCGTCGATCAGCGCGCCGCCGGAGTTGCCCGGGTTGAGGGACGCGTCGGTCTGGATCGCCTTGTAGGTCGTGGTGGACGAGCCGGTGTCGCCGTTGAACTGCTGGCCGCCGAAGGAGAACGGCCACTGGCCGCTGCCGCCGCCCTGCTGCTCCTGCTGCTGGCCCTCGTCGGTGGAGACGGTGACGTCCCGGTTGAGCGCGGAGACGATGCCGCTGGTGACGGTGCCGGTCAGGCCCTCGGGGGAGCCGATCGCGACGACCGTGTCGCCGACCTGGACCCCGTCGGAGTTGCCGAGGGTGGCGGGGTGAAGGCCGGAGGCGCCTTCGAGCTTGAGGAGGGCGAGGTCCTTGGAGCTGTCGGTGCCGACGACCTTCGCGGTGTACGACTTGCCGTCGCTGGTGGAGACCTTGACCGACTGGGCGCCGGAGATCACGTGGTTGTTGGTGACGATCTCGCCGTCGCTGGTGATGACGACGCCGGAGCCGGTGGAGGTGCCGTTGCTGAGGGTCGCGTTGACCTCGACGACGCTCGGGCTGACGGCGGCGGCTATGGAGGCGACGTCGCCCTTCTTGCTGGAGGGCACCACGCTGGTGGTGGTGCTGCTGGAGACGACGTTGTTCTTGCCGGTCAGCTCCTGGAAGGCGTACGCCGTGCCGCCGCCGACGGCCGCCGCGACGATCGCGACTGCGGCGAGGAGGACTATCGGGCCCCGGGTGCGCTTCTTGGGTGCCGAGTGCGTTCCGTGCTCCGCCGGGTGCTCCGCCGGGTGCTCCGCGTCGAGGCCGACGGTGGGGAGTACGGCCGTACCGTCTTCGGGTGCCGACGGCTGCTGCGCCGGCTGGTGGGTGGGCGGGGGCGGCCACTCCGGGTTGACGGGGGAGGAGGCGTGCTGCTGCTGGGGGTACGCGCCCTGGTAGGCGTCACCCTGGGGACCCTGCGGGTTCTCGTACTCGCCGCTGCGGCGGAAGCTCTCGGTCATGACAAGTAGCTTGTCCCGCGACCATGAGAGCTCCCTGAGTGCCCGCTGAGAACGCCGCGAGAAGCTTGTTTGCCCGATATAAGGAACCTTCTCGCAGGTCGCGGACGGTTCTCAGACGCCGTTCATGAAGGTGTTCCTGTGGGCGCGGGCCGGTGGGGGCTGGTCGCGCAGTTCCCCGCGCCCCCAAAGGGGCGCTCAGTGCAGCGCCCTGCTTTTAGGGGCGCGGGGAACTGCGCGAGCAACCACGACGCACGGTTCGCCGAAGTACTACTGGCACCCGCAGGACCCACGCACCACCAGCCGCGAAGGAAACGTCTTCAGACGCTCCCTGCGCGACCCCGCCACCCGCAGACCGTCGTCGAGGACGAGGTCCACCGCCGCCCGGGCCATCGCCGGGCGGTCCGAGGCGATCGTCGTCAGCGGGGGATCCGCCAGCGCCGCCTCCTTGATGTCGTCGAAGCCGGCCACCGCCAGCTCCCCGGGCACGTCGATGCGCAGCTCCCGGGCCGCCCGCAGCACGCCGAGGGCCTGGTCGTCGGTGGAGCAGAAGATCGCCGGGGGGCGGCTGGGGCCGGAGAGGATCTCCAGGGCGATCCGGTACGCGTCGTACCGGTTGTACGGCGCCTCGAACAGCCGGTCCTCCGTCGGCAGGCCCGCCTCGTCCATCGCCCGCTTCCAGCCCTCGACGTGGTCGGAGACCGGGTCGCCGACGGCCGGCGTCTCCGCCGTACCGCCCAGACAGGCCACGTACTCGTAGCCGTGCTCCAGCAGATGGCGGACGGCGAGCTGGGCGCCGCCGAGGTCGTCGGTCACCACCGCCACGTCGTCGATCGCCTCGGGCCGCTCGTGCAGCAGCACCACCCGGGCGTCCCAGGCCTCGATCTCGGCGGCGGCCAGGTCGTTCAGCGCGTGGGAGACGAGGATGAGGCCGGAGACCCGCATCCCGAGGAACGCGCGCAGGTAGTGGACCTCGCGCTCGCCGACGTAGTCGGTGTTCCCGACCAGCACCATCTTTCCGCGCTCGGACGCGGCCTGCTCGACCGCGTGCGCCATCTCGCCGAAGAACGGCTGGCGCGCGTCCGGGATGATGAGGCCTATGAGGTCGGTGCGCCGGGACGCCATCGCCTGGGCGACCCGGTCCGGGCGGTACCCCAGCTCCTTGATCGCCGCGAGGACACGCTCGCGCGTGGCCGGGGCGACCGGCCGGGGTCCGTTGTTGATGACATAACTGACAACGGCGGTGGAAGTCCCCGCCAGCCGCGCCACATCATCCCGAGTCACCTTGGCCACGCGCGGAGTCTACGCGGATGGACCCGCTCTGGGCAGGGCGAATCGAAGCTTGGCTTGCGTAAGCAATGCCCCGTCCGGGCGACGGCCACGCCTCGCCCGGACGACGACTACGCCTCCGTCGGTACCTCGACCGCGTCCAGGGCCGCCGATGCGTCCGCATCCTCCGGCTTTGGCCGCTCCGCGTGCGCCTTGGCCGCGTCGGCGGCACGCTCGCCCCGGTCGCCCTTCTCGGGCGTAACGAATCGATAACCGACGTTCCGGACGGTTCCGATCAAGGACTCGTGCTCCACGCCGAGCTTGGCGCGCAGCCGTCGTACGTGGACGTCGACGGTCCGGGTGCCGCCGAAGTAGTCGTAGCCCCAGACCTCCTGGAGCAGCTGTGCGCGAGTGAACACCCGGCCGGGGTGCTGGGCGAGGTATTTCAGCAGCTCGAACTCCTTGAAGGTGAGGTCGAGGACCCGTCCCTTCAGCTTCGCGCTGTACGTCGCCTCGTCGACCGACAGGTCGCCGTTGCGGATCTCCATCGGGGAGTCGTCGGCGACGATCTGCTGCCGGCCCATGGCCAGCCGCAGCCGCGCCTCGACCTCGGCGGGACCCGCGGTGTCGAGGAGGACATCGTCGATGCCCCAGTCGGCGGTGACGGCGGCGAGCCCGCCCTCCGTCACCACGAGGATGAGCGGACAGCCGGGGCCGGTGGAGCGGAGCAACTGGCAGAGGCTGCGGACCTGCGGGAGGTCGCGGCGGCCGTCGATCAGGATGACGTCGGCACCCGGGGTGTCGACGAGTGCGGGCCCTTCGGCCGGTGCGACCCGCACGTTGTGCAGGAGCAGGCCGAGAGCCGGCAGCACCTCCGTCGACGGCTGGAGGGCGTTGGTCAGGAGCAGCAGAGAACTCATATGTCTGGTTCCTCCTCGGTCCCTGCGAGGACTGTGTGCAACGACACTGCGCTGCGCTCCCGATGTTCCGTACACCGCGGGTCACCTGGAGTTTCCCGCTTCGTATACAGCCCTTCCGAAAGCACAAAAGGACCCGGTGGCGGCGCTGCCCGAGTCCTCTGCCCAGCAGAATAGCCCACATGAGCATCGGTCCGGCAGGTCATGCGGCACGTTCCATCGTTCGTCCGACATATGAGACGAGCAGAAACGCCTCTATGCGGACGTTTCTGCGCACGGACGACGGGGTTTCCATCGATTCCGTATACGATCCCGCCTCCGTCGTATACGACGGTTCCCGGCCACCTTCCCGTGACCTGGTGTTCGTCATGGCCCACGGGTTCACGGGAGACGTGGACCGGCCACACGTACGACGGGTGGTGGCCGCCCTGACGGATTACGCGCCGGTGGTCAGCTTCTCCTTCCGCGGCCACGGCCGGTCCGCCGGCCGCACCACCGTCGGCGACCGCGAGGTCCTCGACCTGGCGGCCGCCGTGGCCTGGGCCCGGGACCTCGGCCACGCGCGCGTCGTCACCGTCGGCTTCTCGATGGGCGGCTCGGTGGTCCTGCGGCACGCGGCGCTGCACGCCGGAGTGGATGCCGTGGTCTCCGTGTCGTCCCCGGCCCGCTGGTACTACCGGGGCACCGCCCCCATGCGCCGCGTCCACTGGCTGGTCACCAGACCGGCGGGGCGCCTGGTCGGCCGCTACGGCTTCCACACCCGTATCCACTACCGCGACTGGGACCCGGTGCCGCTCTCCCCGGCGGAGGCGGTGCCGAAGATCGCCCCGACCCCGCTGCTGATCGTGCACGGCGACAGCGACGGCTACTTCCCGGTGGACCACCCCCGGATGCTGGCCGACGCCGCAGGTGGCACGGCCGAACTCTGGCTGGAGCCCGGGATGGGCCACGCGGAACACGCGGCGGACGATGTGCTGCTGGCCAGGATCGGCGACTGGGCGACGTCCAGGGCGGGCTAGCCTGACCCAGTACACAGCCGAGTACCCGGCCGAGTACACAGCCGACCGATGAACTTCCGAGTCTCTTGAGGAACCGCATGCCCAAGGTCACGGTGCGCTACTGGGCCGCCGCGAAGGCCGCGGCCGGCATCGCCGAGGAGCCGTACGACGCGGACACCCTCGCCGAGGCGCTGGCCGCGGTGCGCACGCGACACCCCGGGGAACTGGCGCGCGTCCTGCGGCGATGCTCCTTCCTCATCGACGGTGACCCCGTGGGCACGCGCGGACATGAGACGGTACGGCTGGCCGAGGGCGGCACGGTCGAGGTGCTCCCGCCGTTCGCAGGAGGGTGAGCGAGAGCGATGACCAACCAGCCGTACGAGCCGTACGAGGGCTACGACCCCTACCAGCAGCAGCCGCCCGCGCAGCCGCAGTGGGGGTACGACGAGCAGCAGTACGCCACGCAGCAGTGGCAGGGCCAGACCTGGGAGACGCAGACGCACGCCCCGGTGCAGGCGGCGGCCCCGGAGACGGCGTACCTGCCGCCGCAGTCGTACGAACGGCCGTACGTAGCCGAGCAGCAGCAACAACCGCAGCCGCAGCAGGCGTACAGCGCCCCTCAGGCCGGCGCTGCCCCCGCTCCCACTCCCGCTCCCGGCGGCCCCGACGCGGGCTTCGGTCCCGCCACCCTCGCCGGCAACGCGCGCGTCACGGACGCCCAGCGGGCCCGCATCGAGGGCCGTTCGCCGATCATCGAGCCCGGCATGCAGCCGGCGCTGCTCACCGCCCTGCTGGGCGTGCTGCTGGCGGCGACGGCGCCGATCTCCTCGTACGCCCTGGTCGTCCCCCTGGTGATCCTCCAGGCCGTGACCGCGGCGGGCTGGTTCCGGCTGAACGGCATGTGGCCGGCCCGGCAGGGCATCGCGCTCGCCTTCCTCGGCGGGGTCACGGCGGACGTGGCGGTCCTGGTGGCCGGCCGTGACCAGGCCCCGGCGGCGATCCTCGGCCCGCTGGGCATCTGGGTCCTGCTCACCCTCGTCCTCCAGCTGCGCTCCCACGCGGACCCCGACACCCGTATGTACGGCCTGATGGCCACGGTCGCCTCCTCCGCGCTGGCGATCATCGCGACGGGTTACCTCGGCGCGGACCCCGACGCGGTGTCGGTCGGCGCGGCGGCGGTCGCGGTGGCCGTCCTGGCCCGGGCGCTGCCCCTGCCGACCCCGGCCTCGGTGGTCGTGTCCCTGTTGGCCGCGGCGGGCGCGGGCATCGCGGTGGGCGGCATGACGGGGCTCGGCGCGAAGGGCGCCCTCATCGGAGCGTCGGCCGCGGTCTGCGCCCTCGTCGGCCACCGCGCGGCGAGCTACGACTACCCGTCGAGGTTCGTCCACTTCACAGCCGGCGTAGCCCTCCCCCTGACAGCAGCGGCCCCGGTGGTGTGGATCCTCCATTAGCTTTCCCACCCACCCACCCACCCGTCTCGGTTGGTAGAGAGGATGAGGTCATAGCGTCCCGTAAGGGGCGCGGGGAACTGCGCGGCCGGCCCCCACCGGCCCGCGCCCGGACCGCGCGCCGCACCCCCGATGCGGGGGCCTGGGGGCGGCAGCCCCCAGCACCACCAGTGCCCTCAGTGTCACAGCTGCTCGACAATTCCCCGTCGGCCCGCTCCCGCAGGGTTAGCGTGGCGGCACCGACGTGAGCAGCCGACCCCGGGGGAAACCGACCACATGCGTGCACTGCGAATCCTTCTGATCACCGTCGTGGTCCTCGGCATCCTCTTCGTGATCGTCGACCGCGTCGCGGTCCACTTCGCCCAGGGCGAGGCCGCCGGCAAGCTGAAGACGACGGAGAACCTCGCGAGCACCCCCGACGTCTCCATCAAGGGCTTCCCCTTCCTCACCCAGGTCGCGAGCGGCACCCTCGACGACGTGCACGTCGGCATCAAGGACTACGACGCCACCACCGGCACCGCCGGCAAGACCATCCGCATCGAGGACCTGAACGCCGACATGAAGGACGTCACCTTCACCGGCGACTACAGCTCCGCCACCGCGCAGACCGCCACCGGCACCGCGTTCATCACCTACGCCGAGCTGCTGAAGGACGCCCAGACCGAACCCACCGACCTCGGCCTCGGCTTCACCGGCCAGGTCGTCGGCCTCGCCTACGGCGGCAACGGCAAGATCAAGGTCACCGTCGA
Source organism: Streptomyces sp. NPDC048291 (assembly GCF_043201715.1). NCBI lineage: Bacteria > Bacillati > Actinomycetota > Actinomycetes > Kitasatosporales > Streptomycetaceae > Streptomyces > Streptomyces sp. NPDC048291. The sequence goes on from NZ_JBICZC010000007.1 coordinate 67,626, forward strand.
CGTCACCGTCCCCGGCGTCAGCGCCCACCAGAAGGTGAACGTCCTCAGTTCGGTCACCGTCAAGGACAACACCGTGCAGGTGCACGCCGACAACCTCCCCAAGCTCGCCGGTGTCGGCCTCGCGGAGGACCGCCTCCGGCAGGCCTCCGACTTCCAGCAGGCGATCGACCAGCTCCCCGGCGGCATCAAGCTGGACAAGGTGGAGGCGCAGCAGGCCGGTGTGGAGATCGCGGTGAAGGGTTCGAACGTCCTGCTGGCCGGGTAGGAGGCGGCACGGCGGCCACCGGTGCCGTTCCACCACGCGAGACCGCCGCGTCCGTACAGTAGATGTGGTGACCGATACAGGCACCCGGCCGCCCCGGAATCACGCCTCGGGCCTCTCCGTCGTCCCACAATTCGGACGATCGCGTCTCACCATACGACATGCCGGTGACATGCCCGGTTATCCGTCCCTACGATCGAGCCCATGAAGCGTCAGGCGGATCTCACGAAGCGGCGGGCAGTCGACCTGTGCCGCGTCGCCGCCATGCTCTGTCGCCCCTTCTGACGGCGGAGGCCGCGTCGCCTCCGCATCCCCCTGCCCTCCTTCGCCGAGGGCATCCGTGCGCGCCGACGCGCGCACCCCCCGCACTCGCACGCCCCGCCGCATCTGCCCCGGAGGAGAAAGAGCATGAGCCGCAGCGACGTCCTGGTCGACGCCGACTGGGTCCAGGACAACCTGGACAACCCCGAGATCGCGATCGTCGAGGTGGACGAGGACACGTCCGCCTACGAGAAGAACCACATCCGAGGCGCGATCCGCATCGACTGGACCAAGGACCTTCAGGACCCGGTCCGCCGCGACTTCATCGACCAGGACGGCTTCGAGAAGCTCCTGTCGGCGAAGGGCATCGCCAACGACACGCTGGTGATCCTCTACGGCGGCAACAACAACTGGTTCGCGTCCTACGCCTACTGGTACTTCAAGCTCTACGGCCACGAGAACGTCAAGCTCCTCGACGGCGGCCGCAAGAAGTGGGAGCTGGACGCCCGCGAGCTGGTCGAGGAGGTCCCGGACCGCACCGAGACCACCTACAAGGCCAAGCCGCAGAACACCGCGATCCGCGCCTTCCGCGACGACGTCGTGGCGGCCATCGGCTCGCAGAACCTCGTCGACGTGCGTTCCCCCGACGAGTTCTCCGGCAAGCTGCTCGCCCCGGCCCACCTGCCGCAGGAGCAGTCCCAGCGCCCCGGCCACGTGCCCTCGGCCCGCAACATCCCGTGGTCGAAGAACGCCAACGACGACGGCACCTTCAAGTCGGACGACGAGCTCAAGGAGCTCTACGCCGAGGAGCAGGTCGACCTCGCCAAGGACACCATCGCGTACTGCCGCATCGGCGAGCGCTCGGCCCTGACCTGGTTCGTCCTGCACGAGCTGCTCGGTGTCGAGAACGTCAAGAACTACGACGGCTCCTGGACCGAGTACGGCAGCCTCGTCGGCGTCCCGATCGAGCTCGGCGCCAACAAGTAGGACCCCGCAAGTCCCCTCAGACCGACCGTTCAAGACCTCTGGAGTATCAGTATGTGTGGAGCGAAGGCCGGCGGCCCGGACCCCTCGACGATCAAGCCCGGTGAGACCACGATCCAGGGTCAGGTGACGAAGGACGGCGAGCCCGTGGTCGGCTACGTCCGCCTGCTCGACTCGACCGGCGAGTTCACCGCGGAGGTCCCCACCTCCGCCACCGGACAGTTCCGCTTCTACGCGGCGGAGGGCACCTGGACCGTCCGCGCCCTCGTCCCCGGCGCCACCGCCGACCGCACGGTAGTCGCCCAGCAGGGCGGCCTCGCCGAGGTCGCGATCGCGGTCTGAGCACACCCCGCAAGGGCCGCGCCTTCCAGTCCCCGAACCGGAAGGCGCGGCCCTTCGCCGCTTCCGGGGCCGCGCCCAACGCCCGCCGCCGACCTACCCTGGATTCATGCTGGCCCGTCGCCGTCGCGTCTACTTCGTCATGATGGGGATCTGCATCGGTCTCTTCGTCCTGGCGTGGGGTGTCGTACGCATCTGGTCCGTCCCCGCCGCCGTGGGGATGTGCGTGGTGGCCATGGTCATCCCCCCGGTCGCCGCGATGGTCGCGAACCGGCGCGGCCCCGACGACCGCTGGTGGGACGACCCCTCCGGCGATCCCCAGTCGGACGAGTGGTGGGACGAGCTGGACGGCAAGAAGCGACCCAGGTCCTGACCGCAGCGCCCCGAAAGGGGCGCGGGGCTGTATCCATATGCGGCTCCGCCGCGTGGGCGCGACCAGCCACGACGGCGCCGCGGTCGCCCGACGGCACATCGCGGCCCCCCCCCGCGGAGCGCTCAGTACACGAGCGCCTGCGCCCCGTCCGCCATCGCCTCCTGCACGAACACCTGCGCCCCCGCGATCCGCACGCCCTCGATGACGTCCTTCTCCGTGATGTCCCGGCGGGCCGCGCACTGGGTGCAGAGCGTGAGCGTGCCGCCGGCCAGGATCGAGTCGACCAGGTCGGGGAGCGGGGCCGCGTGGGGGAGTTCGAACTCGGCGGCCCGGCCCGGCAGGGCGAACCACGCGGACTCGCCCGTCAGCCACATCGACACCTCGACGCCGCTCGCCACGGCCACCGCGGCCACCGTGAACGCCTGCGAACACCGCTCGGGGGCGTCCACCCCCGCCGTCACCTTGATCACCAGCTTCTTCGCCATGCCGGAAGCGTAACCACCGGTCAGTATCCGACGGCCTCCCGGAGCAGCAGCACGGTCCCGCGCCCCGGACGGGGCTCCGCGTTGAGGACGAGCAGCCGGTTGACGGCGCTGGGCGACCCGTACACCTCCCGGGCGCGCGCGTCCTCCAGCGGGAGGGCGTGCTCCTGGACGCGGCGCAGCGCCGCGTCCAGGTCGGGCACCACCTTCTGCGCGCCGACGACCCAGACCGCGTGGGCGGCCCCGCCCGCGTTGGCCGGGAGCTGGCTGCCGCTGCCCGAGGCGAGCACGAGCGAGCCGGTCTCGGTGACCGCGGCGACGCTGTTGACGACGTACTCGGGACTGGCGAGCAGCCTGCGGATCTCGTCGGCGCCTGCGGTCCGGTCGATGGCCAGGACGCGCGGCCGGACGGCGTCGTACCGGCCGCCGGTGTTGATGTCCTCGTCGATGCCGGACAGCCGGAGCGTCTCGCTGGCCCCGGTGAACACGGTGGCGCCTTCGGGGAGCAGCTCCCTGACGCGGGCGCGCGCGGCAGCGGTGTCGTCCAGGATCTCGGCGGCGAAGCCGTGGGCGCGGAGCGCGGCGGCCGTCCGCTCCAGCCGTTCGGCCGGCGCCGGGCCGGTGAACTCGCCGCGCGGTGCCCCGGTCTCGTCCCGGTCCGCGACGACCTGGAAGTCGTTCATGAAAGTCCCCTCACCGTCGACGTGTTGTCGTCGTCCTCACCGGTACGACAAGGCAGCCCCGCGGAATGTGAGGTGGCCCGTCGGCCTCACATTCCGGCGCGCTGTCCGGTCGTACCGGGTAGGGACACAGCCACACGGGCGGGCGACGAGGGGGACGGGCGGACCATGACCACGGGAGCCGAGCACGGTGAGCACGGCGGGCAGGGTGAGCAGGGCGAGCAGGGCGCGGAGAGCGATCCGGGCCTCGGGGCGGTCATGAGCGAGCGGCGTCGGCTGATCAACCTCGCCTACCGGCTCCTCGGCTCGCTCGGCGACGCCGAGGACGTCGTGCAGGAGACCTACGCCCGCTGGTACGCCATGTCCGAGCCCGAGCGGCGGGCCGTCGCATCGCCCGGCGCCTGGCTGACCACGGTCGCCGGCCGTATCTGCCTCAACCTGCTGGGCTCGGCGCGGGCCAGGAGGGAGACGTACGTGGGCGACTGGATCCCGGAACCGCTGCCCGAGCCCACGGAGTGGATCACCGCGCGTTCCGGCGGGGCCGACCCGGCCGACCGGATCACCCTCGACGAGTCGGTGACCATGGCCTTTCTCGTCGTCCTGGACGCGATGACCCCGGCCGAGCGCGTCGCGTTCGTCCTGCACGACGTCTTCCGCTACCCGTTCGGCGAGGTCGCCGAGATCGTCGGCCGTACCCCGGCGGCCTGCCGCCAGCTGGCGTCCTCCGCCCGCCGCCGCATCCGCACCGCGCAGGCGCCGGCAGGCCCGAGCGCCGGGCAGGCCGGCATCGTCAGGCGGTTCCGAACGGCGTGGGAGGCCAAGGACATCGACGCCCTGATCGGCCTGCTCGACCCCGACGCCACCGCGACCGCCGACGGCGGCGGGCTGGCCGCCACCCACCTGGACCCGATCGTGGGCGGCGAGCGGATCGCCCGTGCCTACGCCGAGATCGCGCGCGTGGCGGGTCACCGTACGACGTTCCTGGAGTGCACGGTCAACGGCCTGCCCGGCCTGGTCGCGGAGCAGGACGGCGCCGTCGCGACCGTCTTCGCCTTCGAGATCGCGGGTGACCGGATCAGGCGCATCTGGGCGGTACGGAACCCGGAGAAGCTCCGCCCCTGGCGGCTCTAGACCGGAGCTGTCTGCGAGATTCCGATCAGCTCAAGGAGGTTGCCCTCAGGATCGGCGACGTACGCGTACCGCATGCCCGCGCTGACCCCGGGGGCGGGAGGCGACACCGGGGCCGCGCCGCATTCGCCGGTCAGCCGGGCGAACGCGCCGTCGAGGTCCGGGACCTGGAGGGCGAGGTGGGTGAAGGTCTGCACGGCGGTGGCGGCGAAGGGGTCGGCGGCCGCGGCCGGGCTCGACCCGGGCCGCTCGACGAACTCCACGCGCAGACCGTCCCCGTCGCTGAGGACGACGGTACGGACGCCCGCCTCGGGCAGCTCCAGGCGTTCGTCCACGTGGGTGAGGCCGAAGGCGCCGCCGTACCAGGCCTCCTGGGCGGTGAGGTCGGCGACGGAGAGGCTGACGTGGTGGAAACGGGCGGAGGGCATGGCGACTCCCGTGGTCGGCAGCGCGGCAGCGCTGGGCAACGGCAAGGACACTGGTTAATGCCGTTTACCTGGTAAGTGGTGTTAACCTTAGCGCCATGAGCTCTCCCGTCAAGCGGCGTGCCACCGGCCACCACCACGGAGACCTGCGCAACGCCCTGCTGCGCGCGGCTCTCGAACTGGTCGGTGAGAAGGGCCCGCACGGCTTCACCCTGGCCGAGGCGAGCCGCCGGGCGGGCGTGAGCGTCGCGGCGCCCTACAAGCACTTCGCCGACCGCGAGACCCTGCTGGCCGACCTCGCCACGCGGGGCTACCGCGAGCAGCGCGACCGCTTCGCCCGCGCGCTGGCCGGCGGCGAGGACCCGGTCCAGCAGTTGGCCGCCTTCGCCGCCGCCTATGTCCGGTTCGCCGCCGAGGAACCCGCCCTCTTCGACATCACCTTCCACGCGGGCCTGGACAAGTCCCGGTTCGCCGAACTGGCCTCCGCAGGCGACGAGCTGACCGCTCTCCTGCTCCCGGTCGCCCGCCGGCTGGCCCCGGACCCGGACGACGCGTACGACCTGCTGCTCCGCGTCGCCGGCGCGGCACACGGCCTCGCGGTGTTCCTCCGGCAAGGCCTGTTCGGCGTGGGCAGCGGCGCCCTCGCGGACACGGAGGAGAAGGCGGCCCGCACGGCCCGGGCGATCACGCGGGGCTGAGCGCGGCGCGGGCCGCGAAGACGTGCCGTGTCACGAGTGCTCCGCCCGCTGGTGCTGGCGCAGCAGCACGTTCGCGTCGGTGGTCGCGCTGTGGTCGTAGGCGGCGCGGGCGGTGTCCCGCAGGCCGTCGAGGTACCCGCACTCGGCGCAGCCGGGCACCGGCCACGGCGGGCGGCCGAGATCCTCGGGGACCGGCGGCACCGCCCAGGTACGGTCGTTCGCCGCCCGCACGCCCGCGCTGAGCCGCTCTCTGTCGGTGGCCGGCCGCAGCGTCGACGGATGCGCCTGCCACTCTCTCCCTCCTCCCAGGGGGCGCAGCATCGCGTACGGCCCCGACTGGTCCCGGTACTCGCCGACCTGGTCGGTGGCGGTGTCGTAGAGCAGGGTTCCGGGCTCCATGGCATTCGCTCCTTTTGTCCAACATCTATACGAAATGCGAGAGTTGGACTACTCTGCGTGTCGAGGCTGCTACGAGGATGGCCGTGAGGTGGGGGCGGCGCGCCGAGAAGGACCGGTTCTTCCCCGTCTGGCGGCGCTAATTCCACAAATTCCACGGGGAGTCAGGGAGGGGGCCGGTGCCGCAGAGGCGGGTGGTGACGGGGCGCAGTCAGGAGCCGAGGCAGCGGTTCGCGGAGGAGCTGCGGTTGCTGCGGGCGGAGAAGGGGGTGAGCTTAAGGGAGCTGGCCGAGGAACTGGGCTGGGACGCGTCCAACTTCGGAAAGATGGAGAGCGGCCGGACTCTGGGCAGCCCGGAGGTCGTGGAGGCGCTGGACCAGTTCTATGGGACGCCTGGGCTGTTGCTCGCCTTGTGGGAGTTGGCGGTTGGGGATCCGTCGCAGTTCAAGGAGCAGTACCGGCGGTACATGGTGTTGGAGGCGGAGGCGGTGAGTCTGTGGCAATACTCGGTGAGTAGGCCCCCAGGATTGCTTCAGACGGCTGAGTACGTGCGAGAGGCGCTCGCGGCTGGTGGCTTGAAGGATGAAGAGCTGGACCAGCAGGTCGATGCGCGTGTCGGCCGTCGGACCGTGCTGGAGGGCGTGGATGCGCCGCCGTTTCGCGTGATTCTTTTCGAGGCGGTGCTGCGCAATTCACTGCGTGATCCTCAGGATTGGCGCACGCAACTGGAATATCTGGTGGAGGCTGCCGAGCGCCCCAACGTCACTCTCCATGTGCTGCCGTTCGGTACTGGGCTGCACGGGTTGGACAGCACCGACACCATGTTCCTGCGGCTGCTGGACGGCCGGACCGTCGCCTATGCCGAAAACGACGTACGGGGCGAACTCATCGAGGAATCAAGCAAGGTTGAGCGCCTGCACCGCACATATGATGACGTACGTGACCGGGCCCTGACCCCTGCCGAGTCGCGGACGTTCATCTTGCGAGTGTTGGAGGAAGCGCCGTGCGAGCCATCGACCTGAGCAGTGTGACGTGGCGTAAGAGCAGCTACAGCAACTCCGACGGCGGCAACTGCATCGAAGTCTCCGACGACCTCCTCGGCACCGCCTCCTGGCGCAAGAGCAGCTACAGCAACCAGGACGGCGGCGATTGCCTCGAAGTGGCCGCCGGTCGCCCCTCCCTCGTCCCCGTCCGTGACAGCAAGGCCCCCGCCAGCGGAGCGCTCCTCTTCGAAGCCTCCGCCTGGGGGGCCTTCGTGGACGGCGTCAAGCAGGATCGCCGGGCCGGCTGAACGAGCGCAGCCGCTCGGCGATGCCGTACGAGTCGAGTCGTAGCGCGCGGATGTCGAGGATCAGATCGCGCCACAGCTCGTACTTCGCCTCCACTCGTTCCCCGGAGGCCTCCAGGTAGGCGAGGGCGACGCCGTAGCCGAAGAACTCGTTGCGGGACGGCAGTGGACGCAGCAGGACGATCTCTTCGAGGAAGGTGGCCGCCCTCCAGTAGGCGTCCGGGTCGGCGTGGTCCAGTCGCGGGGTGTTGACCCGGTGGCGGGCGCTCATGCCGACGAGAACGGACAGGTCGTTGACGGTCAGGTCGCCTCGGAGGATCTCCTCCTGGCGCTCCAGGAACCAGCGGTGATCGACGTTCAGTTCCAAGGTCAGGCCGCCTGCCCGGTACCCTCGGCGCGGGGCGGAAGCCCGCCGAACTCGGCGTCGAACGCTTCCATGACCCCGGGCTCGCTGATCACCCGGCGGAAGACCGCCGTCGCCGTCGCGAGGGCCCGTTCCTGCTGCTTCTCCTCGGCCAGCCGGGCCAGGTAGTCCTTGATGGTCAGGCCCTGCGCGTCGGCGAGTCCACGCAGTATGTCCCGAGTGGTGTCATCGATCTTGACTGTGGTGTCGGCCATACGGCGAGTATACTAGCTGGAATACCCGTTCGACTACCGCGCTCGGGTGCGATACGCCTCGGCCGCCACCTGCGCGAACGACCGCAGCAACGGATTCCCGTCCCCGTCCCGCCAGGCCAGCACCACCCGGCTGGGCGGCATGTCGTCCACCGGTACCACCACCAGTCCCTCCACCGGCGCATGGCCGGCCAGGGTCATGCCCACCGTGCCGTTCCACACCACCGCCTGTCGGCACTCCTGAACCGTGCGCACCACCGGACCCTCCCGTACCTCCCCGCCGTGCCAGTACGACTGCCACGTTCGGTCCGTGCCCTCCGGGAGCCGGAACCACCGCCGGTCGGCGAGGTCGGCCAGTCGCAGGCTCGCCCGGCCGGCCAGCGGGTCGTCGGCGCGGAGCAGCGCCCCCACCGGATCGGCCTGCAGCTCCGTCACCACCAGCCCTGTTCCGTCGAACGGCGCGCGGGTGAGCGCGACATCGACGGCACCGGCGTGCAACCCGCAGGTGGGGTCCGTCAGGTCGGTCTCGCGGATGTGGACCTCGACACCCGGGTGACGTTCGCGGTACGCGTGCGCCAGTCGCCGTACACCCGGATCCCTGCAGTCGCCCATGAGGCCGACGGTCAGCACGGCGTTCTCCGCCGCCGTCGCGATCCGCACGCGCAGCCGGTCGGCCTGGTCGAGGAGCGCGCGGGCCTCGTCGAGAAGGACGGCCCCGACGGGGGTCAGGGCGACCCCGGCCGGTGACCGCTCGAAGAGCAGCGCACCGGTCTCGGTCTCCAGTGCCTTGATGGCCCGGCTCAGCGGGGGCTGGCTCATGTGGAGGCGTGCGGCGGCCCGGCCGAAGTGGAGTTCCTCGGCGACCGCCACGAAATAGCGCAGCGTCCGCAGCTCTATCCGCTCCATCGGCTTCATCCGCTCCATACCCTCCATACAGCAACGATACTGATCGGGTATCGGGGCGGCGGAACAGGTCTTGGACGGCCAGGGTGGTCCTGCCGTCGAATCGGAGCATGACGACTCACGACAGCAACGACCGTCCCGCGGTATCCGTCGTCGGGCCCGGCGACGGCGAGGTGCTGATGCTCGGCACCACCCGGATGCGGGTCCTGGAGGACGGCCGTACCACCGGTCACCGCCTCGGCCTCGCCGAGTCCGTCCTCGCGCCGCACACCCCCGGCCCGCCGCAGCACCGGCACGCCCGGCACGACGAGGGCTTCTACGTCGTCTCCGGCTCGGTGCGCTTCACCGTCGGGGACGAGGAGTACGACGCCACCGCCGGAACCCTCGTCATGGTGCCGCCCGGCGCCCCGCACACCTTCGCCAACGTCACCGGCGAACCGGCCGTCATGCTCAGCATGTTCACGCCCGACCTGTACGTGCAGTACTTCCGGGACCTGCGCGACCTGTTCGCCACCGGCGAGGCGCCGGACCCGCGGGCGAGCGCCGAGATCATGAGCCGTTACGCCACCGAACCGGCCACCGGCTCATGAGCGTCGCGTACTGGATCGTGGCCGGTCCGCTCGCCCTCTTCTACCTCTACGCAGGCGGGCTGAAGGCCGTGGGGAGCAGGGAACGGCTGCTGCCGATGATGGCGTGGGTGGACGGCACACCGATGCCGGCCGTGCGGGCGATCGGCGGCGTCGAGATCCTCGGCGCGGCCGGCCTGGTCCTGCCGCGCCTGACCGGCGTCGCGCCCTGGCTGGGCCTGGCCGCCGCCGTCGGATTCGCCGTGCTCCAGGTCGGCGCGGTCGGGGTCCACCTGAGGATGGGGGACCGCCAAGTGGCCCTCAACCTCACGCTTTTGGCCGCGGCGGGGGTGACTGTGTGGCTCGCGGCGGTGTCCTGATCGTAATTAATGCTTGTACAACTCATTGAACGGACCATGAGTCTCCTGTGGCGCGCGGATCACGGAATCCGCGCTCCCGTTGTGCACAGGGGGGCGAAATGGACGTACCAGAGACACCGCCGGAACCCCGGCCAGAACCACCACCGCAGGAAACTGCGCCGCCACCGCTTCCGGAGGCCTCGCCCGGACGTGGGCGGAGGGCGCGCCGTACCGCCGCGCTGATCGCCGGTGCCGCCGTGCTCGGCGTCGTGGCCGGCACCTGCGTCGGCTACCTCGTCCAGGCCGACCGCGAGCCCAGCGCCCTGCCGTCCCTCTCCCAGCCGTCGCTCGCGCAGGCGAAGGGCGCCGGTCCGGAGCCGCTGTCGGCCGCCCAGGACCGGAAGGTCAAGGTCGACGGCGACCTGCGCAAGCTGCTGCTGAAGAAGCCGAGCGGGGCGCGCAAGGGGCTGTACACGGTGGGGACCGACGGCTGGATGGACCTGACCGACTACGCGGAGACCTTCGGCAAGCCGGCCGTGGCCTTCCGCACCCTGATCGCCGAGGACGAATTCCGGCGGGCGGCGGCCACCACCTGGCGGGAGGGCAGCACCTACAGCGTCGAGATCCGCCTGATCCAGTACCGCCAGGAGGAGTCCGACGGGGCCGCCGAGGACGCGGCGGCGAACGAGTACTACTGGGCCGACTCGGCCGCCGAGGACACCGAGAGCTGGCCGGTCCCCGGCACCGGTGACGGCATGGCGTACGTCCACCACAAGCCCAAGAGCGAGTACGGCGTGAGCGTGTACTCGGCCGAGGCGCACGCGTGGCGCGGGGACATCGCCGTGGAGATCTGGATCAGCGACACGAAGCCGATCTCCAGGACGAAGGTGCTGGATCTGGCGAAGCGGCAGATGGAGCGGCTGTGACCGAGCAACCCGTGAACCCCGAGCCGACGGCCCCCGAGCCGACCGTCTCCGAGCCGACGGTGCCTGAGTCGGCCGTCTCCGAGCCCGCGGTGCCCGAGCCCGCAGTCTCCGAGCCCGCGGTCTCCGAGCCCGCAGTCTCTGAGGCCGCGGTTCCCGAGGGCGCAGTCTCTGAGGCCGCGGTTCCCGAGGGCGTTTCCGTCGTGCCCCTCGCCGTCCCGGTCGCTGATGCCCTGGCGGCGCGGCCCCGGCGTCGTATCGGCGTGCTCGTCAGCGTCGGTGTCCTCGCCGTGGCCGTCGTCGCGGGTGCCGCGTACACGGTCGTGACCGTGCGTTCCGCGGACCGCGACCCCGGCGTCCCGCTCTGGAGCCTGCCCAAGGTGTCCAAGGGCCCGCGGGCGGCGGCGGAGACCGGTCTCCAGGGGATGCTGCTGCCGTACGAGCAGGACCGGTACGGGCGGGGCCCGGACCTGGCCGGATTCGGCTCGGACGTGCGGTTGAGCGGAGCCCAGGCCAGCGCGCTGCGCAAGGAGTCGGTCCAGGACCTGCCGCGGTCGCAGCGCCAGGAGATGGACCGGCAGATCGACAAGAACCCGGTCAAGGGCATGGTGATGCGCAGCTACGTGCACGTCGCCGGTGCCGACGGCGACGAGTACACGATGGGCGTCCAGCTGGCCCAGATGGAGAACCGGGCCACGGTCCGCACCATCGCCGCCGCCGAGCGGGAGCTCTTCGCCTCGCTGGACATCTTCCGGAAGGGCCCGGAGATCGCGGGGTACAAGGACTCGACCTCGTGCTTCCTGCCGCAGGCCGACTCGGGCGAGAAGCTCGACGCGATGCTCTGCTACGGCTACGTGGGGGACGTCCTGGTCACCGCCACGGCCACCGCGGCCAAGCCGCTGGACACGAAGAGCGCGGCGGACATGCTGCACGCCCAGCTCGAACGGATCAAGGACCCGGGGGCGGCCGTATGACCACCGAGACGAACACGAACACGAACACGAACCCGAACCCGGACGAGCTCCGGAGCCCGGCCCTGGACGCGGTCCCGAACGAGGCCCCGGTCCAGAACCCGGTCCCGACCCCGGACTCGAACGCGGCCCCGGACGTGGACCCCAACGCGGACGCGGCCTCGGCTTTGGCCCCGGACGCGGCCCCGGTCCCAGACGCGGACCCCAACGCGGACGCGGCCCCGGTCCCGGACGCGGCGGATCCGATCCCGGCCCCGGACGTCCCGCGACCCGCGAAGAAGGAGCGGCTGCTGCTGCGGGCCACGCTTCGCTGGGTCGCCGCCGTCGCCGTCTTCGGTGTCGTCGGGACCGGTACGGCGTACGGCATCACGCGGCTCGATCGCACCGACGTACCCGGTCTCGCCACGCACTCCGACGGGCGCTGGACGTATCCCGTCCTCGTGCGGCCCCCGCTGCCCTCCGGCAGCCCCGGTCCGAACGACGACAGCAGTAACCCGGCCGGTACCCACTACGCCGACCTGCGGAAACTGGTCCTTCCGGCACCGCAGGGCGCCACCGCCGACGCCGCGCTCAAGGGCACGGACGGCTGGCTGCCGACGAAGGGCTTCCTCGCCGAGTTCGCCGCCGCGGACGACCGCACGGAGCTGGGCCAGACGCTCGTCGACAACGGCCTGCGGCACATCGCCGCCCGCGGCTGGACCACCCCGGACGGCACGCACACCCGGATCTACCTGCTCCAGTTCGACACGGCCGCCGTCGCCGAGGCGATCCTCAACGGGAAGCTCATGAGCCAGTCGTCGCCGACCTACCCGCTGCGCGACGGAGACCTGTACGAACTCGATGGGAAGTTCCCCGACCCGGCCAGGATCGAGCACGTCCTGCTGGCGCCCTACACGGAGCTCAAGCCGTACGGCGCCCGGCAGGCCAGGCAGGCCTACCTCGCCTCCGGCGACACCGTCGGCGTGATCATCCAGTCCCGGAAGGGCAGCGCGCTCGCCGTCCCCTTCGAGCAGACGGTGACCCTGCAGAGCGAGCTGCTGGACTGACCCCGCGGGGGTGTACCTCGCCAAGAGCGCCGGGCCCGGGCCGCGTAAGCTGGGGCCCGGCTCTTGTACGTACGCCCGCCCTCGCCCAAGGAGCACCCGTGGAAGCCTTCTTCGAAACCCTGCTGGTCCTGGTCTGCGTCGGCGTCCTCGCCTTCGCCTGGCTGACCGTGAAGAAGCTGTACCAGGGCCAGCGCTGAACCGAGTCCGAGCCCGAGCCCGAGTCTAGGAACCACCACTCATGATCGAGATTCCGTCCGACCTGCACAAGGACCTGGTCCCGCTGGCCTTCCTGCTCGGCAACTGGGCCGGCGCGGGCGTCCACGACTTCCCGGGTTCGGAGAAGTGCAACTTCGGCCAGGAGGTCACCTTCAGCCACGACGGACGGGACTTCCTGGAGTACCACTCCCACACCTGGGTGCTGGACCACGACGGGAACAAGGTCCGCCCGCTGGAGTCGGAGTCCGGCTTCTGGCGCATCGACGCCCACCGCAAGGTCGAGGTCACGATGGTCCGCGACGACGGTGTGATCGAGATCTGGTACGGCGAGATGGCCGACCAGAAGCCGCAGATCGACCTGGTCACGGACGCCGTGGCCCGGACGGCCGCCTCCGCCCCGTACACCGGTGGCAAGCGGCTCTACGGCTACGTCAAGAGCGACCTGATGTGGGTCGGCGAGAAGCAGACCCCCGAGGTCGAGCTGCGCCCCTACATGTCGGCGCACCTGAAGAAGGTCGTCACCCCGGAGGACGTCGAGCGCTGGGCCAAGGCCCTCCCCGACGACATGCCGGACGACGGCATCGCGTTCTTCAAGTAGTTCTGGAATTCGGAAGTAGTTCTAGACTTTCGGTGTGGTGAGCACCGACTGGAAGAGCGACCTCAGGCAGCGCGGCTACCGGCTGACGCCGCAGCGGCAACTCGTGCTCGAAGCCGTGGACACCCTCGAGCACGCGACCCCCGACGACATCCTCGGTGAGGTGAGGAAGACCGCGTCGGGGGTCAACATCTCGACGGTCTACCGGACCCTGGAGCTCCTGGAGGAGCTCGGGCTGGTCAGCCATGCCCATCTCGGGCACGGTGCGCCGACGTACCACCTCGCCGACCGGCACCACCACATCCACCTGGTCTGCCGCGACTGCGAGAACGTGATCGAGGCGGACGTGGCGGTGGCGGCGGAGTTCACCGCCAAGCTGCGGCGCGACTTCGGCTTCGAGACGGACATGAAACACTTCGCGATCTTCGGGCGCTGCAAGGACTGCACGCTGAAGAGAGCCAAGGGGGCGTCCGCCACGTCCGCGTCCGCCTCTGCGTCCGCGTCAGCGTCTGCGTCCGTCCAGACTTCAATTACCGAGTCGTAGGCTTATGCATATGAAGAGCCCTCTGCTGTCCCTGCCCGGCGCCGTCCCCGGCGAGGGCGTGGACGAAGGTGTCGCCGCGCACTACGGCGACCTGTTCCGCGAGCAGCGCGCCCTCGCCGACGGCGCCGGTTTCGTCGACCTCTCGCACCGCGGGGTCGTGGCCGTCACCGGCGAGGACCGGCTGAGCTGGCTGCACCTGCTCCTCACCCAGCACGTCAGCGAGCTGCCCGTCGGCGAGGCCACCGAGGCGCTGGTCCTCTCCGCGCACGGCCACATCGAGCACGCGCTGTACCTGGTCGACGACGGCACGGCCGTCTGGGCCCACGTCGAGCCCGGCACCCAGGAGGCGCTGATCGCCTACCTGGAGTCGATGAAGTTCTTCTACCGGGTGGAGGTCGCCGACCGCACCGACGACTTCGCGGTCGTCCACCTGCCCGCCGGCTCGATCGCCGAGGCACCGGAGGACGCCGTCGTCCGCGAGACGGCGTACGGCCGGGATCTCTTCCTGCCCCGCGCCGGCCTGGAGGCGTACGCCGAGAAGGCGGGCCCGGCCGCCGGGCTGCTCGCCTACGAGGCGCTGCGCGTCGAGCACCACCGGCCCCGGCTCGGTTTCGAGACCGACCACCGGACCATCCCGCACGAGCTGGGCTGGATCGGCACCGCCGTCCACCTCCAGAAGGGCTGCTACCGCGGCCAGGAGACCGTGGCCCGGGTGCAGAACCTCGGCAAGCCGCCGCGCCGCCTGGTCTTCCTCCACCTGGACGGCAGCGACGTCCACCTGCCGCCGCACGGCACCGAGATCCGGGTGGCCGACGAGGGCGAGGACGGCCGGAAGATCGGCGTCGTGACGACGTCGGTGCGCCACTTCGAACTGGGGCCGGTGGCCCTGGCGTTGGTCAAGCGCAACGTCCCGGCGGACGCCCGGCTGGTCGCGGGGGAGACGGCCGCGGCACAGGAAGTGATCGTCGAGCCGTAGCTCCGCCGCGCGTTCTTCCCCCACAAGCTGTGGATCTCCGGAACCACGCTGCGGGACATGCCGTTGCCAGTTCATAATTGGCAACGGGCGGCGACCACTTGGACACGGTGTGCACGTGTTCGACCCGATGCGCGCGTGCCCCGGGGGAGGCGCGGTGACACCGCAGGAGGAGTTCGCCGAGGCGCTGCGCGTCCGCCGGGAGGCCGCGGACCTCTCCCTCGCCGAGCTGGCCCGCCGGGTCCACTACAGCAAGAGCTACCTCAGCCGGGTGGAGAACGGCCTGCGGCCCCCGGGCCGGCTGCTGGCCGAGCGCTGCGACGCCGCCCTGCGGGCCGACGGCGCCCTGCTCGCCCTGCTGCCGCCCGGCTCCGAGCAGCACGAGAGACAGGCCGAGAGCCCGGACGAAAGCCGGGGCGGGAGGCAGGGCGGGGGACAGGACGCGGCCGGCACCCGGTCCGTCCGCGGGACGCGGCGCCGCCCGGACCCCGACCCGGCGCTCGCCCGGGCCGCCCGGCCGAGCGGCTACGGCGCCGCGTTCGACCAGCACATCCGGCGCGGCGACACCCGCCACCTCCTCGGCGAGATGTACGAGGCCGACCGGCACTACCAGGCCGCCTACGAGGCCGCCGGCGGCGACGAACTGGCCCGCGCCCACGCCGTCGTCCGCAGCGCCCGCCGCTGGTCGGACCCCGGACAGGTCGACCGCGACCTGCTCTTCCGCATCGACGCCTGCCTGGCCGCGCTGGCCGGCCGGGAGGACACCCGGGCGGTGGAGCTGCGGCTCCAGCTCACCGCCCACCGGGCCAAGAAGCTCGCCATGTCCATCGGCGACGACACCGCGGTCACCGGCGCCGAACCCCGCACCGGCGCCCGGCTGGCCCGCCAGACGCTGGCGGAGCTGCGCGAGCGCGGTCGCCGGACCCCCGGTGCCGAGGGCGAAGGCGTGAGCGACGAGGCCCGCTCCGAGGTCCTGACCGAGACCCGCTGGGCCCTGTACGACTTCGAGCCCGCCCGCAGCCTGCTCGCCCTCTCCACCGAACTCCGCGACCTCGCCGTCCGGTCCCGGTCCGCCCACTTCCAGGGCGAGGCCCTGGTCGCCCTCGCCATCGACCAGCTGCGCACCGGCCGGGTGCCCGCCGCCGAGGCGACCCTCAGCCGCCACCGCGAGTTCGCGGCCCGGCACCGCAGCCGGCTCGCCCACTGGCAACAGGGCACGCTGGACGCCCTGATGAGCCTGTGGCGCGGGGAGTTCGCCGCCGCCGAGGGGTGGATCCTCGGGGAGTCGGGGAAGGTCGCGGCGGCGATGGAGTCGGGGCTCGCCATGCCCGCGGACACCCTCAGCCAGACCGTCCTCGGCCAGGAGTTCTGGCTGCGCTACGAACAGGGCCGCCTGGCCGAGCTGTTCGCCTCCCCCCGGATGGCCGGCGTCCAGCGCCGCGGCTACTTCCCGGTGTGGCGGGCGGGCCTCGCCCTGGCGCTGTGCGAGACCGGCCGGCACGAACAGGCCGTGGACCAGCTCCGGGCGTTCGCCGCCGACGCCGACGGCTTCACCCGGTTCCCGCCGAGCGGCTGGGCGCTGCCCACCGCGGCGACCCTCGCCCTGGTCTGCGCCGCCCTGGCCGAGCACACGAACGATACGAACCATGCGAACCACATGAACCACATGAACCACACGAACCGCAGCGCCGAGCTGTCGGCGTACGTCCCGCCGCTGCGCGCCATCCTCGACGCGCACGGCGACGAACTGGTCCTGGCCGGCTGGCCCACCGTCCTGCTGGGTCCCGCCGCCCGCTTCAGCGCCCTGCTCGCGCTCGTCGCCGGCGAACCGGAGACCGCGCTCGGGCACCTCGCCCGCGCCGTACGGCAGGCGCAGCGCTACCCGGCGCAGATGGCCCGGCTTCGCCTTGACGAGGCCCGCGCCCGGCTCCGTACCCGCTCGCCCGCCGCCCGGGCCACCGCCCAGACCCTGGCCCGGACCGCGCTCGGCACGGCGGAGGAACTCGGCATGGCGGCGCTGGCCCGGGACTGCCGGGCGCTGCTCACATCTCCAGCAGCACGGTGAACGGGCCGTCGTTGGTCAGCGACACCCGCATCTGCGCCCCGAACCGCCCGGTCGCCACGGTCGCCCCCAGCGCCCGCAGTTGCGCGACCACCTCGTCCACCAGCGGTTCCGCCACCTCGCCGGGCGCCGCCGCGTTCCACGTCGGCCGCCGTCCCTTGCGGGCGTCGCCGTACAGCGTGAACTGACTGATCACGAGCAGCGGCGCGTCGACGTCACTGCACGACCGCTCGTCCGCCAGCATGCGGATCGACCAGAGTTTCCGGGCGAGTTGGGCCGCCTTCTCCTTGGTGTCCTCGTGGGTCACCCCGACGAGCACGCACAGGCCCTCGCCCTCGATCGCGCCCACCGTCTCGCCGTCCACGACGACGCTCGCGCCGTCCACCCGCTGTACCACCGCTCGCATGCGCACCATCATGCCCGGTGCCCGCATGCCTCCCACAGCGGCCCGTCAGCGGCCCATTATTGATCCTTAACGTCCCAACTAGGGCCGTTCGGGGGCACTCGGTCACATTGCGGCCACTTGGGGTGGCACCATGCTTCCACACGCCGGTCGAGGGGACGGTTGAGACGTATGAGCACACCGAGCACCGGGCGACTGAAGACGCAGGGCACGCAGAGCGTGCAGAGCCTGCCCCGGCCGCCCGCACAGCGCGGGGAGGACATCCCGCTGCCCGCGGAGCCGCCGGAGCACGACCTGGCCCGCCTGAGCCTGCCCGAACTGCGGGTCCTGCGCCGGGACGCGCAGCGCGACGAGGCCGACCTGAGCTACGTACGACGGCTGCTCCAGGGCCGTATCGACATCCTGCGCGCGGAACTGGCCCGCCGCTCCCCGGCGGGCGCCGCCGCCGTCGTGGACCGCCTCCCGGAGATCCTCACGGACGCCCCGGCCCGCCACCGCTCCTCGGCCCGCCACGTCACGCTGGGCACCCCGCACAACGAGGAGTACGGCAGGCTGGCGGCCGACATGCTGGCCGAGGTCGAACTCTCCGACCTCCAGGCCCGCACGGACCCGGAACTGACGGCGGCGATGGGCCGCCTGGTCCGCTACGAACAGGAGGTCTCACGGCGCCGCCAACGCCTACAGCGCACGGCCGACGACTCCAGCGGCGAGATCACCCGCAGGTACCGAGAGGGCGAAGCCCAGGTCGACGACCTACTGACGTGAGCGGCAGCGCCCCTGTCTTTGCTTTTAGGGGCGCGGGGAACTGCGCGACAAGCCCCCACCCACCCGCACCCGAAAATGAATCGGCACCACGGAACCAAACACATACCGTGCTGTCATGACTGACGCCGTCGAAGTCCGCCCCATAACCGAACCCGACCTCGCCGACTGGAACCGCGCCCTGTCCACCGGCTTCCTCCAGCGCCCCACCCTCTCACCCGACCAACTCGCCGCCCGCCGAAGGCAATTCGTGCCGGGCAGACTTCTCGGCGCCTTCGACGGCCCCCGCTGCGTCGCGACGTTCCGCTCCTTCGACCAGGAGCTGACCGCGGTCGGCGGTGCGATCCTCCCCGCGGACGCCATCTCCAACGTCACGGTCACCGCCACCCACCGCCGCCGCGGCCTGCTCACCCGCATGATGAGCCAGGACCTGGCCGCGGCGAAGGAGCGGGGAGACGTGGTCGCGACCCTGATCGCCGCCGAGTACCGGATCTACGGCCGCTACGGCTTCGGCCCGGCGACCACGCTGACGGAGTGGACGGTCGAGGTCCCGCGGACCGGCCTGGACCCGCGCTGGGCGCGCCCCGAGGACGGCGCCCGTATCGACCTCGTCGACGGCGAGGACATCCGCAAGGTCGGCCCCGACCTGCACGAACGCATCCGCCGCAGCACGCCGGGCGCGGTCAGCCGCAGCGACCTGTGGTGGCAGTTGCGCACCGGCGCGGTCCGCTTCGAGGAGGAGTGGAAGGAGCCCTACTTCGCGGTGTACCGCTCGGCGGCCGGCGAGGTGGAGGGCATCGCGTCCTACGAGTCGGACGACAACTGGCAGGGCAAGCAGCCGTACAACACCGCCGAGGTGCACTGGCTGCTCGGCGCGACCCCGGCGGCCGAGCGCGCGCTGTGGCACTACCTGTGCTCGATCGACTGGATCACCAGGGTGAAGAGCGGCTGGCGGTCGCCGGACGACCTGCTGCCGCACTACCTGCCCGACCCGCGCGCCGCACGGGTCAGCAACCAGGCGGACTGGCTGTGGGTGCGGATCCTGGACGTCGTACGGGCCCTGGAGGCGCGGACGTACGACAGGGCGGGCTCTCTGGTCCTCGAGGTGGTGGACCGGCAGGGGCTGGCCGGCGGCCGGTTCCGGCTGGACGCCTCCCCCGATGGGGCGTCCTGCACCCCGACCACCGACACCCCCGACCTCGCCCTCGACATCGCCGAGCTGGCGAGCGTCTGGCTCGGTGACCAGTCCGTGGCGCGGTTGCACGCGCTCGGGCGGGTCCAGGAAGAGCGAATGGGCGCCGCCCGGGAGGCCGACGCCCTGTTGCGCGCGTCCGGGCGTCCTTGGTGCCCGGACATCTTCTGAGGTGCTCCTTCCTCCCGGGGGCGGTGCCTGAATCACCTGTGTTCACTTGTGACTGTGCTGAGCCGTGCTGTTCTGTGCTGCTCATCCGTAGCGAGCTGTGAAGTTGTGGCTGTGCGGGTCTGCCTGTGTTCGGTTGTCGGTGTTCAGTTGTGACTGTGCCGGTGGTGCTGGCCGCGCGCCCCGACGGCCGGCCCAGGTGGACCGGGCTCCCGGCTCCCCTCCGGAAGGGAACCCGGCTGGCCAACCGCCGAGGAAGTATGACCATGTCGCTGGAGTTGGTGACCAACTCCATAGTACTTATCTCCACTTGGATGCGACTCATAACCACCTTCCCGTGAACTGCCGAAAGATGGCGGGAAGTTGTACTGTTTGTCCGTGGACCCGGAACACGCCTCCGTCAATGGACGGAAGAGGTCACAGCGGCCTCAGGCGTCACACCGCGAGGTGGCCGACGAACTGCGCACCCGGATCAGGTCCGGGGAGCTGCGGCCCGGTCAGCGCATGCCCACACAGGCCAAACTGGCCGACGAGTTCGGCGTCGAGCGCGGGGCGGTGCGGCAGGCGCTGCGCATCCTGCAGTCGGAGCACCTGCTCACCAACGTGTCGAAGGGCGCTCCGGCGACGGTGGCGCCGGGTCCGGGCCCGCTGCGGCTCGCCGTGGGCTCGGCGCCGCCGCCGCAGCCGACCATGGTGGCCCTCACCCCGCGTATAGAGGCGGCCTTCGCGGCCTCGCACGTGCGGATCGACGCGCTCTGCCTGACCTCGGTCTCGCTCAACCTCGCGCTCGGCGGACCGCTGCGGCTCATCCACGCGGGGCGGCTGGAACCGGCCAAGATCGACGTCCGGGTGCTGCTGCCGAGCCGGGACATCGACCTCGCGTTCCCGACCGCGGTGGCGGCCGACGCCTCGGCCGAGGGCGCGGTCCACGACCGCTGGCTGGCCCAGCGCAACGCGCAGGGCCAGGTGCTGCGGCACAACCTGCTGGCGCTGCGCGCCACGCACGGCGTCGACGTGCACGTCACCTTCCGGGCGCTGCCCTTCACCCCGCCGGTCAAGCTGTACCTGCTCAACGGGGCGGAGGCGCTGTTCGCGTACTACACGCTGGGGCGCCACGAGCGGGAGATCGACCACGAGCACCTGCAGACGTACGACGCCGAGGGCACGCGGTCGATGCTCTTCGCCTTCGAACAGGGCGCGGGGCTGCGGGACACCATGTTCGTGGACCAGTCCACGCGATGGTTCGACGCCCTGTGGGAGACGATCAGTTCGGAGCTGCACCTGACGTCCTAGGCAGCCCCTCGGTTCCTGAAGCGGTTGCTGAAGTGGTTCCTGAAGCGATTCCTACAGCGCGGGCCCGGCGAGCATCAGCGCGAGCAGGACCGCGCCGGCGGAGCTGAACGCCGGACTCTTGGCCTTGATGCCCACGGTGAGCAACAGCAGGCCGATAATGCCAGTGGCACCGTACTTCGACTGGACGATCTGCTCGAAGCCGACGACGAAGGCGGCGGAGAGGAGAGCGAGGGCGGCAGGCATGGTGGTTCCCCCATCAGTCAGGAAGCAAGGCTTCCGCCAACTCAACCAAGTTGGTGACCAACTCTGATTAAGTTGTCCCCAGTTGGCTACTAGTTATAAACAACCTTCAAACAACTCCCGCCAGATGGATCAAAGTTGTAGCGTTTGGTCGTGACTCAGGAGAACGTGGCAGTGAACGCCGGCAGCACACCTCAGGAGATCGCCGACACCCTGCGGCAGCGCATCCGCTCGGGCGACCTCAAGGCCGGCGACCGCCTGCCCACCCAGGCCGAACTGGCCGAGGCGTTCGGCGTGGAGCGGGGGACCGTGCGCCAGGCCGTGCGGGCGCTCCAGGACGACGGCTACCTGGTCGACGTCGGCAAGGGCAGCCCGCCGCGCATCGCCGAGCCGCGGCCCGCGGGGCTGGACGAGCCCCAGCGGACGATGGTCGGCCTCGGTCCCCGCATGACGGAGGCGTTCGCCGCCTCGCACGTCCGGATCGACGCCGCCTGCCTGACCGCGCAGAGCCTGCTGCCGGCGCTCGCCGAGCCCCTGCGCATGATCCACGAGGGCCGGATCCGCCCGGAGCGCATCGACGTCCGCGTCCTGCTCCCCAGCCGGGACATCGCCCTCGCCTTCCCGACGGCGGTCGACGGCGACGACGACACGGTCCACAACCGCTGGCTCGCCATGCGCAACGCCCAGGGCCAGGTCCTCCAGTACAACCTCCAGGGCCTGCGCTCCACCCACAAGATCGACGTGAACGTCACCTTCCGGGCCCTGCCGTTCACCCCGCCGATCAAGTTGTACCTGCTCAACGGCGCGGAGGCGCTGTTCGCGTACTACACGGTCACCCGCCGCGAGGAGCAGACGGAGGACGGCCTGCTCGACATGTACGACGCCGTCGGGTCGGAGTCCCTCCTCTTCTCCTTCGAGAAGAGAACCGGCCAACGGGACGGCGCGTTCGTGGAGCAATCGCAGAAGTGGTTCAACGCCCTCTGGGAAACCATCACGACGGACCTGACACTCTCTTAGTGACTTCTGATACGACGCAGACTGAACTGGTGGCAGCCAAGAGCAAGGACACGACCGAAGAGATCGCCGAACTGGTCAGAAGTGCCCGTGTCGTCCTCTGGGACTTCGACGGGCCGATCTGCCGGCTGTTCGCGGGGCACTCGGCGGCGGGCGTGGCCGGCGGACTGGTCGACTGGCTGGCCGTGCGGGGCCTGCACGGCCTGGTCACGGACACCGAGCGGGACTCCCTCGACCCGCACCTGGTACTGCGCGCCGTGGACCGCCGGCACCCCGGCAGCGACCTGGTCACGGAGCTGGAGGAACGTCTCACCAAGGAGGAGCTGCGGGCCACGGCGACGGCGATGCCCACGGCGTTCGCGGACATCCTCATCCAGACCTGGCGAGCGCGGGGCGCCCGCATGGCGATCACCACCAACAACTCCCCCCGGGTGGTCCGCGCCTACCTCGACGACCGCGCCCTGACCCCCTGCTTCGCCCCGCACATCTACGGCCGCACCCAGGACCTGCACCGCCTCAAGCCCGACCCGCACTGCCTCAACCGCGCCCTCAACGCGATGGGCGCCGCCCCCGGCGCGGCCCTGATGATCGGCGACTCACCCACCGACTTCCAGGCGTCCCGGACGGCCGGGGTCCCGTTTCTCGGCTACGCGCGTAACGCACGGAAAGCCAAGCTGCTGACCGAGGCCGGCGCGGAGTACGTGGTGGGGTCCTTGTGGCCGCTGCTGGAGATACTGCGGCACTAGGCAGCGCCCGGCGGTTCCGGCGGGTGCCGGGCGGCCGGGGGCCTGCGCGCCCACGGCGCCAGGCCGTCAGGACGCCGACCGCACCCGATACGGAGACGGCCAGTTGCAGCAGGTCGTCGATCCGTACCGTGACCCCGAGTACCCGTAACTCCATGGCGCCCGCCCCCTGCAAGCTCTGGTCGACCGTGCGGCATCCGGGTCCACCTGCCTGGTTGCCGGTCAATATCAGGCATGCCCGGGCAGGTTGATCCGTTAACCGGCGGGTTCGCCCCGGCTTCCTGCCTGACGGATCGTGTTTGCGAGGGAACCCGGAGAGGAACGCTCGCTGTATGGCGGCCAGGCAGGCACGTGACGGCGGTGGCAAGGCGTTCCGGCAGGTCTCGGAGGCGCTGCGGACCCGGATGCTGGACGGGACGTACCAGCTGGGTGCCGAACTGCCCGCGCAGGGCAGGCTCGCCAAGGAGTTCGGGGTGTCCCGCGACACCGTCCAGCGGGTGGTGCGCGAACTGGGCAACGAGGGGTGGATCGAGTCCC
This sequence comes from Streptomyces sp. NPDC048291, assembly GCF_043201715.1. Classification (NCBI taxonomy): domain Bacteria; kingdom Bacillati; phylum Actinomycetota; class Actinomycetes; order Kitasatosporales; family Streptomycetaceae; genus Streptomyces; species Streptomyces sp. NPDC048291. The sequence continues at coordinate 91,067 of NZ_JBICZC010000007.1, forward strand.
GCCAGGGCAGCCCGGCGCGGGTCGTCAAGGCCCAGCGCGTGCAGTCCACGGCGGCCCAGGCCACCAGGTCACGGCAGGCGATGACGTTGCAGCCGCTGATAAGCGAGGCGTTCGAGCAGCACGAAGTCACCCTGGACGTCTTCACGTTGACCTCGGAGTCACTCGACACCCACATCCGGCTCCAGGCCGAGCGGATCCGGGCCGGTGCCATCGCTCCCGGCAGCATCGTCATCCGGCTGCTGCTGCCTGACCCCCAGCTCGACCTGCCGTATCCCGTGGTCAGGCAGGACAAGGACGATCCGCGCCTGCGGGAGCGGCTGCGCGCCATCACCGACCGGCACACGGAGTCGCTGCGCACCGCGCTGCGGGACCTGCAGGCGGAGCGGTTGGTGCCGTCCGTCGACGTCCAGGTCAGGCATGTGTGGCTGACTCCGGCCTTCAAGCTCTACGTCATCAACAGGACAGAGGTGCTGCACGGCCTCTACGACGTCATCAGACGGCCCATCATCCTGGACACGGGCGAGGAGATAGACGCGCTCGACGTGCTGGGACTGGGCGCGATGCTGACGCACCACGTGGAGGACGCCGACCCGGAGTCGCCGGGATCGCTCTTCGTGCTGAAGATGCGGTCCTGGTTCGAGTCGGTTTGGAACCTGCTCGCCGAGTAGCGCTTCTGCCAACTCTTGGACGGACCAAGGTGGCGGCAACCGCGGTGCGCTAGCATGCCCGCATTATCTGAGCAACAGCTCCGGTTCCTACGTATGAGATGGTCAAGCAAGCCGATCTCAGAACGACCTGACGCAGCGGGGCACCAAACCCACCCGTTGTGGCTACTCGATTGCGCCTCTGGTCGTGCGGACAGTCCGCCGCGTTTACCGTTTGCCGTACTTTCCAGCCAGCGCTAGCAATCCGGAGCGGCCAGTGGGCGCATCTTCTGTTCCCTCTATGTCCTCTGGGGAACGCGCCAAACCAGGCGCAGGTCATGCGCTTTACCAGCAGATCAGGCGCCATGCCATGGACCACGGCAAGGCGCACAGCGGGTACCACAACAAGAACTACGTCCTGCCGTTGACCGGCCCCATGGCGCTGCTGCTGCGCCGTGAGCCCGGCATGTCGGCGACGGTACGCATCCGGCGTGCCGATGCCCTGCCGGTGGTGATCAGGACCTGGCAGAACGAGGCGGAGATCCTCAGGGCCGTCAGGGCCGCGTTGCCGCATGTACCGGAATGCCTCTTCGAGGGAGACGGATACGCCGTCCACAGCTATGTGGAAGGGGTGCCGCTGTCCAGCGTCTGCGGCAACGGCAAACCCGTCGACATCCTGATCATCGAGGAAATCGCGCGACTCCTCGCGCAGATGACCCAGGTGCGCCGGGCCGCGCTGCCGGCCCTGCCGGCCTCCTGGCCCAGCAACGGTCAGGACAGCCAGGGCTTTCTCCAGACGCTGGCGCACTGTGCGGACCGGCAGATCCGACGTGCCAACCTGCCCGCCTTCGGCGGACTGTTCGCGGCGCTGGGCATCCCGGAGGACGCACTCATCCGATTCGCGGAGCGGGTGCCGGGGATGGCCCGACGGCCGTACAGCCTGCTCCACGCGGACCTGCACCGGGACAACCTGATCGTCACCTACGGCGGTCATCCGTCGCTCATCTGCGTCGACTGGGAACTCGCCACCTACGGCGACCCTCTCCACGACCTGGCGACCCACCTGGTGCGCATGCAGTACCCGGGCGATCAGTGGTCCGAGGTGATCGAGGCCTGGGTCCGGGCCATGGAATGGGCTCGGCCCGCAGCCGTCATCGGCGTGGGCAAGGACCTGCGCCACTACGTCGCCTTCGAGCAGGCGCAGTCCGTCTATCCCGACGTGATGCGGGCCGCGACGTCCCTCGACGAAACGTTCGACCAGAAGGGCCTCGACGAGGCCACGTCGGCGGTGCGCCGCGCCCTGGAGGCGGCCCAGGATCCCCTGCGGCTGCGGCACCTGCCCGACGAAGCCGAGATCGAGCGTGTTCTGTTCCGGTGGCGGATTTCCCGGGGGGAGGCACGTAAGGGGCTTTTCTCCAGGTTCGGCACCGCACCCTGGACACCGGACAGACGTGTTCCGGAGCGCCCGGACTTCTCTTATCTGGCGGTGCACGGAGCACTTCATGCCGAGGGAGCGGCCCCGGCCGGTCGGGTGTTCAAGGGGACGGCTCACCTGAATTCCGTGGTGCGGGTTCCCGGTATCGAATTTCCTGTCGTGGTGCGGCGCAAGGTGGAAAAGGTGTTCCGCCGCGAACGCAGCTTTCTCAGTGAGCATGCCGTGCTCATGGCGATCGAGGATTCGGGTGTTTCGGTGGCGGCCCCGAAACTCCTGGCTCTCGGTGAGAGCTACCCGGGGAAGTACCGCAAAGACCTCTTTGCCATTCACACCTACGAAGGACCGCTCGACATCGACCGGCCCCCGAACCATCCGGTGCACGGCCTGCTGCCGCACGAAGCGGACCGGCTCGTCGACCAGCTCAGCGCGCTGAAAGGCGTCGACTACACCCGGCTTGACCCGGCCGCCGGGGAAGCGGGCTACAACTTCTACGGCTATCTGAGCGAACAGCTCGTCCTGCTGGTCGAGAACCTGCCCAAGGAGTCCCAGCAACTCGCCAGGCAACTCGGCCTGCCGGATGCCGGACGGCTGCGGCAGATACTGGCCAGGCACCAGGTGACCGATCGCAGGCCGATCCTCCTGCACGGTGACCTGAACCCCTGGAACCTGGTGCGCCGGGACGACGCCATGGCGCTGACCATCATCGACTGGGAGATGGCGGTCGTCGGCGACCCCCTGTACGACCTGGTCCGGCACATGCACCTCACCCCGACCCGGCCGGAGATCCGGGACCGGATGTTCCGCCGCTGGGAGCGCCTGCTGCCGCCCGCCTACACCCGTGCCTGGCAGCAGGACTGGCGGGTCTACCGGTGGATCGAGATCGTCCGCTCCGCCTACGTGGACCTGGACCGGCTGGTCACCGGCGCGAGCCTGGACGCCCCCAACGTCCGCCGGGCCGTGGACTCCTACGCCATGACGCTGGCGGCGGCGATCGCCTCCCTGGGCCTGCCGGCCCGGGCGACCGCCAACCCCCATCTTGCTCGTGCCCTGGCCTAGAGAGAACATGAGCGCCCCGAATACCCGTTTGCCCACGGGTCCGCGGGGCCGGCGGGGCAGCGCTGCCAAGCACTTCGACGATCTGTGGAACCTCGCGAAGCTCCCGCGGTGGCGGCAGGTCCCGTCGGCCTGAGCCGCGCTGCGTAGGCTCGGGCGCATGGGTGACATGGGCCTGCGTGAGCGCAAGAGGCGGCGGATGTACGAGGACGTGTCGGACGTCGCCGTACGGCTGTTCCTGGCGAAGGGGTTCGACGCGGTGTCGGTCGCCGAGGTGGCCGCCGCGGCCGGGATCTCCAAGCCGACGCTGTTCCGGTACTTCCCGGCCAAGGAGGACCTGGTCCTGCACCGGATCGCCGACCACGAGACGGAGGCGGCGCGGCTGGTCGCGGGGGCCACGGGCGCATCCGGCGCGGAGTCCCCGGTCGGCGTGCTGCGCGCCCGCTTCCTCTCCGGGCTCGCCCACAACGACCCGATCACCGGACTCAACGACCACCCCCAGGTGCTCGCCTTCCACACCCTGCTCAACAGCACCCCCACCCTGGTCGCCCGCCAGTACGCCTACCTGGAGCGTTCGGAGGCCGCGCTCGCCGAGGCCCTCGGCGGCACCCTGGAGGCCAGGCTGGCGGCCGGCCAGATCATCGCCGTACAGCGGATCCTCGCGCAGGACAACTGGCGGCGGATCGCGGCGGGGGAACGGGTCGAGGACGTGCGGGAGGACGCGGTGCGGGCGGCGGAGGAGGCGTTCGGGCGGCTGGAGCGGACTCTGGCCGTTTGAGCTGCGGTAAAAAATTTAACCGGGTCACGATTTCTCCCTTACCCTGTCTCCATGCAGCAGGAACTCGACCGCGAACGCGCCTACCACGACACCTGCCGAGCCGCCCTCGCCCGCATGGTCGAAGGCGCCGTCGAGCACGTCGTCACCGGGGAGGACGTCTCCGCGTCCGGTGCCGACGCCGAGGTGCTCGGGTACCGGCTGCGCAGCCGGGCCAAGGAGATGCGCGAGCTGCCCGAGGGCCCGCTGTTCTTCGGCAAGCTGGACTTCGAGGCGGGGGAGCACGCCGGGCAGAGCTACCGCATCGGCCGGCTGCGGATCAGCGAGGAGCCGACCGCCCCGCCCCTCGTCGTGGACTGGCGCGCCCCCGTCTCCCGCGCCTTCTACCAGGCAGGCCCCGACGACCCGCAGGGCGTGGCGGTACGCCGCCGGTTCGGCTGGGCGCCCGGCAGCCGCGGCGACTCCGCCGACCTCACCGGGATGGAGGACGAGCAGCTGAGCGCAGGGGAGCCCGGGACCGGGAGCAGCATCCTCACCCACGAGATCGAACGGCCGCGCGTCGGCCCCATGCGCGACATCGCCGCCACCATCCAGCCCGACCAGGACGACCTGGTCCGCGCCGGCCTCGCCGACTCCGTCTGCGTGCAGGGCGCACCGGGCACCGGCAAGACCGCCGTCGGCCTGCACCGCGCCGCCTACCTCCTCTACACCCACCCCCAGCGCATCCGCCGCTCCGGCCTGCTGATCCTCGGCCCCAACCGGACCTTCCTCTCCTACATCTCCGAGGTCCTCCCGGCCCTGGGCGAGACCGGTGTACGGCAGACGACCCTGCCGGAGGAGATCGGCCGCCACCCGGTCACCGGCACCGACCCGCACCGCACCGCCGCGCTCAAGCACGACCCGCGGATGGCCGAGGTGCTGCGCCGCGCCCTGTACGCCCACGTCCGCACCGACTCCGTCAGCCCGCTCTCGCTCTCCGACGGCACGTACACCTGGCGGGTCTCCGCCGCCGCGCTGACGAGGATCGTCGAGGTGGTACGGGACGAGGAACCGCCGTACGCCGTCGGGCGGGAACGGGTGCGGGGCCGGGCGACGCGGGCCGTACAGCTCCAGGCCGAACGGCGGGCGGGCCCGCAGCCCGGCGCCTGGACCCGGCGCCTGGAACGCTCCCGGGCGATGAGCGCCTACCTCGACACCGTCTGGCCGAAGGTGCGCCCGGAGGAGGTGGTGGCCGAACTCCTCACGGACGCCGAGGTGCTGGCGGCCGCCGCCGAAGGGCTCCTCACCCCCGGCGAACAGCGGGACCTGCGCTGGGCCCGGCCGCCGCGCTCGTACAAGTCGGCCCGCTGGTCGGCCGCCGACCTGGTCCTCCTCGACGAGGTCGCGGGGCTCGTCGAACACCCCGAGGGCTACGGCCACATCGTCGTCGACGAGGCCCAGGACCTGTCTCCCATGGAGTGCAGGGCGATCGCCCGCCGCGCGGTCTTCGGCTCCCTCACCGTCCTCGGCGACCTGGCCCAGGCCACCACGCCCTGGTCGGCGCGGAGCTGGGCCGCCGTACTGGGCCACCTGGGCAAGCCGGAGGCGGCCGTCATCCCGCTGACCACCGGTTTCCGGGTCCCGGCGGCGGTCGTTGCGCTGACCAACCGGCTGCTGCGCCGCCTGGGCACGGACGTACCCCCGGCCACGTCATACCGCGGCGACGGCGAGGTGACGGTCCGTCCGACCCGGGACGTGCCCGCGACGACGGTCACCGCGGTGCGGGAGGCACTGGCCCACGAGGGCTCGGTGGGAGTCGTGGCGGCGGACGCACAGGTGACCGCCGTACGCGAGGCACTGACCGCCGCCGGCATCGAACCGGCGGGCCCGGACGAACTCGGCGCCCGCGTGGCCGTGGTCCCGGCGAGCGTCGTCAAGGGCCTGGAGTACGACCACGTGGTGGCCGTGGAACCGGCGGCGGTCGCGGAGGCGGAGGAACGGGGTCTGCACCGGCTGTACGTGGTGCTGACGAGAGCGGTGTCGAGACTGGACGTGGTGCACGCGCGACCGCTGCCTTTCTGAGAAGGCCAGGTGCGACGCGCCCCCTTGGGGGCGCGGGGAACCGCGCGAGCAACCCCCACTCACCCGCAGCCGCCGCACAACCTTTCCCGGCACCCCCTGCGATGCGATCCTGTCCCCGATGCTCCTCTTCCTAGACATCGACGGCACCCTCATCCCCTTCGGCGCCCCCGCCGACCGCCCCTACCCGGTCTACGACACCGGCATCGCCCCCGCTCATCCGCTGCTGAACCGCATCGACCCGGACCTCGGCCCCCGCCTGGGCGCCCTCCGCTGCGACCTCGTGTGGGCCACCACCTGGATGGACGACGCCAACGACTGCGTCGCCCCCTGGCTGGGCCTGCCCCCGCTGCCCGTCGTGGAGTGGCCGGACGAGGAGAAGCCGTCGGCCCTGCTGCACTGGAAGACCCGGCCGCTGGTGGCGTGGGCGGGGGAGCGGCCGTTCATCTGGCTCGACGACGAGATCACCGAGGCCGACCGCGCCTGGGTCGCCACCCACCATCACCGGCCCGCCCTGCTGCACCGCGTCGACCACGAGTTCGGCCTGACGGAGGCGGACTTCACGGTGCTGGAGGACTGGCTGGCGTCGGTCGAGCGCTGACGGCTCACCCGCGGCGCGGGGCGGACACGGCGACGGGATCTGCCACGGAATCCGCGACGGATTCCGCCACGGGATCCGCTACAGCATTCGCTACTGAGTCCGCGACGGTGTCGGCGAAGGTTCGGGCGAGCCCCTGCTGAGCAGGCCGGCCCGGTCCGCCTGCCGCACCGTTCTCGCTCCGGACCCCGGCCGGCCGCGGGACTGAGGCGGCGCCTGGCCCGTTCGGCCATCCAGGTGTCATCCGGGTATGGCGCGGCACACTTTTGCAAGCAGGTGCTTGCAATTGTTAGCGAGGGTGGGGCAGGGTGGAGGTATGGCATCGCTGAACGTCGGCAATCTCGGTGAGTATCTGCGTGAACAGCGGCGCAACGCGCAGCTGTCGCTCAGGCAGCTCGCCGATGCCGCCGGGGTGTCCAATCCGTACCTGAGCCAGATCGAGCGCGGGCTGCGCAAGCCGAGCGCGGAGGTGCTCCAGCAGGTCGCCAAGGCCCTGCGGATCTCCGCCGAGACGCTGTACGTCCGCGCCGGAATCCTCGACGCCGAGCGGGATCTGAACGAGGTGGAGACCCGTGCGGTCATCCTCGCCGACCCCACCCTCGACGAGCGGCAGAAGCAGGTGCTGCTGCAGATCTACGAGTCGTTCAGGAAAGAGAACGGCTTCGGGTCGGGCGAGGAACGCGCGAGCGGCACGGGCACCCCGGCAGCCGCCGAGGACGACGCCGACAGCGATGTCGGCAGCGGGAGCGACGACAGCGACGACAGTGAGACCGGTCCACGGCGGACGGCCGGATGAGCCGGCCAAGCGCGCCGGCCGCCACGCCGCGGACCACAAAACCCTCAGCCGAACTTTAATACGGGAGGACCATCACCATGGCCATCACCGACGACCTGCGCAAGACCCTCAGCGACCCGACTCCGCTCTACTTCGCCGCCGGCACCGCCGACCTGGCCCTCCAGCAGGCCAAGAAGGTCCCCGGCCTGGTCGAGCAGCTGCGTGCCGAGGCCCCGGCCCGCATCGAGGCGGTCCGCAAGGCCGACCCGAAGGCCGTCCAGGAGAAGGCCGCCGCCCGCGCCAAGGAGGCCGGCGTCAAGGCCAAGGAGGCGCAGGTCAGCCTCCAGTCCAAGGTCAACGACTTCATCGTCTCCCTCGACGGCGACCTCAAGAAGCTCGGCGAGTCCGCCCAGGACTTCGCGCTGCGCCAGGTCGGCGTGGCCGCCGAGTACGCCGTCAAGGCCCGCGAGACCTACGAGAAGGTCGCCGAGCACGGTGAGCAGGCCGTGAAGACCTGGCGTGGCGAGGCCGCCGACGAGATCGAGGACCTGGCCATCGCCGTCGAGGGCAAGCCCGAGGCGGTCGCGGTCAAGGAGGACGAGAAGAAGGCGGACGAGCCGAAGGCCGCCGAGGCCAAGCCGGCCGCCGTGAAGAAGGCCCCGGCCGCCAAGAAGACCCCGGCCCCGCGCAAGGCCACCCCGGCCAAGAAGACCACTCCGCCGGCCAAGTAACCGGCGCACGCGTCAGCAGAACGTACGGACCGGGCACCATGAGGGTGCCCGGTCCGTTCTACGGGTACGGTGGCCGCGTAGGGATCGGGAGAGAGCGGGTGGTGACGGCATGCTGATGCTGGGATTCGCAGGGTTCCTGGGACTGCTGAAGATCGTCCTGATGGCTCTGGCCGCGTTCGGGCTGGTCGACGCCGTGTTCCGGCGCGAGGACGCGTTCCGCGCGGCCGACAAGCAGAACAAGATGTTCTGGCTGATCATCCTGGCCATCGCCCTGGTCGTCAGCTACCTCTTCTCGATCCTCTCCATCCTCCCGATCGCGGGCCTGGTGGCGAGCATCGTCTACCTCGTCGACGTCCGGCCCGCCGTCAAGCAGGCGTCCGGCGGCGGCTGGCGGGGCCGCCGCGGCGGCAGCAGCAGCGACGGCCCGTACGGCCCGTACAACGGCGGCCGCTGAGGCGCCCCGTAGGGGCGCGGGGAACTGCGCGACCAGCCCCCACGCACCCGCAGGCGGCCGACCACCGAACCGGAAGCGGCGAGCAGCCGCTCAAACCCCGCGATCCAGCAGCACAACGGCCACGTCATCCGTCAGCTCGCCCCCATTGAGCTGCCGCACCTCGTTCACCGCCGCCCGCAGCAACGCCTCCCCGGTCAGGCCGGAGGCAAGCTGGCGGCGGACCATCTCGACCATCCCCTCCTGCCCCAGCCGCTCCCCGCCCGAGCCCACCCGGCCCTCGATCAGACCGTCGGTGTAGAGCATCAGGCTCCACTCGGCGCCCAGCTCCACCTGCATCCGCGGCCACCGGGCACCCTTCAGCAGCCCCAGCGCAGGCCCGTTGTTCTCGTACGGCAGCAGCTCGGCCGGCCGCCCGGGCCGGGCCACCAGCGGCGCCGGATGCCCGGCCAGGCAGAGCCCGGCCCGGCGTCCGTCCGGCGTTATGTCGACGGTGCAGAGCGTCGCGAAGATCTCCTCGTCGGAGCGCTCGTGCTCCAGCACCTCCTGCAGCGTGGACAGCAGCTCGTTGCCGCACAGCCCCGCCAGGGTCAGCGCCCGCCAGGCGATCCGCAGCTCCACGCCGAGCGCGGCCTCGTCCGGGCCGTGCCCGCAGACGTCACCGATCATCGCGTGCACGGTCCCGTCGGGCGTGCGCACGGTGTCGTAGAAGTCGCCGCCGAGCAGCGCACGGGAGCGCCCCGGGCGGTAGCGGGCGGCGAAGCGCAGCGAGGAGCCGTCGAGGAGGGGCGTGGGCAGCAGGCCCCGCTCCAGGCGGCGGTTCTCCTGCGCGCGCAGCCGCCCCTCCGCGAGCTTGCGCTCGGTCGTGAGGGAACGTTTGCGCTCGACGGCGTACCGGATGGCGCGGCTCAGCAGCCGGCCGTCCAGTTCGTCCCGGAAGAGGTAGTCCTGCGCGCCGACGCGCACGGCCTCGGTGCCGCGCTCGGCGTCACCGGAGGCGGTGAGGGCCAGCACGGCGTGCCGGGGCGCGAGCTCCAGGACGTGCTTGAGCACGCCGAGCTCGCCCTCCGTGCCCTTGCCGCCCGGCGCCGGCAGCGCCAGGTCCAGCAGGATGCAGTGGACGTCGTCGGTCAGCAGCCGCTCGGCCTCGGTGAGGTTGCGGGCGGTGCGGACGCGGATCGAGGTGCCGGACGCGTCCTGCAGCTCGGGCAGGACCGGTGAGCCGGCCGGATCGTCCTCGATCAGCAGCAGGGTGAGAGTGGTGCCGCCGGTGTTCTGGGTGGCGGCTTCCGTGCGGTTGGCCTCTTCCTTGAGGGGGCCGCCGCCCTGTGCGGGCGCGGCGGCCGGCGCCTGACCACTCTCCACGGCCGGGATCGCTCTCTGCCGCGGTACGGGTACGGGCATCGTGTTGGGTTCCTTCCCTCCCCCCGAGGGCATGGTGGGGCGAGGGACCTCGACCCACCAGACGGGGACCATAGCGTTACTGGCCACCGCAACGGAATGGTGTGAGCCGCGTCGCTCTGTCTCAGGCCAGTGTCATATGCCGCGTGCCGTACCGCAGTTGGACAAGAGGGCCGCCCGACGGGGATGACGAAGGTCACGTGCGGCCCGGGTTTGAGCGGACGTTGCGGTGCACTGGGTCACATGACCCGGCTCACGAAAGGGACATCACACCTGAAACCTCCGGTGGTGCTCAGGCGTCCGGCCGTACCACCCCGAGGATCGGCATCGATCCCGCGCCGCCGATCGACACCGTCCGCCCCGGGCGCGGGGCCTGGATGATCGCGCCGTCCCCGATGTACATCGCGACATGGCTGGCGTCGTCGAAGTAGATGATCAGGTCGCCGGGGCGCATGTCCTTCACGTCGACGTGCCTGAGCTGCTTCCACTGCTCCTCGGAGGTGCGCGGGATCGGCTTCCCGGTGCTCGCCCAGGCCTGCGAGGTCAGCCCGGAGCAGTCGTACGAGTCCGGGCCCTCGGCGCCCCACACGTACGGCTTGCCGAGCTGGGCGGTGGCGAACGCGACCGCCTTCTTCCCCGCCGCGGACGCCTTGGTGTGGATCTCGTCGAGTATCCCGGTGTCCAGCCAGGCGGTCTGTGCCTGGTAGGCGGACTCCCGCTCCAGCTCGGCGAGACGCTCCTTCTGCTTCTTCTCCAGCGTCGACTCGAGCTTCTCGGCGGCGGCGATCCGCTGCGTGATCTTCTTCTTCGCGGCGGCCTTCGCCTTGCGGCCGGCCTCCAGCCTGTTCCACTGGTCGGCCGCGTCCGCCGCGTACTGCTTCAAGTCCTGCTGGGTCTGCGTGACTTCCCTGATCAGGGCCTTGGTCGCCCGCTCGCCCTGGAGCACCCGCCCGGCCCCGTCCAGGAACTCGGAGGGGTTGTCGCTCAGCATCAGCTTGGCGGAGTCCGGCAGTCCGCCGGTGCGGTACTGGGCGGCGGCGGCCCGGCCCGCCCGCTCCTTCAGCTCGTCGAGCCTCTGCTGGCCCTTGACGATCTTCCTGGCCAGGCCGACGATCTCGGCGGACTGCTTCCGGGCCGCCTCCTCCGCGGCGTTGTACGCGTCGGTGGCGACGGCCGCGTCGTGGTAGAGCTTGTCCAGCTTGTCCCGGACGGCTTCGAGGTCCTTGTCCGGCAGGACGGTCACGGAGGCGGAGGTGCCGGCGGAGGCCGACGCGCTGGGCGAGGGGGTCGGCTTGGGTGCCGCGAACGCCGTGCCCGGTGCCGCGAGCACCGTCACCGCGCAGACCACGGTCACCGCCGTCGCCAGGATCCCGCGCCCGCCCGGCCGGACGGTGTGCTTGTCCGGTCCCATGACCCGACCCTCCAGAACTGATTAACCGTCAGTAACTTATGGCACGTGGAGGATCGTGCCACGGCGCGCCGCAAAGCGACAGAGGTGACGGCAGGTGGGTTCCTCCCCGGTTTCCCCCCGAGCATGACGATCTCCCCGCCTTTGTGACGAACGACTCACCGAGATCGTTCCCGCCCCACCCGTCAGGCCCTGGGCGCCAAGGCCCCCCACGCCACCGTCACTTCGCCCTGCCGCCAGCGCGCCGCCGAGTCCGTCACCGGCCAGTCGGCCGTCAGGTCCCGCACCGTCCGGATCCACCGCTGCCGGGCGCCGTACGACGCGTAGGGCGCGGCCGCCGCCCACGCGCGGTCGAAGTCCCGCAGGAACGCGTGCACCGGCTCGCCCGGCACGTTGCGGTGGATGAGCGCCTTCGGCAGCCGTTCCGCGAGGTCGGACGGGCGTTCCAGGGACCCGAGCCGGGCCGCGAAGGTCACGGTCCGCGGTCCCTCCGCCCCGAGCGCGACCCACACGTGCCGCCGCCCGATCTCGTCGCAGGTCCCCTCGACCAGCAGCCCGTCCGGCGCGAGCCGCCCGCACAGCCGCCGCCACACCTCGGCGACCTCGCCCTCGTCGTACTGCCGCAGCACGTTGGCCGCGCGGACGAGCAACGGCCGCCCGGGGACGGGGATCTCGAACCCGCCGTGCCGGAAGGTGAGCCCCTCGCGCTCGTACGGCCCGGCCGCGGCGACCCGCGCGGGCTCGATCTCCACCCCGACGACACGCGCGCGCGGCGCGACGGTCCGCAGTCGGCCGAGCAGTTCGACCGCGGTCCAGGGCGCGGCCCCGTACCCGAGGTCGACGGCGACAGGATCCACGGCCCGCCGCAACACGCCCCCGTGTGTGGCGGCGATCCACCGATCCATCCGCCGCAGCCGATTGGGGTTGGTGGTCCCGCGCGTCACGTTCCCTACGGGGCGGGAGGCGGCACGGGCTGTCATGTCTAAGAGGGTAAACAGTGCAGCGCCCCGAGCTGAGGCGCCCCGTAAGGGGCGCGGGGAACTGCGCGACCAGCCCCCACCCACCCGCACCCGAACTCACAACCGAACCACCCCCACGCATCCCACCCTCGAACGGTTGAGCGACACGAGGCAATGTGTCGGCAAAATCAACCACCCCCGGAATGGGAATCCCTCCCTCCGCGTTGCACCCCGTTGGAGGGCACTCGATGCCCTCCCACCGGCATGCCCGCACCGAGAGAGGACCGCCACGTGAGCCAGTACGTCAGCAGGCTCGGGCTCCGCTCCCCGTCGGCTGCCTCCCGGCTCCGCCGGGCCCGCCGGCCGCGCCGCGTCGCCATGCTCTCCGTGCACACCTCACCGCTCCACCAGCCCGGCACGGGCGACGCCGGCGGCATGAACGTCTACATCGTCGAGCTCGCGCAGCGCCTCGCCGCGATCGACATCGAGGTCGAGATCTTCACCCGGGCCACCTCCGGCGGCCTCCCGCCCACCGTCGAGCTCGCCCCGGGCGTCCTCGTCCGGCACGTCGACGCGGGACCGTACGAGGGCCTGGCCAAGGAGGACCTCCCGGCCCAGCTGTGCGCCTTCACGCACGGCGTGATGCAGGCCTGGGCCGGTCACCGCCCGGGCCACTACGACCTCGTCCACTCGCACTACTGGCTCTCCGGCCACGTCGGCTGGCTCGCCGCCCAGCGCTGGGGCGTCCCCCTGGTGCACGCCATGCACACCATGGCCAAGGTCAAGAACGCCAGCCTCGCCGACGGCGACACCCCCGAGCCCGCCGCCCGGGTCATCGGCGAGACCCAGATCGTCGCCGCGGCCGACCGCCTCATCGCGAACACCGCCGAGGAGGCCGACGAGCTCGTACGGCACTACAGCGCCGATCCCGCCAAGGTCGCCGTCGTGCACCCCGGCGTGAACCTCGACCGGTTCCGCCCGGCGGACGGACGGAAGGCGGCCCGCGCCCGCCTCGACCTCCCGCAGGACGCCCTGATCCCGCTCTTCGCGGGCCGCATCCAGCCCCTCAAGGCCCCCGACGTACTGCTCCGCGCCGTGGCCGTACTCCTCGACGGGCGCCCCGAGCTCCGCTCCCGGATCGTCGTGCCGATAGTCGGCGGCCCCAGCGGCAGCGGCCTCGCCAAGCCGGAGGGCCTGCAGAAGCTGGCCGCGCGGCTCGGTGTCGCGGACGTCGTCCGGTTCCGCCCGCCGGTCGGCCAGGAGCAGCTCGCGGACTGGTTCCGGGCCGCCTCGGTCCTGGTCATGCCCTCCTACAGCGAGTCCTTCGGCCTGGTGGCGATAGAGGCGCAGGCGGCGGGGACGCCGGTCCTCGCGGCCTCCGTCGGCGGGCTGCCGGTGGCCGTACGAGACGGCGAGACCGGCTACCTGGTGCGCGGCCACGATCCCGCCGACTACGCGCGCGTGCTGGGCCGTTTCGCCGACGACGCCACTCTGGCGGACCGTTTCGGCGCCGCCGCCGCCCGGCACGCGCAGTCCTTCGGCTGGGACACGGCCGCCGCCGCCACCGCCGACGTCTACCTGGCCGCGACCCAGTCCCACCGCCGTCGCGTACGCTCGGCCCATGGGTGATGGTGCACAGGAACGGCAGGCCGCGCAGGTCATCGAGGGTGTCCTGAAGGACGCCGAACTGGAGTGGGAGAGCCCCGAGTCCGGCACCTACGTCGTACAGCTCCCCGGCACCCGCAAGCTCAAGACGACCGTCTCCCTCATCGCCGGCCGCCACTCCCTCTCCCTGAACGCCTTCGTCATCCGGCACCCGGACGAGAACGAACCGGCCGTGCACCGCTGGCTCCTGGAGCGCAACCTCAAGCTGTACGGCGTGAGTTACGCCGTCGACCGGCTCGGCGACGTCTACGTCACCGCCCGCCTCCCGCTCTCCTCCGTCACCGCACCCGACCTCGACCGGATCCTCGGCCAGGTCCTGGAGGCCGCGGACGGCGCCTTCAACACCCTCCTGGAACTGGGCTTCGCCGCCGCGATCCGCAAGGAGTACGCGTGGCGGGTGTCCCGTGGCGAGTCGACGCGGAACCTGGACGCGTTCACGCACCTGATCGAGCGTCCCGCCGACTGACTTCAGGTCCATACCTGATTAAGACCTGCACGACTCTTTCGAGGTGCAGGACCACCATGGCATGCTCACGCCCGACGCACACATGAACGTCGTTCACAACCATGAAAGCCGCCATGGGAAGGACGTACGGAATGAGCACCGCCCACCACGGCACGACAGGCCCCCTGACCGGCCCCATCACCAGACGGACCCTGCTCGCCGGCGCCACGGCGGTGGCCGCGACCGCCGTGGCGGGCGGCACGGCACACGCCTCCGACGGCCAGGTCCCCTCCCTCTGGCGGGAGTTCCGGCGCACCCCCTTCACCCACCCCCAGATCCCCTACGTCGGCCGGGCGGGAGCGGCCCGCATCCGCCGCCTCCCCGTCGTCGCCGACGTCCGCGCGTACGGTGCCGTCGCCGACGGCGTCACCGACTGCGCCCCCGCGATCAACCGTGCCATCGCCGCTGCCGCCAGGGCCGGCGGTGGCACGGTCACCATCCCGCCCGGCACCTTCCGCATCGACGGCCTGATCCTGGTCGGCCACGACAACGTGGTGCTGCGCGGCGCCGGCAGCGGCCGTACCACCCTGTACGCGACGAAGAACCTCACCGAGCTGATCGGCCCGTACGGCTCCCGCTACGGCGGCACGAAGTCGGCGTGGTCCTGGGCGGGCGGGCTCATCTGGCTGGCACCGAAGTCCCGTTGGGACTCCCTGGTCGCCGCGATCAGGGCGCAGGCCTGGCCCTTCGAGGGCTGGACGGGCAACAAGCGGGACGAGTGGGAGCAGCTGACGCCCGTCGAACCGGCCCGCCGGGGCGACCGGACGGTCACCGTCGCCGACCCCTCCCGCCTCCGCCCCGGCCGCCTGGTCCTGCTCCGGGTCGCCGACGACCCCGCCCACACCCTCCTCCAGCACATGTCGGGCGGCGGCCCGGGACCGGCGTCGTACTACTGGGAGGACAAGACCAAGCTGCTGTCGTACGTCCCCTACGAGTGGCCCGTCCGGGTCACGGCGGTGCGCGGCCACCGGGTGACCCTGGAACGCCCGCTGCCGCTGGACCTCCGCCCGGAGTGGAACCCCCTGTTCACCACCCATGTCCGCGAGCTGACCGGCTCCGGCGTCGAGGGCCTCACCCTCGACGTCATGGAGACCCCGCAGTCCCCGCACCTGCTCGACAAGGGCTACAACGGGGTCGTCCTGCAGTGTGCGTACGACTGCTGGGTGGACGACGTCACCGTCCGCAACGTCGACAACGGCTTCGGCCTGGTCGCCGCCTCCGCCTGCACCCTGCGCCGCACCCGGGTCGGCGGCCGGGGCGAGCACCACCCCTACTTCTGCCGCGAGGGCTCGCACGACAACCTGATCGAGGACTTCACCGTCGAGCGGCGCACGGTCCCGGCCCCCGCCGACACCCAGCTGCACGGCATCAACGTCGAGGGGCTCTCCTCCCACAACGTCTGGTCGCGCGGCGAGATGCAGATGGGCACCTTCGACTCCCACCGCGGCCTGCCCTTCGCCAACGTCCGCACCGACATCACCGTGGACAACAACGGCCGGCACGGCGGCGACGCCAACGCCGGACCGCTGTTCGGCGCCCGCTTCACCCACTGGAACGTCCGGGTGACCAACGGCCGCGCGGGCCTGATGCGCCTCGACGGCCTGGCCCCGTACTCCGCCACGGTCGGCCTCAACACGGTCACCGACTTCGACCAGATCGACGTACCGGACTTCACCGGCGACCTGAACTCCCGCCTGGAGCTGTACGGCACCTGGGACGCGGTACGGCCGCCGAACCTGTACGAGGCTCAGCGCGCGCTGCCGCTCCGGTAGCGCCCGGGGGTCACCCCGACCAGCCGCTTGAAGTGCCGGGTGAGATGGGCCTGGTCGCAGAAGCCGGCGGCGGTGGCCGTCTCGCCGGGCGGCAGGCCGTCGAGCAGCAGCCGGCGGGCCCGGCCGACCCGGCGGGACATCAGGTACTGGTGCGGGGCGATGCCGTACGCGCCGCTGAACGCCCTTACCAGGTGGGCGGGGTGGGCGTGCAGCAGCCGGGCCGCCTCCTCCAGGGCGAGTCCGTCGGCGATCCGCTCGTCGAGGAGTTCGCGCAGGGAACGGGCGAGGGCCGGGTCGGGCGGCCGCCCGGTCGTGGGCCGGGGGCGGAGCAGGTCCTGCAGCCGCTCGCCGATGAGGGTGAGCCGGCTCTCGGCCTCCAGTTCGTCGCCGGGGCGGACGAGGGCGGCGTGCAGCAGTCCGACCCGCTGCCGCAGCAGGGGATCCCGCAGGTCGGGTCCGTCGACGGCGGGCCCGATCAGGTCCGGTCCGAGGATGCTCTGGTCCAGGTAGACCACGCGCTTGCGGAAGCCGTCCGCGGTGGCGGGGGAGCCGTTGTGCGGCACGTGCGGGGGCAGCAGGGTCACGGTGTCGGCCGGGGTGCCGTGCTGGTGGCGTTCGAGGTCGTACCGTACGGCGCCGGCGTCGACGATGAGCAGCGTCCAGGCGTCATGGACGTGCATCGGATAGGCGTACTCGGTGAAGCGGGCGTGGAAGACCTCGGTGACGCCCGGGACCCGGGGGCGCCAGGCGGTGACTTCCTGTGCGACGGACTGCCGGGCGGCCATGCAAAGAACGTACAAGACCCGGCCGGACGACGCCCGGCAGGCTCAAGGCATGAGCACTTTCGACACGAAGATCGCCGTGCTGCTGCGGGACGACCTGGAGCCCTGGCAGCGCCTGAACGTGACCGCGTTCCTGGTCAGCGGCCTGGGCGCGGCAGTCCCCGAGGTGGTCGGGGAGCCGTACGAGGACGCCGACGGCGTCGCCTACCTGCCGATGTTCCGGCAGCCGGTACTGGTCTTCGAGGGCGGCAAGGAGACCCTGAAGGCCGCCCACGAGCGGACGCTGAGCCGCGCCCTGCCCCGGGCCGTCTTCACCGCGGACCTGTTCTCGACCGGCAACGACCGCGACAACCGGGCGGCGGTCCGTGCCGTGCCCACGGCCGAGCTGGACCTGGTGGGGCTCGCGGTGTACGGGCCGCGGAACGGGGTGGACAAGGTGCTGAAGGGGGCGCGGATGCATCCGTGATCCGCCCTGTCGGCCGACGGGAGGAATCCCATCGCGTGACCGGGTGATCTGATCATCGTAATTGTTGCGGTCCGGGTCGGATGTCGCATGTGACAGTCATGCGATACATCAGATTCTGCAGTGTGGCCGCGGTTGCGGCAGCGATGGTCACGGGCCTGACGGGCGGACCGGCGACCGCCGCGGACCAGGACCAGGACCGGGTGCCCTGCAGCGGGACGGCGCTGAGCCTTGCGATCGCCACCGCGCGGAACGGCGAGACCATTGATCTGCGTAGCGACTGTACCTACCTCCTGAGCGCCGCTCTGCCGACCGTCGGCAAGGACCTCACGATCCGGGGCAACGGCGCGACGATCCTCCGGGACGGGACGACCGCCTCCCCGTTCCGGATCTTCGACATCAACTCGAACGGGAACCTGCGCCTCCAGGACCTCACCGTCCGCGGCGGATATCTCACCGCCACCTCCACCGCCGGGGACGGGGCAGGCATCCGCGTCAACGGCGGCGCGCTCAGGCTGTCCAAGGTCGACGTGGTCGACAACACCGCCGTGGCCAACGGCGGCGGCATCGCGGTGGAGTCGGGCGGCTCGGCGGACATCAGAAGCAGCTACGTCGCGTTCGACAACGCGAGCAACGGTGGTGGCCTCTACACCGCCGGGACCGTGACCGTCGAGAACTCCGAGTTCGCCCGCAACCACGCCCGGGCCTCCGGCGGCGGGATCTACCAGGCCACGGGCAGCACCTTCATCGGCACGAGCGTGATCCGGCGCAACACCGCGGCCGGGTCGGCGAGCGGCGGCGGCGTCTACATCGCCGGCAGCCAGTTGACGGAGATCGTCGACAGCAAGATCACGAACAATACGGACACGGGCACCGCGGGCGGCGGGATCTACAACAACGGGAACCTGAGGCTGACGAAGTCCGAGGTCAGCGGCAACGTCGTCGGTGGCTATTCGGGCCAGGGCGGCGGCATCTACAACTCGGGCAGGCTCTACCTCAAAGGCACCGACGTCTTCCGCAACAGCGCGAACGGCGGTGGCAGCGCCGTGGGCGGCGGCATCTACAACAGCGGCGGAACCGTCACCCTCGACCACAGCACCGTCCGCAACAACGCCTCCACGGTGGCTCCGGGCGGCGTCCGGACGAACGTCGCGATCACGCTCAGGGACTCCACCATCACCCGTAACATCCCGACGAACTGTGCCCCGTTGACGTTCACGGGCTGCACGGACTGAGCCGTCCCGGCGGTCGGGACCCCGGCCCTCTGTCCCCGGCCCTCTGTCCCCGGCCCCCGGCCCCCGGCCCCCGGCCCCCGGCCCCCGGCCCCCGGCCCCCGGCCCCCGGCCCTCGGCCTTCGGCCTTCGAGGGCAGGGGGCCGCCCGTGCTCAGACCGCCCGCACCCCCGCGTCCGCGTCCGCCCCCGCAACCCCCTCCGCAAGTCCCTCCGGCACCGGCCGCTCCGCCGGCAGCCGCCGCATCAGCAGCCCGTACCCGAGAGCCGCCGCCGTCCCCACGACCGCGCACACCCCCCACAGCCACTCCGCCCCGAACCGGTCGATGACCACGCCGGACATCAGCGGTGCGATGAGCGCGGCGGCCGACCAGGACAGCGTGTACATCCCCTGGTACCTGCCCCTCCCGTGCACCGGCGAGAGCTGCACCACCAGCCCCGTCTGGGTCGGCGCGTTGACGATCTCGGCGAGCGTCCACACGCACACGGTGAGCGCGAACACCCCGACCGACCCGGCGAACGCGGTGAGCCCGAACCCGTACCCCGCGAGCAGGGACGAGACGACGAGCAGGGAGCGCGGATCCCGGTGCTGGATGACCCGGGTCACCGGAATCTGCAGCACCACGATGAGGACGCCGTTCACCGCGATGGCCATGCCGTAGTCGGCGGGCGAGAACCCGGCCTCCCCCATCGCCACCGGCAGCCCGACCGACCCCTGCTGGAAGATCAGGGCGACCAGGAACGACAGCCCGACGACGCCCATGTACCGCCCGTCGCGCACGACGGTCAGCAGGCTGACCTCGCCGTCCCGGGCGGCCTCCGCTGCGGCCCGCCGCGGCCGCGACTCGGGCAGCCGCAGGAAGACCAGAACCGCACAGACGGCGGTCATCCCGGCCTCGATCAGGAACCCGGCGCGGTAGCTCACCTCGGCGATGAACCCGGCTCCCATGGACGACACGGCGAAGCCCAGGTTGATCGCCCAGTAGTTGAGCGAGAAGGCCCGCACCCGGTCCTCGGGCCGCACGATGTCGGCCATCATCGCCTGCACGGCCGGCCGGGAGGCGTTCGAGGCCACGCCGACGAGGAAGGCGACGGCGGCGATGGCGACGGGGTCGCTGACGAACCCGAGCAGCGCGACGGCCGCGGCGGTGGACCCCTGCGCGACGAGCAGCGTCGGCCGCCGCCCGAGCCGGTCGGCCATCACCCCGCCCGCCAGGGACGAGACCACTCCGCCCAGCCCGTGCAGGGAGGCGACGAGTCCGGCGTACGACGCGCTGTACCCCCGGTCGAGGGTCAGGTACAGGGCCATGAAGGTGGCCACGAAAGCGCCGAGCCGGTTGACGAGGGTGCTGGTCCACAGCCACCAGAACTCCAGGGGCAGACCGGAGACGGTCTCCCGGGCGGCGCGGCGCAGGGCGGCGGACGGCATGGTTCCCCCAGGGCAGGTGTGAGCGGTGCGGATGCAGCGGATGTAAGTGACACACTCCGCGACCGGAACTTACTCACCCGCCGCTCGCCTGAGCCAGTCAATTAACAGATGCAGTCAACTGTCCGCCCCCTGGGATGCCCCGCGGGCGCCCGCCCGCCGCCCCGAATCCGTGGATTACGCTCTGTCCCATGGCCGACGCACCGTACAAGCTGATCCTCCTCCGCCATGGCGAGAGCGAATGGAACGCGAAGAACCTGTTCACCGGCTGGGTGGACGTCAACCTCAACGAGAAGGGCGAGAGGGAGGCAGTCCGCGGCGGTGAGCTCCTGAAGGACGCCGACCTGCTCCCCGACGTGGTCCACACGTCCCTCCAGAAGCGGGCGATCCGCACGGCGCAGCTCGCCCTCGAAGCAGCCGACCGCCACTGGATCCCGGTCCACCGCAGCTGGCGCCTGAACGAGCGCCACTACGGCGCCCTCCAGGGCAAGGACAAGGCGGCGACGCTGGCCGAGTTCGGCGAGGAGCAGTTCATGCTCTGGCGCCGCTCGTACGACACCCCGCCCCCGCCGCTCCCGGACGACTCGGAGTTCTCCCAGGCCGCCGACCCCCGCTACGCCTCCATCCCCCCGGAGCTGCGTCCGCGCACGGAGTGCCTCAAGGACGTCGTCGTCCGCATGCTCCCCTACTGGTACGACGGCATCGTCCCCGACCTCCTGGCCGGCCGCACGGTCCTCGTCGCCGCCCACGGCAACAGCCTGCGCGCCCTCGTGAAGCACCTCGACGGCATCTCCGACGCCGACATCGCCGGCCTGAACATCCCGACCGGCATCCCCCTCGCCTACGAACTCGACGCCGACTTCAAGCCGCTCACCCCCGGCGGCCTGTACCTCGACCCGGACGCGGCAGCCGCAGCCATCGAGGCGGTCAAGAACCAGGGCAAGAAGAAGTAACCCTGACTCATCAAGCCCCCTGCCTGCGGGTTCTCCGTGAGTAGGGGGCTTGTTGCTGTGCTGATCGCGGCCTTCGTCTACGGCCTGCCGCCGAAGAAGCCGGACTTCAGGTCCCCGATGATGGCGTCGAGTGGATGCCCGCTGACG
The DNA here is from genome assembly GCF_043201715.1 of Streptomyces sp. NPDC048291. NCBI lineage: Bacteria > Bacillati > Actinomycetota > Actinomycetes > Kitasatosporales > Streptomycetaceae > Streptomyces > Streptomyces sp. NPDC048291. Next base: position 112,299 of record NZ_JBICZC010000007.1, read on the forward strand.
ATGAACGGTCCGCGCCACGGCGCGCTGAGTGCGAAGAGCAACGCCAGGCTCAGCCCGACCACACTTGCGACACCCACGACGAGCAGTGACGTGCGCAGGCTGCTGCGGAAGACCAGTGCGCCGGAGTTCACGATCAATGCCAGTCCGCTGACCATGAGCGTGACGACGTAGAGCCCGGGAACCTCGTGCCCGGCAGCCGCGACGCGGGCGCGACGACTACTGGTGACGCTGTCCAGGGAAACCACCAGCTCCGTGTCTGTCGCGGTTCCCACCTCGGGCCGGGCCGCCTCGGCGCGCACACTCCGCTCCAGCCGTGCGATCGCGCGAGCAGTGGCCGGGTCGTCACCGGACGCCGCCGCCGTACCCTTCCATTCCTTTGCACGCGTGGTCTGCAAGTAGTCCAGCAGTGCGGCATCGATCGGCTCCGACCGGACTCGCGGACTTGTCGCCGCCCACGCCAGGCGGGAGGCCGAGGCCGCCTCGTCGCTCACCAATCCCTCAGCCGCGCGCAGGTAGCCGGCCTCGCTGGCCAGTGAGAGCGCCGCAAAGATCGCGAAGGCAGCGCCGAGCGTCGGCATCAGGGGCGTGGCGATCTGCGGCACCCGGTCCTGTTCTCCGACCGGTACGAGCGCCCGGACGCCGATCCGCGCCAGGGCCGCGGCCAGAAAGGCAACCAAGAGCCCGCCCACAACCAGCGCCACCGCCGGCAGCGAGGTCAACCAGCTCACCACATCACCTACAGTGCGTTCCCGCGAGCACCAGACGGCGGCGGCACATCGGCCCCCGCGACCTGGAGCTCCTCGTCGATCACTTCGATGAACACTCCATGATCACAGGCCGAACGCCTTCGACCCTCGCGACGCCCAGCACGGCAGCTCGCTTCGTCGCGCAAACAGCCCCGTACGGCCCAGTACGACGATGTACTGGCAACTACCACCGGGCCCGTCTCATCCAGCCTGGTCCACCATCGTTCAGCCGAGACCGAAAGCCGATCTCATCAAGCCGCCCACCGGTGGCCGGCACCAACGGCCGACGGCAAGAGCGATGAACGGGACCGAACCACGGCCCTGCGACCAGAGCATGACCTTCCATCCAGGTGTTGTCTGGCAGAGCCCTAGGCCGTCGCCCGCCGGACCCGGTAGTTCCAACGTGTGAGCGACCGGACGACGGTCTCGGCGCCAATGGGGTTGGCGCTGTGCACGAAGACCGTTCCGATTCGGAAAGGCCGTCCATTGAAGGCGGCTTCTTCCATGACGGTCACCACGGGCAAGATGCTGTCGTCGCCGCCGAGGTCGTGGTCGAGCCAGAGTTCGTCGATGAAGCTGTCGCGGTGCTCTTGGAGGAGCTTGACACCTTCTCCGCTGGTGCGCGCGATCTGCGTGGCCCAGGGCAGCGGCCGTAGGTCGTCGATGCCAAGGATGACGGGCTTCGGCGCGGGCGACTCTTCGTTCACCCACCCATCATCACAGCGCCGCCGGGGCGATCCCATCAGCGAGGACCGAGGTCGGGCGTCCCTCCGAGGCCGCTCGGCAGTAGCCGAGGACGGAACACGCCAGCCGGTGACGCTCCGGCAAGGGAGCGTGTGTGCTTCGTAGCATGAGCGAATGATCGGATCTGGTGGGCGGCGTTCTCGGCCGTGGCGCGAGGGGCAGGAGTCGGTGCGGCGGCGTGGACTGGTCGCACTGGGTCTGGTCGGGGCGGTTGGTGTGGTGGTTGCGGCGGGGGTCGTGTTTCGCGGGGACCCGGGGGGCGGGGCGTCCGTGGGGGCCGTTCAGAGTTCGCGGCGGGTGGGTGGGGGCGGGGGTGTGGGGGCCGGGTGGCCTGCGCCGCCGCATCGGGCCGTCGGCAACGTGCGGATCGCCGCCGTCGGGGACATCGTGATGGGCTCGTTGCCGGATGACCTGCCGCCGGATGACGGGGCGTCGTTCTTCGAGTCTGTCGAAGGGCTGCTGGGCGGGGACGTGGTGCTCGGGAATCTGGAGGGCACGCTGGCCACCGGCGGGGTCAGCAAGTGCGAGTACATCGAGGGGCCGAACTGCTTTGCGTTCCATGCGCCGCCGTCGTACGGCCGTCGGCTCAAGGAGGCCGGGTTCACGGTCCTGAACACGGCGAACAACCACATCGACGACTTCGGGGCGGAGGGGCGGAGCGAGACGTTCGCCGCGCTGCGTGCCGTGAACCTGCCGTTCACCGGCCGCCTGGGGCAGATCACCGTCCAGCGGGTGCGGGGCATCAGGGTCGCGTTGGTCGGCTTCGCCCCCGACCGCGGGGCGAACGACCTCACGGACATCCCCGCGGCCCAGCGGCTCACCGCCCGCGCCGCACGCATGGCGGACGTCGTGGTCGTCACGATGCACGCCGGTGCGGAGGGCTCGGACCGCACCCACGTGGAACCCGGCACCGAGTACTTCCTCGGCGAGGACCGCGGCGACAGCTACCGCTTCAGCCGCGCGGTGATCGACGCCGGCGCCGACCTGGTCGTGGGGAGCGGCCCGCACGTGATGCGGGGAATGGAGTTCTACAAGGGCCGCCTGATCGCCTACAGCCTGGGGAACTTCTCCGGCTACAAGGTGCTCGGCCTCGGCGGCACGCTCTCGACCAGCGGCGTGCTGCAGGTCACCCTCGGCGCCGACGGCACCTACGTGTCCGGGCGCCTGCGCCCGACCGAGATCGTGCCGCCCGGCACGCCGGAGCCGGGCGGCGACGCGATCGACCTCGTCTCCACCATGTCGGAGGACGACTTCGGCTCAGACGCCGCCCGCATCGCGGCGGACGGGACGATCCGGCGGCCGTAGCCGGGCACGGCGGCCTCGAACACCGGGTCGGGGCGTCAGGCGTCGTCAGGCGTAGGTCCAGCGCCAGGCGTTCGAGCTGTAGGCGCACTCGATCTTCGTGCCGCCCGCCGTGGTGGTGACCGCGCCGTGATCGCTGTTCCGGCAGAACTGCCCCGCCGAGTAGCAGTTCCCCGCGTTGGAGGTGATGGTGCAGGGTTCGGTGTCGTCCTGCCCGGTGCTGTTGCTGTTGCCGGTGCTGCCGCTGTCGGCCGTCTTGGCGGTGGTGGTCCTGGTGACGGTGACCGTGGGGCCGGGCTTCGGCTTGGCCTTGACGGTCTCGGTGACGGTCGGGCCGGGCTCCGGCGTGGTCGTGACGGTTGCGGTGACGGTCGTCGCGGGCTTGACCTTGGCCTCGATCGGCTGCTGCCCGTCGTTCCCGGCGGCGCCGATGAGCGTGCCCGTGACGAGCAGGGCCGCGCCGCCGATCCACACGAGGACGCGCTTGTGGAGCGGACGGCTGTCCGGCGGGCGTGGTGCGGGCGGTATGGGAGCCGTGTACGGGTTGGTCATCTCGTCCCCCCAGGGTGCGTTTCGAGTGGAGTGACCGTAGTGCCCGTCCGGGGCGGGTGTGCGGGATGTGGGGGATAGGTGGCCATACCGTGACCGGCGTTCGGCGTTCGGCGTCCGGCGTCCGGCGGGTGCCGGTCACGGTGCCGGTGTCGGCTAGACGCGGTTCTGGAAGACGCAGCCCCACGGGTGCGTGCCCGCGACGCTGCCGTCGGCGCGTACCGCCTCCAGCGTGTAGAAGTACGTGGTCCCGCGTACGGCCCTGGTGTCCGTGTAGGTGCGGGTCGCGGCCGGGAGCAGTCCGGAGTGCAGCGGCTCGTACGTGTTCGTGGCCGTGTTCCACCGGCTGATCCGGTAGCCCGCGACGGTGTCGCAGTCGGGCGTGTTGTCGCACGTCCAGTTGATGGACGGCCCGTGCACGCGGGGGTCGCCGGTCAGGGTGTCGTAGCCCATGCTGCCGAGGTGCCAGTCCCGGGTGACCGTCACGGAGGGGCGGACGTCCAGTTCGGTGGTCTCGACGACCGGGACCCTCGGGTCGCTCGGGGGCAGCGCGTTGTCCCAGCGGTCCCGGGCGACGACCGCGTACACGTACGTCTCGCCGTCCGGCAGGTCGCCGCACAGCACCGCGAGCGGGTCGCTCGTGCCCTCCCAGCAGGAGCTGGTGCCGAGCCACTTGACCGTGCCGTCCGCCTGCCGGGTGCCGTTCCAGACCACATAGCGTTCGACGTCGTCGTCGGTCGAGGCCGCCCAGCTCAGCAGCGTGCCGTCGGCGCGCGGGGTGGCCCGCACGCCGGTGACCGGGCCGGGCGCGACGCGGTCGCCGGTGCGGACGACGAGCGGGGCGGACAGCGCCGACTCGTTGCCTGCCGGGTCCACCGCCGCGACCGCGTACGTCACGTAGGTGCCTGCGGGCATGTCCGGGTCGTGGCAGACGCCGCCGGTGCCGGTCTCGTCGCTCTCGGAGTGCTCGCAGGTCACGCGCGTGAGGGCGGCCGGGTCGAGGGTCTTTCCGGGCGAACGGTAGACGTGGTAGGTCCCGCCGTTGTCGAAGTCCTCGTAGAAGCCGTCTGGTTGTTGCCAGTACACGTCGGTGTAGTCGGTGCGGGCCACGGAGTTCAGCGAGGTCGGGGACTTCGGCGGCGTCCGGTCGACGCCGTCGCCGGTGACATCGGCGTACGCCGACGGGTTGCCGAGCGCGTCGAGGGCACGGACCCGGTAGTGGCGGACGGTGTGCTCGGGTGCGTCGGTGCGGTACGACGTCGTGGTCGTCGTACCCAGCAGCGTGTACGGGCCGGAGGCCGCGGAGGCGGCGTACACCTCGTACTTCGCGGCGTCGGCGGTCCCGTGCCAGGCCAGCGTGGCCCACCAGGCGTCCCCGGTGACCGTCAGACCGGTCGGCGCCGCCGGGCCCGTGCGGTCCACGGTCACGGCGGTGGCGTCGGTGCTGCCGGCGGACTCGTGACCCGCCTTGTCGACGGCGCGGACCTCGTACAGGAAGGTCTGGCCCGTGGCGGGCGGCGCGTCCGTGAACGTGGGCGAGGTGAGCGGCGAGGCACCGCTGACCTTCGCCCACGGGGCGGTGCCCAGTCGGCGGTAGACGCGGTAACCGGCGAGGTCCATCTCCCTGTTCGCGGACCAGCGCAGGACGGTCTTGCCGGTGTCCCGGTTGTACGCGGCGGTGAAGCCGGCCGGGGCGAGCGGCTTGACCTTGTCGACGGCGGCCTCGGTGCGCGGGGCGTACGTGAACGCGGCGTTGGCGGTGCCGGTCCAGGCGACGTAGTCCACGCGCAGCGTGTGCTTACCGGCCGGGACGGTCAGGTCGACGGTCTTGCGCGCGGTGACGGAGACGTTCTTCCACAGGTCGATCTTCCGCACGCCGTCGACGTAGACGCGCATGCCGTCCTGCGTGGCGGCGGCGAGCCGGAAGGGACCGCCGGACCCGAAGTCCCGGGTGAGGGACCAGCGGACGGAGAAGTTGTCCTTGGGGAGCGTGACGCCGGGCGGGTCGCCGTAGCCGTAGTTCTCGGCGATGGCCGCGTCGCAGGCGGTCAGCTTCGGTGTGCCGCTGAAGGCGGAGTTGCCGAAGTACTGCGCCTTCCAGACGGGAGAGGCGCAGGTGACGGCCGCGGAGGCGGGGGAGGCCGTGATCAGGCCGCCGGTGGCGGCGAGCGCGGCCGTCGCGGCCAGCACGGTCAGCCGGGTACGAGTCATCACAGAGAGGGGGCACCTTCCGGGCCTGTGGAAAGCTTGTGAAACGGGTGGTGTCCGTGTGACTCGTGAGGCGGCTACAGGGTTGCCCCGCCGACGTCGGAGTCGTGGAAGGTGAAGGCGTGCGGCGTGGGGCCGTGGTCGTGGAGGTGCTCCAGCCTGGAGACCCCCTCCCGCCAGGTGGGTATCGCGCCGTCGGAGACCCACCAGAACACGTGATTCGGGTGCCCTGTCCTCTCGAACCAGTCGTAACGCCTGCTCAGCGCCGCACGGTGCGGACCGCTGTAGACGGCGTCGAAGGCGGGGCGCAGCCCGGTCCAGAGCGAGAGGGTCGCGGCCAGGGCGGTGGTTTCCCGCGTACGGCCCTTGCCGTACCAGGCCGGTACGGCGAACTCTCCCCACGCACCCCAGTCCGCGCCGAAGAGCACGCCCGGGTCACCGTCCGAGGCCTCGGCATGTGCGAGGTATCCGGGGTGCCGGCTGATCTCCGGGTAGACGGTCGCACCGATGTCGTAGAACTCGCGCGTGAGAGGTGCCGGGTCTGCGAGAGGCGACTTCAGAACGCCGAACGTGTACAGCGCGAGCTGGGGCATGCGTCTCTCCCTGGTTGCGGTGCGACCGTGGGTGATCACCGAAGGCCAGGTGAAGGTAGCCGCCTCGGCGGCCCCTGTCGAAGTTGCGTTTTCCCTGTTCAAGTGGCCTTGCGTACAGGGCCCTTCGGGACCGCCCGCCCTCGTGGGAGTACGCGACGCCCGCCGCGGTCGGCGGCTGCCGGAAGGTGGTCCGGCCAGGGGAACGTGTAGTGCGGGGTGGGCTCGTCGCGGTGCAGGCGGGTGAAGCGCAGGAGTTCGCGGAGGATGCCGGCGCTGCCCATGGCCCAGTCGGTGCGGGGTTCCAGGGTGGCGGGGGTGGCCCGGTGCTCGACGTTGGACCAGCGGGCGCCGGCGCTGTCGTGGGTCGCGCGGGTGGTGAGGTCCGTGACGAGGAGTCGGGCGAAGTCGTACCCGTCCTGCTGCTCGGCGATCCGGTCGCAGGCCAGGGTGAGGACGCCCGCGGTGCCGCAGCAGCGGCCGTTGTTGTCCCAGAAGCCGGGGCGCAGCCGCCGGGGCAGGCCGGAGTGGGTGACCGTGTGCCAGCAGCGGTCGGCGAGGGCGGTCCAGGCGGGGTCGGCGGTGAGGTCCCGCAGCAGCCGGAAGACCTGCGCGTCCCCGGCCGGGCCGTGGCACCAGCCGTAGCTGAACGGCTCGACCAGCTCGGGGCGGAACTGAGGCGTGGAGTGCCGTACCAGGAAGCCCTCCGGCCCCGCTTCGTCGCGCGACACGACGTCCGCGGCGCCGGCCAGGGCCAGTTCGAACAGGTCCGTCCGGCCGGTGGCCGCGCCGACGCGGGCGAGTGCCAGGACGATGCCGAGGGTGCCGTGCGAGATGTGGTGCAGACGGGCGTCGACACCCCTGCGGTGGGGCCAGTGGACGCCCGCCGGGGTCGGTTCCGCCGTGCGGAGGTAGGGCTCCAGGGCGAGTACGGCCAGTTCGGGGTCGCCGGACAGGAGCGCGCCCAGGCCGATTCCCGCGTTGCCGCCCATCAGCTCGAACAGGTCGCCCCAGCGGGTGCCGTCGAAGCGTGACCGCACGGTGCGCAACGCGCGGTCGGCCGCGGCACCGGCGGCCGCGTCGCCGAGCTCCTCGTGAACGACCCGCAGGACGAGCGCGATTCCGGTACGGCCGAAGTAGAGGGACTCGTCACCGATGCCGTCGACGGAGTCCGCGAGGCTGCGGGCCGCGCGCAGGGCGGTGTCGGCGTAGGTGTCGTCGTCGAAGTGGCGCCACGCGTCGAGGAGTACGGGGACGACTCCGGCCGTACCGCTGTAGAGCGTGGGGTCGGGGGTGTCGTCCGAGGGCCTCGTCGTCCAGGCGAGGCCGCCCCCGGGAGTCTCGCGCGCCGTCCCGGTCAGCCATCGCAGTCCGTCCACCGCGAGTTCCTCGACCTCGTCGACCGCTTCCGGTGTCGGCGTCATGGGCTCACTCTCGCATGATCGCCACGGCGTGCCCAGAGGCCGACCAGCCGCGTGCGGCCGTGGTTTGCCGAACCGGCAAACGGGCTCGGCCCCCTGACGCCTCGTTTCGCATGATCTGTGGAGGGCCGGCAGGCATGCCGGCCGACCCGGTGATCTTCAAGGCAGGGAGGGCGTATGGCAGCGCGGCATCGGACGGTCCTGGCGGCCGGACGGCGGATTCATCTGGTCGAGCAGGGGAGCGGGCCCCTTGTGCTGCTCGTGCACGGGTTTCCCGAGTGCTGGTACTCCTGGCGGCACCAGCTGCCGGTGCTCGCCGCGGCGGGGTACCGGGCGGTCGCCGTCGACGTGCGGGGGTACGGGCGCTCGTCCAGGCCGGCCGCGCCTGACGCGTACCGGATGGTCGAGCTCGTGGCGGACAACGCCGAGGTCGTGCGGGCCCTCGGCGAGGAGTCGGCGGTGGTCGTCGGGCACGACTGGGGCGCGGCCGTCGCCGCGAACTCCGCGCTGCTGCGGCCGGAGGTGTTCCGGGCCGTGGGGCTGCTGAGCGTCCCGTACACACCGCGGGGCGGGCCGCGGCCCAGTGACGTCTTCGCGGGGATGACCGGCGGGGACGAGGAGTTCTACGTCTCGTACTTCCAGGAGCCCGGGCGGGCCGAGGCCGAGATCGAACCCGATGTGCGGGGCTGGCTCGCGGGGTTCTACGGCGCGCTGTCCGGCGACACCATGCCCGGACCCGGCGCGCCCGACCCGCACTTCGTGAGCAGAGGGGGGACGCTTCGTGAGCGGTTCCCCGTCGGACGGCTGCCCGGGTGGCTCGGTGAGCGGGACCTCGACGTCTACGCCGGGGAGTTCGAGCGCACCGGACTGACCGGGGCGCTCAACCTGTACCGGAACATGGACCGTGACTGGGCGGACCTCGCCGCCTACGACGGCGCCCCGATCACCCAGCCGTCCCTGTTCCTCGGCGGCGGCCTCGACGCCTCCACGACCTGGCTGGCCGACGCCGTCGAGGCGTACCCGGTCACCCTCCCGGGCCTGGTCTCCTGCCACATCCTCGACGGCTGCGGGCACTGGATCCAGCAGGAACGGCCCGACGAGGTCAACCGGCTGCTCGTCGACTGGCTCGACGCGCTGCCCGCCGTCTGAAAGCGGCTGAGGGGCATCGGCGCCGGCCCGCGGGCTTCGTCAGATCGACAGCTGCACCTGGTGGATCTCGTCCGCCGGATGGCCCGCGCGTTCGTGGACGCGCTTGACCGCCTCGGCCGAGGGCGCCTCGGAGAGGCAGTAGACCTTGCCGGAGCCCGGGTCGGCCCAGGCGTGTACGAAGTGGACGCCTTCCTCCTTCTCGACGGCGAGGTCGGCGTCGTGGGCCTCCTTCAGCTGGTCGGCGGTGATGCCCTTCATTCCGTGGTGGACGTCCATGTACTGCGGCATGGCGACCGCACCTCCTTCGCCTCGTCCCCTGTCCATGTTGCGCCCGGCACCGCGGCCCGGCACCGCGGCCCGGCACCGCGGCCCGGCACCGCGGCCCGGTACGCGAAAGGGCCCCGGACCGGAGTCCGGGGCCCTTCGCCACAGCTGTCGTGCGCTGTCGTGCGCTGTGGCGTGCTGACGTGTCCGCTCAGCCGCACTGGCAGGGGCTGCCCGACTGGCAGCCGCAGCCGCAGCCCGAGCCGCAGCCACAGGCGCCGATGACCAGCAGGTTCTTGATCTCGGTGGGCTGGTCGGTCTCGTGCTGCTGCGTGGGGTCGGGCGTGGTGCTGGGGGATTCGGCCATGGATCCCTCCTAGAGGTCCCTAGGTGCCCTGGATGCAGGGCGTGGTGCCTTTGCCCATTCCATGCCCGTTTCAGTGGGCGCATCAACAGCGCACGGCGGCGCATGGTGGTGCCTCGTGCTCGCCCCGCACCTCGCGAGCCCCGTACGCCCGGGCGGTTACGCCCCCTCGGCGCCCGTCACCGGCTGGATGTCGGGCTGCAGCTCGTCCGCGTGCTCGCCGGTGACCAGGAAGACGACGCGCTTGGCGACGGCGACCGCGTGGTCGGCGTACCGCTCGTAGTAGCGGCCGAGGAGGGTCACGTCGACGGCGGTCTCGATGCCGTGGTGCCAGCGGTCGTCCAGCAGGTGCTGGAAGAGCGCGCGGTGCAGCGTGTCCATCTCGTCGTCGTCCTGCTCCAGCTGGAGCGCCAGGTCGACGTCCTTGGTGACGATGACCTCGGCGGCCTTGGCCATCAGGCGCTGCGCGAGCTGGCCCATCTCCAGGATGGTGGCCTCGAGGTCACGGGGGACCGCGCGCTCGGGGAAGCGCAGCCGGGCCAGCTTCGCCACGTGCTGGGCGAGGTCGCCGGAGCGCTCCAGGTCGGCGGACATGCGGAGCGAGGTGACGACGATCCGCAGGTCCGTCGCCACCGGCTGCTGGCGGGCGAGCAGGGCTATCGCGCGCGCCTCCAGGTCGTGGTGGAGCTCGTCCACCTTCTGGTCGGCCTCGATGACGCTCTCGGCGAGCTTGAGGTCGCCGTCGAGGATCGCCGTCGTGGCGCGTCCGATCGCCGAGCCGACCAGACGGGCCATGTCGACCAGGCTGTCGCCGATCGAATCGAGTTCCTCGTGGTACGCGTCCCGCATCAGGGTTCCCTCTCGTATGCGTGGTCCAGGGGTTCCGGGGGCCGGGGGCCGTGGCCGAAACCAGCTGCGAACCCCACGCTCCCACGTTCCGGTCCCTACGCGTCCGTTTCTGCCACCCCAAATGAACCAATACTGGCTCCAAGGTGAACTCTGGGCGACGAGTGTTCGAGCTGACACCCCACGGACTGTGGGGATGTCGTACCCCCTGCTTAACCTGTTTGCATGGACGTGAACGCGGCGGTCGCCGCAGCGGCAGCGATCGCCGGGGTGCTTACCGGTGTCATCGCCATGCTGGCGTTCCGCTGGAGCGAACGCGACCAGAAGCGACCGACCAGGACTTCTCTGCACACCGACCCCGTACTGCCGCCGGGCGTGGACACCGTACTGAGCGTGCTGCGCTCCTCCGCGGTCGTCCTCGACGAGGCCGACACGGTCGTCAAGGCGAGCTCGGCGGCGTACGCCCTCGGACTCGTGCGCGGCGGCAAACTCGCCATCGAGCCGATGCTCGGCATGGCGCGTGACACCCGGCGGGACGGCGAGATACGACAGGTCGAACTGGACCTCCCGCGGCGGGGGACCGGACGGGGCGAGGCCCTGGCCGTCTCCGCCCGGGTGGCGCCCCTCGGCTCCCGGCTCGTACTGCTCCTCGTCGAGGACCTCACCGAGGCCCGGCGCATCGAGGCGGTACGGCGGGACTTCGTGGCGAACGTCAGCCATGAGCTGAAGACCCCGGTCGGCGCGCTCTCCCTGCTCTCCGAGGCCGTCATGGACGCCTCGGACGATCCGGAGGCCGTGCAGCGCTTCGCCGGTCGCATGCAGATCGAGGCCACGCGCCTGACCAACCTGGTCCAGGAGCTCATCGATCTGTCGAGAGTGCAGAACGACGACCCGCTGGAGGACGCCGAGCCCGTCCGGGTCGACGAACTGGTCGCCGAGGCGATCGACCGGTGCCGCCACCAGGCCGGCACCAAGCAGATCACCATGGCCGCCGGCGGCACCGCCGACCTGCATGTCTGGGGCAACCGCGGCCAGCTCGCCGCCGCCCTCGGCAACCTGGTCGAGAACGCCGTGAACTACTCCCCGGCCCGCACCCGGGTCGGGATAGCCGCCCGCCGGGTCGGCGCGACCGGCGGAGACATGATCGAACTCGCCGTGACCGACCAGGGCATCGGCATCACCGACAAGGACAAGGAGCGCATCTTCGAGCGCTTCTACCGCGTCGACCCGGCCCGCTCGCGGGCCACCGGTGGCACCGGTCTCGGCCTCGCCATCGTCAAGCACGTGGCCGCCTCGCACGGCGGGGAGGTCACGGTGTGGAGCGCCGAGAACCAGGGCTCCACGTTCACCCTCAGGCTGCCGGAGGCGGGCGCGGTACGCGACCGCGCGTCGCAGCACCCCGACCCCGACCTCGACGACGAGGCCGGTACCGCCGAGTCATCCCCGTACGAACCGCTTCCCGCCCCGGAGGTCCTTCCGTGACCCGAGTGCTTGTCGTCGAGGACGAGGAGTCCTTCTCCGACGCCCTGTCGTACATGCTCCGCAAGGAGGGCTTCGAGGTCGCTGTGGCGGCCACGGGCCCCGACGGACTCGACGAGTTCGAGCGCAACGGCGCCGACCTCGTCCTCCTCGACCTGATGCTGCCCGGCCTGCCGGGCACCGAGGTCTGCCGCCAGCTGCGCGGCCGCTCCAACGTCCCCGTCATCATGGTGACGGCCAAGGACAGCGAGATCGACAAGGTCGTCGGGCTCGAAATAGGAGCCGATGACTACGTCACCAAGCCCTTCTCCTCCCGCGAGCTGGTGGCCCGTATCCGGGCCGTCCTGCGCCGTCGCGGCGAGCCGGAGGAGGTCACCCCGGCCGCCCTGGAGGCCGGTCCGGTCCGCATGGACGTCGACCGCCACGTGGTGACGGTCTCCGGCTCCAAGGTCGACCTCCCGCTCAAGGAGTTCGACCTGCTGGAGATGCTGCTGCGCAACGCGGGCCGTGTCCTCACCCGCATGCAGCTCATCGACCGGGTCTGGGGCGCCGACTACGTCGGCGACACCAAGACCCTCGACGTCCACGTCAAGCGCCTGCGCGCGAAGATCGAGCCGGACCCGGGCGCGCCGCGGTACCTGGTGACGGTGCGTGGTCTCGGCTACAAGTTCGAGCCGTAAAGGCCGGCCTTGCGCCGGGCCCGTCGCTCGCTGCCCGTCCCGGCCGTCCGTAGCGGCGGATCCGCGGGTCGGTGGGGGCGGGCCGCGCAGTTCCCCGCGCCCCTATGGGGCGCGGTTTTCTCAGCGGAGAAGGGCGGCACCCCCTCGGGGTGCCGCCCTTCTGCCGGTTTCGGCGCCGCTCAGCCCGCGTTCGTTGACTCCGAGGCCGAGTCGCTCGGGGTGGCGCTCGCGGACTCCTTGTCCTTCTTGCCCGGCTTGGCGCTCTCGCTCGCCGTGGAGCCCGCGACCGGAGTGGTCGAGGTGGACGGCGAGGCCGAGGGCGACGGCACCGCGCTCGGGCCCCAGCCGGTGAAGAAGCTCTCGGCCGGCACGACGAACGCGCGCAGGCTCACGTCACCGGTCGTGCTGAAGGTGAAGGTGATCTTCTGGGCGTTGCCGTCCTGGACCGCCTCACGGCTGCTGCCCAGCACCGCGGACGCGTTGTCCTTGCCGCCCAGGATCAGCCGGCCGCCACCGGGGATGGTCAGCGGCTGCGTCTTGGTGGCGTGCAGCTCGGCGGTCTTGCCGGTGCCGGCGACGGTGATCGACTGCAGCGTCTCCGGCTCGGTGCCGGTGTTGAAGATGGTCGCGGAGACCACGGCCGGACCCGTCGACGTGAGGTCGGGCTGGGTGATCACGGTCGCGTTCTGGACCTTGATGTCGCCGACACTCGTGGCCGCGTTGTCCGGCTTGATCTCCAGCGTCTGGGAGTTGTTGCCCGCGCCGCAGGCGGAGAGCGCGGCGACGGAGAAGGCGATGGTGGAGGCGGCGAGGGCGCCGCGTCGAAGGCTGCTGCTCACGGCGGCGGCAACTCCTTGAACGCACGGGCGGCCCCGCTTATAAAGCCGCCCTAAGTGTCTGTCAGCGGCCTTAGGTTACCGAGCCGTTCCCGCGCTGCCGCACCCGACCCTCCCCAAGCCCCGCGCTTCCCCCGGGCAGGGGGTACGCGGGGGCATCCACAAGTGCCCCTTCGGCCACTTTGGAGCGACGCTCGTCCGGCATTCACATAACCCGTCCGCAACACCGCGCGCAAAATTTCCGTGAAGGAATGCACGGCCGCCGGGGAAATTGATCACGTACTGCTTCGGGTACGGCTTCACGTACCGTTCAGTCGGGCGTTCGGCCGGGCCCTGTGATCAATTCCGGAAACGTCCGGGATCCGGCTCCGGCAACCGAACGGAGTAGCGGAAGTCGTACGCTTGGAAGTGGACATATGGGGACGTTCAGCCGCTCGGGCGGGCGTCCGGATGTGTGTAACGTGCGCGTTTCACCTCGCCCGGAGAGCCGCTCCCACCTGCGAATACCTGCTTCCGGACGGCCCGCGAAGCACGTTCCTGTTGCTGTTGTCAAGCCCCGAGATATGCCCTGACCTGCGAAAACGCCATTCAGAACCGCCGGTTTCCGTGTTACCCTGGATAGCCACGGAAGGGGTACCTGTCACATGACGTTCAAGGTTGGCGACACCGTGGTCTATCCCCATCACGGGGCCGCGCTGATCGAGGCCATCGAAACTCGCCAGATCAAAGGCGTGGACAAGACCTACTTGGTGCTGAAGGTCGCCCAGGGTGACCTGACGGTACGTGTGCCAGCGGACAATGCGGAGTTCGTCGGCGTGCGTGATGTGGTCGGTCAGGACGGGCTGGACCGGGTCTTCGAGGTGCTGCGCGCGCCGTACGCCGAGGAGCCCACGAACTGGTCCCGTCGTTACAAGGCAAACCTGGAGAAGCTCGCCTCCGGCGATGTCATCAAGGTCGCGGAAGTCGTGCGTGACCTGTGGCGTCGTGAGCGCGAGCGTGGACTCTCCGCCGGTGAGAAGCGCATGCTCGCCAAGGCCCGCCAGATCCTGGTGAGCGAGCTCGCCCTCGCGGAGAACACCAACGAGGACAAGGCCGAGGCCCTGCTCGACGAGGTCCTCGCGTCCTGACGCAGACGCTGTCCGGCTCGGCACGCTGAAGCTCCGCACACCCGAAATGCCGCGGTGCCCGATGACATTTTCCCTGTCGCCGGGCGCTGCGGCATGTCTGCGTGGCCTTATGCCCACGCCTATGCCCACGCCTGCTGCCCAGGCGCCCGCCAGCCGGCCAGGCGCCTTCTGCCCAGGCCTTCGGGGAAGCGGCCTTCGGGGAACCCCGATACGCCGGTACCAGGCCGGGAAACCCCGGATACTAAGCGTGCCGGGCCCGGGCTGCTGGCTCGACCAGTGTCACGGAAGGGTCCGGTCAAGGCGTCGCGCCCGGCACTTCCCAGGCCATACCCACGCCAGGCCCGCACACAAACCTGACAGGAACCGATGTCTGACGATTCGCGTCCTTCGCGTACGGAACCGGGTACCGCACGGCGCACGGCAGCCGTGATTCCCGCCGCCGGCCGAGGCGTACGGCTCGGCCCGGGCGCCCCCAAGGCGCTACGCGCGCTGAACGGCACGCCCATGCTCATCCACGCGGTACGGGCCCTCGCCGCCTCCCGGGCCGTCTCCCTGGTCGTCGTCGTGGCCCCGCCCGACGGCGCGCCCGAGGTCAAGTCCCTGCTCGACGCGCACGCGCTGCCCGACCGCACCGACTTCGTCGTCGTCCCCGGCGGCGAGTCCCGCCAGGAGTCGGTCAGGCTCGGCCTGGACGCGCTGCCCCCGGACTACGACATCGTCCTGGTCCACGACGCCGCCCGCCCCCTCGTTCCCGTCGACACGGTCGACGCCGTGGTCCAGGCGGTCCGCGACGGCGCCCCCGCGGTCGTCCCCGCCCTCCCGCTCGCCGACACGGTCAAGGAGGTCGAGCCGGCCGCCGCCCCCGGCGACCCCGAGCCGGTGCTCGCCACCCCCGAGCGGGCCCGCCTGCGTGCCGTCCAGACCCCGCAGGGCTTCGACCGCAGGACCCTGGTCCGCGCCCACGAGACGGTCACCGAGAACGTCACCGACGACGCCAGCATGGTCGAGCAGCTCGGCGACCGGGTGGTGGTCGTCCCCGGTCACGAGGAGGCCTTCAAGGTCACCCGCCCCCTCGACCTGGTCCTCGCCGAGGCGGTCCTGGCCCGCAGGAGGCTCAACGATGGCTTCTGAGGTGATCCTCCCCCGGGTGGGCATCGGCACCGACATCCACGCCTTCGAGGAGGGCCGCGACCTGTGGTGCGCCGGCCTGAAGTGGGAGGGCGAGGGGCCGGGCCTGGCCGGTCACTCGGACGCGGACGTCGTCGCGCACGCGGCGTGCAACGCGCTGTTCTCCGCGGCGGGCCTCGGTGACCTGGGGCAGCACTTCGGCACCGGGCGCCCGCAGTGGTCCGGCGCGTCGGGCGTGACCCTCCTGACCGAGGCCGCCCGCATCGTCCGCGACGCCGGTTTCACCATCGGGAACGTCGCCGTACAGGTCGTGGGCCCGCGCCCGAAGATCGGAAAGCGCCGCGACGAGGCGGAGAAGATCCTTTCGGCTGCGGCAGGTGCTCCGGTCTCCGTTTCGGGAGCCACGACGGACGGTCTGGGTTTTCCGGGCAGGGGTGAAGGCCTGATGGCCATTGCGACGGCATTGGTCGTTCAACAGGGGTGAGCGGACGCGCTCCGCAAGGGGTGCGGGGCTGTATCCGTCAGCGGCTCCGCCGCGGGGCGCGACAAGCCACAGCGCACCCGCACCCGGCAACGGTGCTTCGCACGCCGGTGCCACGCACCACCCTCCGCCCACTACCCTAGGTGCCGTGACTATTCGCCTGTACGACACCAACGCCCGGCAGATCCGTGACTTCGCCCCGCTCACCGCGGGCTGTGTCTCGATCTACCTCTGTGGTGCCACCGTGCAGGCGGCGCCCCACATCGGGCACATCCGGTCCGGCCTGAACTTCGACATCATGCGCCGCTGGTTCGAATACCGCGGCTATGCCGTGACGTTCATCCGGAACGTCACGGACATCGACGACAAGATCATCGCCAAGTCCGCCGACCAGGGCCGCCCCTGGTGGGCGATCGGCTACGAGAACGAGCGCGCGTTCAACGACGGCTACACCGCGCTCGGCTGCCTCCCGCCGACGTACGAGCCCCGCGCGACCGGGCACGTACCGGAGATGATCGAGATGATGCGCGGGCTGATCGAGCGCGGTCACGCCTACGAGGCCGACGGCAACGTCTACTTCGACGTGCGCTCCTACCCGGACTACCTCCAGCTCTCCAACCAGGAGCTGGACAACCTCCGTCAGCCCGAGGGCGAGGGCGAGACCGGCAAGCGGGACCAGCGCGACTTCGCGCTGTGGAAGACCGTGAAGCCGGGCGAGCCCAGCTGGGAGACGCCGTGGGGCCGCGGCCGGCCCGGCTGGCACCTGGAGTGCTCGGCGATGGCCCACAAATACCTCGGCGCGGCCTTCGACATCCACGGCGGCGGCCTCGACCTGATCTTCCCGCACCACGAGAACGAGATCGCCCAGGCCAAGGCGTACGGCGACGACTTCGCCCAGTACTGGGTGCACAACGCCTGGGTCACCATGAGCGGCGAGAAGATGTCGAAGTCCCTCGGGAACTCGGTGCTCGTCTCGGAGATGGTCAAGAACTGGCGCCCGATCGTGCTGCGCTACTACCTCGGCACCCCGCACTACCGCTCGATGATCGAGTACAGCGAGGACTCGCTGCGCGAGGCCCAGTCGGCCTTCGAGCGCATCGAGGGCTTCGTGCAGCGCGTGGTGGAGCTGGCCGGGGGAGCCGTCGAGCCCTCGGCCGAGGTCCCGCCGGCCTTCGCCGAGGCGATGGACGACGACCTGGGCGTCCCGCAGGCCCTCGCCGTCGTGCACACCACCGTCCGGCAGGGCAACAGCGCGCTGGCCGCCGACGACAAGGAAGCCGCCGTCGCCCGCCTCGCCGAGGTCCGCGCCATGCTCGGCGTCCTCGGCCTCGACCCGCTGGCCGCGCACTGGTCGGGCGACGGCGAGAAGGGCGAGGACCTGCACGGGGTCGTCGACGCCCTGGTGCGCCTCGTCCTCGACCAGCGCGAGTCCGCCCGCGGCCGCAAGGACTGGGCGACCGCCGACGCCATCCGCGACCAGCTCAACCAGTCCGGCCTCGCGATCGAGGACAGCCCCTCGGGCCCGCGCTGGACCCTCAAGTCCTAGCCCCTGGATCTGAAGATCGACTGTGCCGCCCGGCCCCCCGGGCGGCACACTGCATAAGACGTACGTACGAAGACTTACGAAGACAGCTCACGGAGACGGGTAACCCATGGCAGCCAACAACCGCCGCATGTCCGGCAAGAAGGGCGCGCAGATCGGCAGTGGCGGCCAGCGGCGCCGGGGCCTGGAGGGCAAGGGTCCGACCCCGCCCGCCGAGATGCGCAAGGGCCACAAGAAGAACCGCATCGCGAACGCCAAGTCCAAGCAGGTCCAGCGCCGTCCGGTGGCGCGCGGCCGGGGCGGCAAGGGCACGTCCGAGATGGTCGTCGGCCGCAACCCGGTCGTCGAGGCGCTGCGCGAGGGCGTCCCCGCCTCGACGCTCTACGTCCAGCAGTTCATCGACAACGACGAGCGCGTCCGCGAGGCCCTGCAGCTCGCGGCCGAGCGCGGCGGCATCAACCTCATGGAGGCGCCGCGCCCCGAGCTGGACCGCATGACCAACGGCCTCAACCACCAGGGCCTGGTCCTCCAGGTCCCGCCGTACGAGTACGCGCACCCCGAGGACCTGGCGAACGCCGCGTACGACGAGGGCGAGGACCCCTTCATCGTCGCCCTCGACGGCGTCACCGACCCGCGCAACCTCGGCGCCGTCGTCCGCTCCGTCTCCGCCTTCGGCGGCCACGGCGTGGTCGTCCCGGAGCGCCGCGCCGCCGGTATGACCGCCGGTGCCTGGAAGACGTCGGCCGGTACGGCGGCCCGCACGCCCGTCGCCCGCGCCACGAACCTCACCCGGGCCCTGGAGGCGTACAAGAAGGCCGGCATCGTGATCGTCGGCCTCGCCGCGGACGGCGAGCACGAGATCGGCGACCTGGAGGCCCTCGGCGGCCCGGTCGTCATCGTCGTCGGCAGCGAGGGCAAGGGCCTGTCCCGCCTGGTCGGCGAAACCTGCGACTTCCGGGTCCGGATCCCGATGCCGGGCGGTGCCGAGTCGCTCAACGCGGGTGTGGCGGCCGGCATCGTGCTGTACGAGGCGGCGCGCCGACGCGGGTGAACAAACGTCCGTAACCTCACCTGCACGGGTTAATTCCGGCGTCCGGGACATCCTTGACGGGGTCCGGACACATCCGGCCGGTCAAAGCAGTGTCCTAACTCCACGTCACTCGGTTAGATGAGTGTGGACACCAGAACACCCCGCACACCCACGGGGGACCGCTCGCCGGGATTCCGCTCCGGATTCGATTCCGGGCTCGACGACGCTCCCGCGCTGAGCATGGTGAAGGTGCCGAGCGATCCGGCGCAGGTCATCGTCAACCACGTGAGTTTCCGCGTGCAGCTGGGCGTATCGACACGGCGTACCCAATCACCCCGGGTCGCACGGCACCTGAGCGCCACCGAGGACACCGCGCGCATCCCGGTCGTCGGCACGGCGGGCAGAGCGGGGGCGGCGCCCGGCCGGCGCCGCCCGGTCGTCTGGAGCGGCAAGTCCGCGCCCGACGACACCGGGGCCCACCGGCTGCTCCAGGCAGTACGGGGCGGCAGCGTCCGGCACGCCGAGGAGCCGGCCGAACCGGCGGGCGCGACCCGGGTCATCCCGCGCGTCGACGACCGCTACGACGTTCTCGAACAGACCGTCGAGACGCCGACGGTCGGCCACCCGCGCTCCCCGGCCTCCGGCGAGAACCGGCTGCTCCCGAACATGCCGCCGGTGGGCAGCGCCTACGAGGACCCGGCCTACGGCGTCCCGGGCTACGGAGACTCGGCCTACGGAGACTCGGCCTACGGCGAACCGCCTTACGGCGACGACGAGTTCGAGGACTTCGACGAACCGCGGTCGGCCCGGCGGGCCGGCGACGGGGACCCGGCCCGGCACGCCTACTACCCCGGCCGCCGGATGAACCTGGGCGTGGTCCTCCTCCCGCTCCGCATCTTCCTCGGCTTCATCTCCGTCTACGCCGGCATGGGCAAGCTCTGCGACCCCGTCTACTTCGACGGCGGCAAGCGCGGCTCCATGGTCACCTGGCTCAACACGCTGCACCCCTGGGAGGTCGCCGAGCCGCTGCGCCAGTTCGCCCTCCAGCACCCGGTCGGCTCCGGCCTCGTCATCGCCTTCTTCCAGGTGATCGTCGGCGTCCTGACCGTCCTCGGCTGCTGGCAGCGGGTGGCCGCGGTCGTCGGCGCGCTGCTCTCCGCCGCGCTCATCGTCACCGTCAGCTGGAAGACCGTCCCCGCGTACGACGCCCCCGACATCATCTACCTCGCCGCCTGGTCGCCGCTGATCATCGCGGGCGCCCCCGTCTACTCCATCGACGGCAGGCTGGCGGGCAGCGCCTGGCGACGCCTCGGCCCGCACTCCGACATCTGGGACCTGCGCGCCTACGTGCTGCGCCGCGGTGCCCTGATCACGGCCGTCACCATCGGTCTGACCCTGCTCATCGGCTCCCTCCTGGGCGGCGCGGTCCGCGACTCCAGCCGCGTGGTCGTCCCCGGCCCCGGTGAGGCGCCCCGCAACAACCTCCCCGGTTCTCCGCTGCCCGGCGAGTCGGCCAAGCCCCACCGGAAGACTCCGTCGGCCTCCACGGCTCCCTCCGGGGGTGCCACCGCGAGCCCCTCGCAGGCGGCGACCACACCGGGTGCGGACCGCACCACGAGCGGCGCCACCACGACGACCCCCAGCCAGACCCAGGGCACCACGGGCCAGGCTCCGCCCCAGCACACCGCCCCGGCCCCCACCACGGCGGGCCCGACCTCGGGCGGCACCGCGACGGGCGGCACGTCCACGACCACCGGCGGCACCGGCACGGGTACCTCCGGCGGCGCCTCCTCCTCGGGCCAGCCCGGCCTGGTGGGCGGCCTCCTCGGCTGACAGCCACCACAGCCCCGCGCATCACAGGCGCGGGGCTGCGGCGTACCGAAGGGGCCCGCTGTGCCGTCCGCCGACCGCGCCACCATCGTGGCTGCTCGCGCAGTTCCCCGCGCCCCTTAAACGGGGCGCTGCCGCAGCGCCCCGTTTAAGGGGCGCGGGGAACTGCGCGCCGAGCCACGACGGACCGGCAGCGGACGACGGCGCTTCGCCCTCCTCAGAGGGGCGCGGGGAACTGCGCGATCAACCACGACGGACCGGCAGCCAAAAATGACGGCTCGCCCCCCCCGAGGGGGCGCGGGGAACTGTGCGAACGGCGCTCGTCGGCCCGCGGTCGACGAAGCGGCCGCAACAACCCCCCTCGGCCTACCGCCCCAGCGAGGCCAGTTCCTTCGCCGCCTCCGTCAGGTCCTTCGCCGTGTCGATCGCCCGCCAGTACGCCCCCTGCGGGATCGGGAACCCGGCCAGCTGCCGGCTCCGCGCCAGGTGCGGGAACGTGGTGCGCTCGTGGTCGCCCCGCTCCGGCAGCATCGCGGCGAACTCGGGAGAGAAGACGTAGACGCCGGCGTTGATCTCGAACGTCGACGGCGGCGCCTCGATGAAGTCCGTGATGTGGCCGAAGCCGTCGGTCTGCACGGCGCCCCACGGAATCCGCGGCCGGGCCAGCGCCAGCGTCGCCACCGCGTCCCGCTCCGTGTGGAAGTCGGCCATGTCGCGCAGCGAGAACCGCGTCCAGATGTCGCCGTTCGTGGCGTACCAGGGCCGGTCGGAGTGGGGAAGGTGCGCGGCCGCGTACCTGAGGCCGCCGCCCCGGCCCAGCGGCTCGCTCTCCACCACCGTGGTGACGGAGAGCGGCAGGTCGGCCGTCGCCAGCCACTTCTGCAGGACCTCGGCGAGATGGCCGCAGGAGACCACCACGTCCGTGACGCCCTCCTCGGCGAGCCAGGTCAGCTGGTGGCCGATGATCGGCGTGCCCGTACCCGGGATCTCGACCATCGGCTTGGGCCGGTCGTCGGTGTACGGACGAAGCCGTGAGCCCTGGCCACCGGCCAGGACCACGGCTTGAGTGGGGCGCAACGCGGCGTTCGGATGGGTCATGCCCGAACTGTACGACGCGCCCCGGCGCCGGTTTCCCGGCGGATGAACCCCTTAAGGAGCCGTTACCTGCTACCTACCGAGCCGCGGTCAGCTGTGCGCGGCCAGCACACCCGACGCGAAGGACGTGTCGCAGACCGGGCGGGCGTACGACTGCGCGCGCGAGGCGCCGTACATCCGCACCGCGGCCCGGCCCAGCGCACGGGCGATGGACGTGCAGTGCTTCGCCAGCGCCGGGTGGCCGTTGACCGCCTGCTGGAGGTGGGTGAGGACCTGGCCCGGGTTCCTGTCCTGGAGCTCGGTCATCAGCTGCTCCCGCAGCACGTCCTGCGGGGCCTGGGAGACCGCCTTGGAGGAGACGTGCGCGTCGGTCACGTCGGTCGCGGTGAGCACCGAGCTCCGCGGGGACCCGGTCCAGTTGACGCGGGTGACCGCGAGGGTCCCGGAGAGCACCAGGACGACGGGCAGGACAAGGGCGAGAGTGCGGCCGATCCGGCGGGCAGGGCCGCCCCGGTGGCCGCGTCGCGTCTGAGGGGTGGTGGAGTGCTTCACGCGTGTGAGGGTAGCGTGCGGTAATGATTTGGCGACATTTAGTCACCGGTTCGGGGGATGGAGAAGTGCCGTGTTTCGGGTACGGGGTTGACGCACACTGCTCGAAAACCACCCGCTTGTCGGGGTAAATCGGGGCAACGAAAAGGGCCCCGCAGCAGGTCGCGGGGCCCTTGTCGTCAACCTGGGTGGATTCACCCTGGTCAGAGGTTTCTCTGCTTGATCGACCCGTCGGATCGACCCGTCGGATCGCTCAGTCGGTGAGACGCTCGCCCGTGGAGGTCGAGAACACGTGGGTCTCGCCCGGCCGCGGCACGACGTGCAGCGTGGCGCCCTTCTCCGGGACCGCGCGGCCGCTGACGCGGACGACCAGGTCCTTGAGGTCGTCGCCGACCTTGGCGCTGCCGTAGACGTAGCCGTCGGCGCCGAGCTCCTCGACGACGTTCACGGAGACCGCGAGACCGGCCGGGGCGTCCTCGGTGTCCTTGGACAGGGCGGAGGCGGCCTCGCCGTTGTGCTCGACGACGTCGAAGTGCTCGGGACGGACGCCGACGGTGACCGTGCGGTCGCCCTTGTCGGAGGCGGCCTTGAGCGCGTCGCGGTTGACCGGCACCACGCTGTTGCCGAACTTCACGCCGCCGTCGGTGATCGGGACCTCGACCAGGTTCATGGCGGGGGAGCCGATGAAGCCGGCGACGAAGAGGTTGGCCGGGCGGTCGTACATGTTGCGCGGCGAGTCGACCTGCTGGAGCAGACCGTCCTTGAGGACCGCGACGCGGTCGCCCATCGTCATGGCCTCGACCTGGTCGTGGGTGACGTAGACGGTGGTGATGCCGAGGCGGCGCTGGAGCGACGCGATCTGCGTACGGGTCGAGACGCGGAGCTTGGCGTCCAGGTTGGACAGCGGCTCGTCCATGAGGAAGACCTGCGGCTCACGGACGATGGCGCGGCCCATCGCGACACGCTGGCGCTGACCGCCGGAGAGCGCCTTCGGCTTGCGGTCCAGGTACTCGGTGAGGTCGAGGATCTTCGCGGCCTCCTCGACCTTCTGCCGGATCTCCGCCTTCGGCTTGCCGGCGATCTTGAGCGCGAAGCCCATGTTGTCGGCGACACTCATGTGCGGGTAGAGCGCGTAGTTCTGGAACACCATGGCGATGTCCCGGTCCTTGGGCGGCAGGTGCGTGACGTCGCGGTCACCGATGCGGATGGCGCCGCCGTTGACGTCCTCCAGGCCCGCGAGCATCCGGAGCGAGGTGGACTTGCCGCAACCCGACGGGCCGACGAGGACGAGGAACTCGCCGTCCTCGATCGCGATGTCGAGGCCGTCGACGGCGGGCTTGGTGGAGCCCGGGTAGATCCGGGTCGCCTTGTCGAACGTGACAGTGGCCATGGCTCAGAGGCCCCCTTCTACCGGCAGGAACGTGCCGGACGATCCGTTGTAGGAAGGCGGTTGGTGTAGTCCACTCGGGTGGTCCACGCGAGTGAACTGGATCAGGACGGTACCTGGCGTTCACCCTGTATGTCAGTACCTGGAGCCCTGTGAACTTCGCGGAAATTTTCGACAGGGCCCGCCCGCGACGTGGGTACACTGCACGAGGCGCCCACCCGGAGTGGGCGCACGCCTCCTTAGCTCAGCTGGTCAGAGCGCCGCTCTTGTAAAGCGAAGGTCGTCGGTTCGAATCCGACAGGGGGCTCCGTTCGTTCCCCCGGTGGGCCGGTGTTCAGCCGGTGACCGTCTTCGTCGGCCCGCTGGTCGCGGTGCCGTCCTTGTGGCCGGTGCGGTGGGCCGTGACCTTCACGGTGATCTTCTTGGCCTTCTGGGCCGTCTTCAGGGTCAGCGTGGACTTGGTGGCCCCGCTGATGGCCTTGCCGTTCGCGTACCACTGGTACGCGTAGGAGGTGGCCGCCGGACTCCAGGTGCCGTGGGCCGCCGTCAGCTTCCTGCCGACCTTCGCCGTGCCGGTGACGGCCGGGGCCTTGGTGGCCTTCGGGGCGTCGCCCTTGGCGACCGTCGCGGCGGCCGAGGTCGCCGACCCGCCGGTCCAGCCGCTCTTCACGGCCGTCACGGTCACCGTGAGCTTCTTGCCGAGCAGGGCCGCCGGGACGGTGTACGACGCGGCGGTCGCCCCGGAGACGGCCTTGCCGTCGGCCTTCCACTGGTAGGTGTAGGAGGTCGGGGCCGCCGACCAACTCCCGGTCGTGGCCGTGACCTTGGCGCCGACCTTGGCCGTGCCGGTGATCTTCGGGGCGGCCGTGCTCGCCAACTGGGGCTGGGTCACCGTGAAGGTGCCGCTCGGGTACTCGCAGCAGAACGACAGCACGCTGACGTTCCAGGCGCCGACGGCCGCTCCGGTCAGGTCCAGGGTGGCCGTCACCGAGCGGTTGTCCGCGGCGACCGAGTCGGCCTTCGCGGAGATCGTCCGGCCGGACAGGCTCAGCCGTACCTGCGTGGCCGGGCCGAGCGCGGTGCCGGTGACCGTCACCTTCACCTTCGTACCGCTCACCCCGGTGGCCGGGCTGATCCCCGTGACGCTCACCTTGTCGGTGCCGCAGAGCGTGGAGGAACAGGCCAGCCGGGCGCTGTAGGCGGTGCGGGACGCGGTCTCGGGCAGGCCGAGCAGGAACACGGTCGGGGTGGCCGCCGCGGACGAGCCGAGCGCGGCGCAGTCGTAGCCGTCACCGTCCGTACCGAGGTAGTGGACGCAGCCGTTGCGCCAGGACGCCGGGTTGTACAGCGCCGGTACGGCCGTCGCGGTCGCGCCGGTGGTGTCCTCGATGTCGGCCGAGAAGCGGTCGAGACCGGCGGTCGGCAGGACCGCGCAGACGGCGCTGTGCGCCTCGTCGAGGGTGCCGGTGACCGGGCCGTAGCCGTACGACACCGACGGGACCCTGGTGCACTCGGGCGCGGGGCCGTCGGCGGTCGCGATGCGCAGGGCGTCCAGGTGGTACTGGGGCGCGGCCTTCAGCGCGGCCGGGGTCTGCACCAGGACCTGGTGGGTGGTGGACCCGGTGACCGCGCAGGCGCTGTTGCGGAAGGAGCACTCGCTCCTGCCGTCGCCACCGAACACCGCGATGTTCGCCGTGCCGAGCGCGTCCCGCGCGTTGACGTGGACGACGTCGGTGGCGGCGGGGGTGGTGACCTGGACGCAGTCGACGGTGCCGGCGGCGCCGTAACCGCGCTGCACGGAGGCGCCGCCGACCTTGGCCGCCGCGGTCCTCGCGCAGCCCGCCGAGGTCGCGGAGGCGGTGACGTCCCGGCGGGTCAGCGTGTACGCGGCCGCATTGTCCTGACCGGTGACCAGGACGGTGTGGGCCTTGCCCGGGGTGAGCGCGCAGACGGTCCAGCCGTCTGTGGAGGCGTAGCGCTCACAGACCTTCTTGCCGGTGGCGTCCAGCACCGAGAACTTCGCGGGTACGTCCCCGGACGTGGCGGTCAGCTGGAGCAGCTCGGCGCCGGTGTGGGCGTCCGCCGGGATGCTCAGGCACTGCGAGAAGACACCGCCGCCGGTGGCGAACGTGGCCTTCGCGCCGTCGGCCGCGAAGCTGCCCGCGGGCAGCACCGGGCAGCCCTCGGGGGCGTCGGTGCGGTGCAGGGCGAGGGCGTAGGTGCCGGTCGCGCCCTCGGCCTGGTACTCGCTGTGCAGCAGTACGCGGTAGGGCGCGGTGCCGGTGAGCGCGCAGTCGCCGTCCGCGAGGGCCTGTGCGTCGCACTGGGCGGTGCCGTCGGCGTCGACGACCTCCACGTCGGGGTGGACGCCGGCGGAGGCCAGCGGCCTGAGCGCGGCGATCCGGGCGTTCTGCGGCGCGGGCAGGGTCAGGCAGTCGTACTGGCCGGGAGTGCTCAGCTCGCCCTGGTGCAGGCCGTAGCCGGTGGTCACGCAGCCGGCGTCGGAGGCGCGGTCGAGGACGATCACGCCCTGGCGGGCGGGGCCCTCGGGGATCGCGGTGTAGGTGCCGGCCGCGGGCACCCGGCACGGGTCGGTGCCGGAGCGGCACACGGTTCTGCCGTCCGCGTCGTAGACCTGGACCGGGCCGGTGCCGCGGTCCTCGTCGACGTAGTGGACGGTGTAGAGGCCGGCCTTGCCGGTGGTGAAGGTGTGGCAGCCGCCGACGGTGAGATCCTGCGGGTCCAGGGCGCCGTAGGGGCGGACCGGGGCGGTGGTGCAGCCCTGCGGGTCGTTCAGGCGGCGGGCGGCGACCGTGTACCCGGCCGGGAAGCCGTTCTCCGAGTAGCCGACCTGGGAGATCACCCGGTAGGGGCCGCTGCCGGTCAGCACGCAGCTGTCCTCGCCGTCCTCCGGGAAGTGCGGGCAGATACGGGCTCCGGTCGCGTCGGTGAGCCATGCGGTGGCGCTGCCGTAGACCGAGGTGGCGGCGGTGAGGCGGATGCGCTCGCCGGGCTGCCCGGTGAAGGGCTGGCAGTCGACCTCGGCCGGGCTCACGCTGGTGCGGGTGGCGGGCGGCTGGTCCCAGCCGGTGCCGGCCGGATCGAAGCAGCCCGGGGTGGCCGAGCCGAGCGGGACGACGGTGAGCGTCGAGGCGGCGAGGTCCCAGCCGGTGTTGACGACCTTGAGGGTGTAGGCGCCGGCCGCGGGCAGGTCGCACCAGCCCTTGACGCCGTACTCGTTGTCGTAGCAGTCGAGTTGGGTGCCGTCGGCGGTGTACAGCTGCGGGTACAGGTTGCTGCTGCCGGTGCCGAGGGAGACCAGGTGCAGGCCGGGCGCCTCGGCGGTGAGGGTGTAGCAGGTACTGCCGTCCGCCGGCACCGACACCTCGGCCTGCGCGTCCCCGGGGTCGCCGAAGGGTGCGAGGGCGAGCGGCGCGCACACCGGGTCGTCGGCGCGGGCGGGCCCGGCGCCGGTGAGGGTGAGCAGCGAGGTGAGCAGCGATACGACCAGGACCGTCACGGCGGTGAGCCGCCCGGGTCTCGCCGTCGTACCGGGACCGGGACCGGTGCCGGGCACGGGAAGCGTCATCAATTCCCCCCTGGAATACGGACGTTGGGGCGATGGTCGCACACAGGTGGGACACAGCCTCAACGGGTTTCCGGGGGCGCCCGTGCGGGGCGTGACCTCAGTGCCGCCCGGCGACCCGGTCCGCGACCCGCGCCAGGCGCGACGACTCCGTGCTCGGGCGGAGCCGTTCGCGCTGGTCGGCGGCGCGGTAGGTGGCGTACATGCCCTGGACGCCGAGCCAGCGGAACGGCTCCGGCTCCCACCTGCGGACCTTGTGGTTCACCCAGGGCAGCTCGGTGAGGTCGGTGCGGCCGGCCTGACCGGAGTCGAGCCGCACGAGGTCCCGCAGGGTCCGGGCCGCGAGGTTGGTGGTGGCGACCCCGGAGCCGACGTAGCCGCCCGCCCAGCCGAGCCCCGTCGACCGGTCCAGGGTGACGGTCGCGCACCAGTCCCGCGGCACCCCGAGCACCCCGGACCAGGCGTGTTCGACCGCGACACCCGCCAGGGACGGGAAGAACCGGACGAGGATCTCGCGCAGCGCCTCGACCGTCGCGTCCTGCGTGCGGCCGTCGTTGTCGGTGCGCGACCCGAACCGGTACGGCACCCCGCGCCCGCCGAGCGCGATCCGCCCGTCGGCCGTGCGCTGCGCGTACATGTACGCGTGCGCCATGTCCCCGAGGGTCTCCCGGCCGTCCCAGCCCACCGACGCCCACTGCTCCGCCGTCAGCGGCTCGGTGGCGATCATCGAGGAGTTCATCGGGAGCCAGGTGCGCTTCTGGCCCTTCAGGTTCGCGGTGAAGCCCTCCGTGCAGCGCAGGATGTACGGGGCGCGGACCGTGCCGTACGGCGTGACGGCGTGCTGGGGCCGGATCTCGGTCACCGGGGTGGACTCGTGGATGTCCACACCGAGCGCCTCCACGGCCGCCACCAGGCCCTTCACCAGCTTCACCGGGTGCAGCCGGGCGCCGTGCGGGGTCCAGGTGCCGCCCACCGCGTCGGCGACGCGGATCCGCTCCCGGGTCTCCCCGGCGCCGTACAGCTCGCGGTCCTGCTCGCCGTACGACAGCTCGTGCGCGTGGAACGCCTTCAGCCGGGCCAGCTGGGCCGGGGTGGTGGCGACCTCCAGCACCCCGCCCTTGTGCAGGTCGGCGTCGATGCCCTCGGCCGCGGTGACCGCGACGACCTCGTCGACGGTGTCGTTCATGGCCTTCTGCAGGCGTACGGCGGCCTCGCGGCCGTGCAGCGCGGCGTACCGGTCGCGGCCGGCGATGCCGTTGTAGAGCCAGCCGCCGTTGCGGCCGGAGGCGCCGTAGCCGCAGAACTTCTGCTCCAGGAGGGTGATCCGGAGGAAGGGGGCGGCCTTCTTCAGGTAGTACGCGGTCCACAGGCCGGTGTACCCGCCGCCCACGATCACCACGTCCGCCGAGGTGTCACCGGCGAGCGGCTCCCGTACCGCCGGGAGGCCGTCGTCCGCGTACCAGAAGGAGATGCCGCCGTTGACGACCCCGCTTGCCGACCTGCTTGCCGAGCTGCTCATGACCTGGACGCTAACCCTTGAGGGCGGCCAGTGTCTCCTTCGGATTCCATGCTTTTCCGCGCCCTCTGACCAGCGGATAGCAGGCGAGACCGAGCAGGGCGGCGACGAAGTGACCGAGGTCGGTGAAGGTCGGCGACTCGGTCAGCGGCAGCCCGTAGACCAGCAGGACGGCCCCGAGGTACGCGTACCGCCAGGGCGTCGCGATCCGGTACGCGAGCACCGCGATCACCCCGGCCAGCGCGTAACTCACCCCGATGTCCAGGGTGTTGACCGCGGAGTGCGGGGCGATGCCGTCGTGGATCCCCTTCAGCAGCGCGCCCTCGCTGATCAGGGTGGCGAGCACGTGCGCGGTCACGCACACCGCCAGCCAGCGGACGGTGCCCAGCCAGCGTTCCGCCGGCGCGTGGAAGACGGTGTAGAGGAAGGCGTACGGCACCCAGTGCCCGCCCTCGATCCACATCGCGCTGGCCACCAGCACCCGCACCGGGTTGTCCGACAGCTCCCGGATGTTGGTGGACCGCTGCCGCAGGAACTGCTGCTCGAACTCCGGTGACATGTGGTGCACCGCCACGGCCGTCATGAAGAGAATCGCCAGCCAGATGTACGTACCGGGGGCGCTGCGGACGTACGTCCACACCCTGCCGCCGACTCCCCGGAGAAATCCCATGAGGCGATTCATGCACGACCGCAACGCCGGGTGCGTGAGTGACATTCCGGATGGGCTGATCATCTGATGCCGTCCGGCGGGTGCGGCGCCGTCGTGGCCGTTCGCGCAGTTCCCCGCGGTCCTGGGGTGGGGGGGCCGGGGCGCCGGCTACGGGGTCGTGTGCGGGGATCTCGCGAGGGCGTGCCGGGGTGTGCCGGGGGTCGTGCCCGGTGTGTTCCAGGGGCCGTCGCCCAGGACGACGTCCGGGTCGAACATGACGATCACGCCGGCCACCAGCAGGGCCACCAGCGGTCCGGCGAGCATCACCAGCAGGAACGACAGCAGCCCCACGGACGACTGGGCGGCCGGCGAGACCGCGTGCAGCCGGACCGTGACGGCGGCCATGCCCGTGTAGTGCATGCCGGTCACCGCCATCGCCATGACCAGGCTCGCCCCGAAGGCCGGCCAGGCCCCGCGCACCGAGACCGCCGCCCACAGGGCCGCGGTGGCGGCGACCACGGAGATCACCACGGACAGCACCACCTCCGCCGTCCGGTAGTGCACGGCTCCGTGCATCTCCAGGGCGGCCATGCCGACGTAGTGCATGGCGGCCACCCCGAGTCCGGTGAAGACGCCCGCCGCGGCCAGGTTCGCGGGTGCGGCGCCCCGGTAGCCGACGAGGAAGACGCCCACGGCGACCACGACGATCGCGATCACGAGGCTGAGCATCGTCCGCTCCGGGTCGTAGTCCACGGGGGTCTCCGCGACACCGAAGCCGATCATGGCGATGAAGTGCATGGTCCAGATGCCGCAGCCGAGCGACACCGCGCCCAGCAGCAGCCAGCCCGCCCTGTGACCCGGCCGGGCGCGGCGCAGCGACCGCGTGGTGCAGCGCAGGCCGAGCGCCGAGCCCAGGCAGGCCATCAGATAGGCCGTGACCGGAGTCATGGCGCCGTAGTGGAAGTTCGAGACTGTGCCGTTCATGGGAGCACTCCCTGCTGGTGTCTCACCGTGCGGTCCCGGGTCGTGGTGACCTCAACGGCTCGGCCGGGGCGGGCGGTTCAAGGGAGACGTGAACCGGGTTCCGAGCGTCCGCCGTTGTGTCGGTGCAGGAGTGCCTTGGCGTGGGACTGCCGGGGACACCGGAAGGCAGTGGAGAGGGGAGGCGGGTGCGCATGGCGCACAAGCCGTGGCCCGTGTTCGGGCTGGAAGGGCGGAGCACGCAGGACGTGCGGGACGCCGTGGATCTCGGCTACCGCCGGTTCGACGCGGGGGAGGGCTACGGCCGTACGACCGACGAACTGGCCGAGGCGGTCCGGGACAGCGGGGCTGACCGGGAGGAGATGGAGGTCCTCTACCGGTTCGACGTACGGCCGGACGAGAGCCGGGCCGATCTCAAGGCCAGGCTCCAGGAGGTCGCGGCGAAGTTCGACGGGCACCTCGACGCCGCGGTGATCGGCAATCTCGACGCGCCCGAGGAAAAGGTCAAGGAGGCCTGGGAGGTCCTGGGCGAGCTGAAGGAGGAGGGGACGGTCCGGCAGGCCGGGGTCGCCGGGGTCGAGCCCCGGCACGCGAACCTTCTCGTGGACCTCCGCCAGGAAGGGCGCATCGACGTCGTCGACTTCGCGCCGGAGGCCGCCGGACGAGGGCAGGGGCAAGGTCAGGGCGCGGGGGAGGGGTGGCGGAAGAACCTCCTCGACGCGTTGGGCGGCGAGGAGGACCTGCGGTACTACAAGGTGGTCCGGGCGCTGGGCGAACTGATGGGGCGGGCGGCGCAGCAGGCACCACGGACACCGCAGTCGCCGCAGTCGCAGCAGGAAGCGCCGACTCCTCAGGCCTCGCGGATGCCGTCGACGGCAGGGGCTTCACCGCGGACTTCGCAGACATCGGCGAACTCGCCGACTTCGCAGACGTCGCCGGGGCCGCAAGGGCCGCAGATGCCTCAGGGATCTCAGGGACCCCAGGGGCCCCAGGACCCGGCGGTGTCGCGTGCGCCGTATCCGCCGCGGGTGCCCGTGCCGTCCGCCCCCGCCCCCGTACGGGACATCGTCCTGCGGAACGACGACACGCCCCTCCCGGACGGGGTCCGGAAGCTTCTGGTGCCGCTTTACGAGGACCCGGAGCGGCTGCGGGAGGACGTGCGGGAGTTCGCGGGGGACGGAGCCGTGGACCGGGAGACGGTGAGCCGCTGGCTGATCGAGGAACAGGGGTTCGCCCGCGAGGAGTTGGAAGGCGTCACCGTGCCGGACCGGGTGGGGCTGCGGGGCGAGTACCGGGACATGAGGCTGGCCGACGTGCTCGCCGGGCACCTGGGCCCGAACCCGCGGGAGCAGGCGGTGGCGCACGAACTCGGCTACGCCCTGCTGCACGACGCCGACACCTGGAAGGAGGTCCGGCCGGCGCTGGACACGGTCGCGTACCCCCCGGCGCCGCCGTCGGTCGCCGAGGCGGCGGCGTTGCGCGGGGTCAACACGGAGTCGCTGGGCCAGGGCCCGACCAGGAGCGGGGAGAACGCCACCGTGCGACTGCCGTCGCTGACCGTGTCGGTGACGTCCACCCACTCCCGGTGACGGTGGCTCACTCCTCGTAGGGCGCCATCCCCGGGGGCTCCTTCTCCCGGTGACCGCTCGCCTTGCAGCCCGCGAACGGGCCGGAGGGATCGCGGAGCGCGTTCATGACGTGCGCGAGATGGTCACGGTGCCAGATGGCGGGGCCGGTCAACCCGGCGGCGGCGCTCGTCAGTTCCTGCCAGGACAGCCACAGGCCGTACAGCTGGGCCACGGCCTCGCGGTGCAGCCACCAACTGGTGCACCAGGGAGCCGTGGAGGTGACCTCCCGGCCGTAGACCGGCAGCAGGAGATGGCGCACCCACTGCGTCAGCCCCTGCAGGGCCTCGTCGTGTTCGGCGCCCGTCAGATAGAGGATGAAAACCGGCTTCTGCTGCGCTTGTTCGTCCACTTCGTGTTCTTCGCGTTCTCGCTGTTCCTGCACGGAGGGCATTCGAGGTACTCCGGTCCTTTGTGGGGTGGCCGTTTCACCCCGCACTACGCCAGGGGCCGGACGGGGGTTCAAGTGGATTCGGTTCGGTTGAACTCCCGCTCGTGCCGGACACGTTGTGGACTGCTGAGGTATCCCACAAAGGAGCGTTCGCATGGCCAAGGAAACGAAGAAGAACGAGGAAATCCACATCGAGCTGGGCTACGGCACCGATGAGGAACAGGAACAGGAACAGCAGAAAAAGGAGGCCAAGAGCGCGGGCGGCCACGGCGACCTCCAGTTCCTCGGTGCGGACCGGCAGATCGTGCAGAAGCCGGCCGGGAGCCACAACACGGAGAACGAGTTCTACGAACGGGTCCGGAACGGTGAGTACCCGGCGATGCAGGGTGTGGTGCCCCAGACCTACACCGCCGAACAGGTGCGCAACGCGCTGCAGAACGACCTGGACGACACCCAGAAGGCCGCCCTGGACGACAAGAAGTACGTGTACATGGAGAACATCGCGAACGTCCAGCAGAAGAAGGTCCTGGACATGAAGATCGGCTCTCAGACGACGAGCTACCGGGACAACACGGAGCAGCAGGGGAAGAGCGCCCCGGAAGCGGTCGTCAAGTCCATCAAGCTCAAGTTCTTCGACATCGCCACCGGGTCCGCCACCCGCAACTGGCGTGTGGTGGCCGGGGATGACGCGAACTCGAATCGTACGTTGGCCGGCATGAAGTCCGAGAAGATCCTGAGCAAGTTCTCGGACGATCCTGCGGTGTGGCAGCAGATGGTGGACAAGATGAAGGGCATCAGGGACGCGGTGAAGACGACCGACATCGGTCTGGTCGCCTCCAGCGTCTTCACGGTCTCGGGCAAGGACAAGACCGATGGAAATGCCGTGGTGGACGCGAAGCTCATCGACTTCGCTCATGTCATCGACGACAAAAAGCCCTTCGAGGTGACCAACGAAGGTGCCAAGATGTCGGGCGCGAAGGACAAGTTCAGGGACAACTTCGTCCAGGGGATGGACTCCCTGATCAAGACCTCGGAGAAGATCCTGGTGGAGAAGCAGACCGCCGCCGCCGCGAGCCTGGTCCCGGCCGGAAGCCAGAACCTCCAGAACAACGCCAGCTCGTCGCTGGCGTCCACGTCGGGCACGAACCCCGTTCCAGTCCTGCCCACCAACAACAACCCGACAAACCAGCTCAGTTAGTCACACGAGTGGGCGGGACCCGCACGGCGGGCCCATCGGGCCGGGCGCGGAACGCGCCCTGGACCGGTGGGCCCGCCGTGTCCGTGCGGCCGGGAGGCCGGGTGAGCAAGAGGCGAACGAGAGCCGAGGAGAGTCAAGGAGAGTCATGGACGGCGAGTTGGTGATTCAGGCGTTCGGCACGGTCACAGGGATCGGCTGTCTGGCACGCGCGGTGTACGAAGCCGTACGCGCGGTCCGGCCGCGGCCGTTCCTCCCGGGGCGGCGGACCGGCGGGGCGGGCGGGGACCGGCGTGCCGCCGCTCCCGGCCGGCAGCCGTGGGGCGCGGCCTTCGCCTGGTTCGTGTCCTGCACGCTGGCCTTCGGCATCGCTGCCGCGGTCGGTCTGTCGCGGTGACCACCGGCCCGTCGGGCAGGACACCGAGCGGGACGGCGGGCAGGACTTCGGGCCGGGAGCGGAACCCCGCTCCCGGCCCGAACCGTGTGGCCCCGGTTACGCGCCCGTCGAGGCCGGGTCCTTGTCCACCTGCTCCGTCGCCTTGGTGAGCGGCACCGGCCCGGCCCCCAGCCGGGCCGCCGCCCGCTCGGTGATGGCCGCCGTCTCCGCCTTCGCCGCCGCGGAGACGGGGCCCGCGTCCGGCTCCTTGTACCAGGGGCGCAGCCGGATCAGGGCCGGCCGGATGCCGGTGGCGAGGAGCAGGGCCGTGCCCTTGGGGAGGGCGCGGATCCGGTCCGGCGGCAGCACCGACTCCTGGCGGTAGGAGTAGGAGCGCGAGGTGCCTTCCTTGCTGCGGGAGACGCTGGGGGTGCGGACGTCGTGCTGGCCCACCAGGGTGGAGATCTTCTGCACGAAGTCCGCGTCGTCCAGGCCCGCGCCGAGCAGCTTGACGGTCGCCGCGCTCCACAGCGCGTCCATGCCGGCGTCGCCCCAGACCCGCGCCCCCTGCCGGTAACTCTGCAGCAGCGTCACGACGTTGATGCCGCGGGAGCCGAAGTGGGAGTACAGGTCGGGGAGGTCGGAGATGCGGCAGACGTTCGCCGCCTCGTCCAGGACCGCCGTCATCGGCGGGTCAAGGCGGCCGCCCATCCGTTCCGCCGCCACCACACCGGCCCGCATGGTGGCGTCCGCGATGCCCGCGATGACGCCCGCAGCCGAGCCGCCGCCGTCCTTGGACAGCAGGTAGAGGGTGTCGCGGCCGAGGACGTGGACGGCCGGCACGAACTCGGGCAGGTCCGGGTCCGGGGTCACCCAGGCCAGGATCTCCGGGTCCAGGAGACAGGAGACGGTCTGCCGGGCGGTCTCGTAGATGCCGTCCCTGGTCTCCACCGCGCCCCGGACGGTGCCCTGCAACTGGTCGGCCATCGCCGGGAGTCCGGCGTCCCGCAGCAGGTCGATCGGGGTGCGGTCGGCCGGGTCCGCGAGCCAGGACAGCAGCTCGCGGACGTCGACCCCGGCGCGCGCGGCGGCCAGGAAGAGGGCGGTCAGGGTGTTCTGGGCGGCGGCGATCCAGAAGTCCTTCTGGGACGAGTCGTCGTTGACCGACGCCACGAAGTGGCCGGCCAGCCGGCGGGCGCCCTCGATCGTCGTGCACTCGCCGAGCATGTTCCACCACATCTCGCGCGGGGTGTGCGCGATGCCCTGCGGGTCGAAGGTCCACACGGTGCCGGCCTCGGCGCGGGCGGCGCGGGTGACGGCGTACACGTCGGACTTGTTCGAGGTCAGCAGCACCGGGCCCTGCGCGCGCAGCACCCGGGGGATCGCGATGCCGGTGGACTTGCCGGCCCGGGGGGCCATCAGGTCCAGCTCCACGTCCTCGTAGGAGGAGCGGAGTTCGGGTCCTGAGGGGTCGAGGTCGCCGAGGAGGTTGCCGGTCTCGTCCGGGTCCAGGCGGTCCCGGCCCTTCAGGGTGGGGCGCAGGTCGCGGGCGCGGGCCGCGATGCCCTGCGGGCACATGCTGGCCAGCTCCCGGCTTCCGGCCAGCCCGGAGGGCCGCGCCAGCCGCTTCAGCACCAGTCGTACGCCGATGGCGACGGGCACCGCGAGCAGCGCGGGCAGACCGGCCAGGCCCGCGTACACCGCGGCGGGCGGCGCCCCGGGCCACAGCCGGGCCGGGCCGTCGGCGGCCAGCGTCGCCACGGTGGACAGCGCGAACGGCGGCGCGCTCCAGCCGTGCCCGCTGAGCCCGGCGCCCAGGGTGCCGCCGCACCACAGCAGCGTGAACACCAGCAGGGACACGGCGGCCACCGCGACGACCGCCCAGGACGCCATCTCCTGGCCGCCCCCGGCGGAGGGCCGCCCGGCGCTCATGCGGGCCTCCGCAGTCGGCTCAGTAGCATGGTCGGCGGGTCGTCCAGGGGCGCGGCACCGAACGCGGCGTCCTGCGGGGTGCCCTGCACGGCGTACTGCGCGGCCTCCTGCGGGACGACGACCTGCGGGGTGCCCTGCGGGACGGCCTCCACCGCGGCACCGGCACCGGCATCCACCGTCCCGACAGCCCCGGCCGTCCCGACAGCCCCGGCCGTCCCGGCAGCTTCGGCCGTTCCGATCGCGCCGAGGTCCACCACCCGGCTCGTCGTCACCCCGTTCGGGGTCCAGCGGGTGTTCGTGTCGTGGAGCCGGCGTTCCACGTCGGTGATGGCGACCCGGATCGGGATGCCGGGACGGCCGCCGACCTTGATGAGGAAGCGGCCCCGGCCGGGCGGCTCCTCGTGGTCGCCGGACGTGCCCCAGCCGGGCGGGGACGACCAGGAGGAGACCAGCTCGATCTCCCGCTGGGACAGGCCCACGACCTTGCCCAGATCCTCCATCTCGGCCCGCGGCAGACCCGCGCACACCACCATCCCGGCCCGCTCCACGAACCCGCGTGCCTTGGCCCGGTCCGAGTCCGTGCCCAGGGCCTCCGCGTCCTTCAGGGTGTGGGTGATCTTCGCGTCGCCGAGGCCGAGCGAGCGGTTGAGGCGGGTGAGCGCGTCGATGCGGTCGACGATGCCGGAGGCGGCCCGCAGCGGTCGCCACAGCTCGTCGAGGACCGTGAAGAACCAGCGGCGGGGCGCAAGGCCCGCGTCCGCCAGCGCGTGCGCCGCGGCCACCGTACCCAGCCCGTCCGACCAGGCGGCCAGCATCGCCGCGGCGGTCAGCTGGGTGTCCGCCTCCCCGATGCCGGAGATGTCGATGCACACGGCGGGCGCGTCCGGGTTGATCCTGGTGGACGTCTCGGAGGCGAAGGTGTCGCCGAGCGGCCCGTCCAGGATGCCCAGCAGGGACCGGTGCAGCGGGTCCACGGCGTCCCGGTAGCGGGTGTCGTCGCCCCGGTCCAGGGTCACCGCCCGCACCCGGTCCGGCCCCTCGGTCAGCACCCGCAGCAGATCGGGCAGCAGCAGCGAACGGCCGGCCGGGGTGCGCTCGCGCAGATGGTGCAGGACCGCGGAGAGCACTGACTGCTCGTGGTCGTCCATCGGACGGCCGCGCACGATGGTGATCAGCGCCGCCACCATGTTCAGGACGCGGCCGTGCGTCTCGGCCTTGAGGACCTCGCCGGCCTCCCCGCCGATCCGGGCCGCCGCCGCGCCCATCGCGCCCGGGTCGAGGACGTTGATGCCGCCCCGCCCGCGCCCGATGGAGATCACCTGACCGCCCAGCGCCCGCACGGTGTCGGCGTAGTCGGGCTTGAGGTCGCCGAGGACCAGCGGTACGACCCCGGTCGCGGCGAGCCCGATCAGCATCCGGTTGACCAGCGTGGACTTGCCGAGTCCCGGCATGCCCAGCATGAACAGGGACGGGTTGGAGATGTACCGGGCCCGGGTGAACCAGTTCAGCGGGTCGCCGCACACCGTGGCCCCGGTGAACAGGTGCTGCCCGAGCGGCACCCCGGTCATCGGCGAGCCGGAACCCGCCGCGAACGGCCACATGCCGCAGGCCTGCACGGTGGTGGCCCGCCACATGGTCGGCGGGTCCATGTGCCCGACGCGCCCGCCACCGGGTCCGGCCCAGCCACGGGCCGGCACGTACAGCCGGTCGGCCGGCTTCTTCTTGCTGTCGCGCCTGCTCACAGTGCCTCCTGCAACTGCTGCGGAACCAGGGTCTGCTCCCAGGGCAGCAGCCCGGCGGGGAGCGTGCAGTTGAAGGCCGCCGCCTGCATCCGGTCGGCGGCCCGCAACTGCACGCGCGCGGCGGCCGACAGGTTGCGCACGGTCACTCCGGCGTCGGCGAGTTCCGCGTCCGAGTCCACGGTGACCGTCAGCATCAGCGAGAACTCGACGAGCCCCGCACCGGCCGCCTCCTCGGCCGCCGCCTGCTCGGCCGCGCGCACCTCGGAGGCGGCGCGGGCCTGCACCATGCCCCGACCGGACGTCGCCATGAACTGGGCGCTGCGCCGGTCGGACTCCACGATCCGGGCCGAGGTGGCCGGGTCGATGGGCCGGTAGACCAGCGCGACCCGCTTGCGCCGGGTGCCGGGCGCCGCCTCCAGCAGCCCGCGCAGCACCGAGGACCGTACGGTGCCCCGGGGCGCCAGCGTCAGCAGCCAGGTCCGGGAGACGCCCGAGTCGTGCTGGTAGCTGCCGACGGTCTCGACCGCGGCGGCCGGCCCGGCGTCCTCCCACTCCAGGCCGGTACCGCCGTGCTGGGCGCGGGCGTTGAGCACGTCGGGGGCGACCGCCGGGTCGTAGGCGACGCGGACGACCTCGGCGATGCGCTCCGCGGACAGCGGGTAGGCCGCGCCGCCGCCCGCGCCGACCAGCCCGCTGAGCAGGCCGGGGATCCGGATCGCGAGGTCGGTGAGGATGTCGTCCGGGCCGCGTTTCTGGCCCGGCGGGGTGCCGTAGGTGAGGGTGACGTACGTGTGCATCTCGGAGGAGGCGCTCGGATAGCGCTGGACGACCTCCTCCATCACCGCGCGGGCGGCGGGCGGGGCGTCGGGGGCGATACGGGGCAGCACCTCGTTGGCGAGCCGGGTGCCCGGGTCGGGGGCGGTCTCCACGATCACGGCGGCGCCGCGCAGCCCGGGTTCGTGGGCGAGCCGGGCCAGCCAGTCGCCCCACATCGCCACCCACACGTCGACCTGGTCGGGGTCGACCAGGGAGCCGCCGTCGGGGTCGCAGCCGAGGACGATCGTGTACTGGCCCCGGGCCGCGTGGTGCAGCACGCCGAACGGGCGGTCGTAGGCGTCCCGGCCCTCGTGCATGGTGACCTTGTTCAGCAGCCCCGGCGGGCGGAACCGGCCGCCGGGACGGCGGGAGAGCGGGCCCGAGACGTAGAGGTGGGCGCCCTTGCGCTTGCGGCGGCGCCAGCCGATCCGCAGGGTCATCAACTGGTAGACGTTGCGGCCGTCCTGGGTCCGGACGGCGAGCGGGACCAGGAACAGCAGCAGCGGTCCGATCACGACCAGCGCCGCGGTCAGCGAGATCAGCGACACCAGCAGGGTCAGGATCAGCCCGCCGAAGACACCGAAGGTGCCGACGAGCCCGAGCGGACCCAGACCCGGCCTGCGCGGACGACGCCAGTTCCCGTAGGTGGGATGGGTGACGGCTTCCGTGGACATGGGAGGGGACCTCCTTCTCGTGTGAGGTGTGAGGTGGGTGGGGTGGGAGGTGTTGACGTGGGAGGGGAGGGGTGGCTGATGTGGTGTGTCTGCCGGCGGCCGGTGGGGGCTTGTCGCGCGGTTCCCCGCGCCCCTTTGGGGCGCTGTGCTCAGCTGTTGTGGCCCCGGTCGCCGTCCGCGTCCTGGACGGCGCCGGAGGCGACGCGGCCGACGAACTGGGCCGCGGCGACCGCGGCTGCCGCGGGCCCTGCCGCCGCCGCGGCACCGGCCGCACCGGCACCACCGGCCGCGCCCGCACCGCCCGCGGACCCGGCACCGCCGGCGGACCCCGCGGATCCGCTGGACCCCGCCGAGCCGGCCGAACCCGTCGTACCGGCGGAGCCGTTGCCGCCGCTCGCGCCGCTGCCGCCACTCGTACCGCCGGTGCCCGACGCGCCCGAGGGGCCCGCCTGGCCGGCCCCGCCACCGCTGCCGCCGCCGCCCGTCGACCGAGCGCCCGAGGCGAGCGAACCGGCCGTGGACATCGCGACGGACATCGCGTTGCCGCTGCCGAGCGCGGCCGTGGCGGGTACGACGAGCTTCAGCAGCGCGGGCAGCGCGATCGCGGACAGCAGCATCACGCCGATACCGGCGATGCGCTGGTTGATGTCACCGTTGCCGTCGTCCCCGCCCTGACCACCCGCGGTGAAGATCGCCGAGCCCGCGAACAGCACGAGTCCGGCGGCCGGCTTGTAGAGCAGCCAGGCGACCATCCAGCCGATGTGCTTGCGCCACCAGCCGCCGCCCCAGTCGGTCATCGAGGCGGCCGCGGCCAGCGGCAGCGTGCCCAGCAGCAGGATCATCACGCCGAGCCGCACGAACAGCAGGATGGTCTGCACGATCCCGGCGACCAGCAGCAGGAAGGCGAGGATCAGCAGCAGAAAGGACTCGATGTCGGTCTGGCAGCCGAAGTTGTCGAGCTGGTTCTGCGCGCCCTGGGCGAAGAGTTCGTCGGCGTACTGGTCGGAGAGCCGGGCCGCCGCCGTGAGGACGGTGGTGGCGGCACCCGCGACGAGGATCATCCGGATGACGCCCTTGAGCGCGGTACGGCCCGCGTCCCCGCGCCGCTCCAGGGCCATCCGGGCGGCGGCGAAGAGCAGTGAGCCGACGGCCAGATAGACCACGATGCCCTGGGTCTGGTCGTCGACCGCGCGGGCCGAGTCCTCCCCGGCCAGGGTCGGGATGGCGGTGGTGAGGCTGCCGAACACCGAGATGGCGGCCGACAGCACGGTGTTCGCGATCCCCGCGACGATCGTGCCGATGGGGTCGCCGAGGAAGTCGAAGAAGCCCTTGGCCGCGTCGGCGATCGGGTTGCCGGTGGTACAGGTCGTCGCCATCTCACACTCCCCAGAGGAGGAAACCGCCGGGACCGGAGACGGTCCGGACGGGGGTGTGCAGCGAGCCGTCGGCGGCGGGCGCGACCTTCCAGTCGCCGTCGCCCCAGCGCAGCCCGACGTTCGTGGCGGCGTAGCCGCTGGCCGTCTTGATGAGCAGCGCCACCGTCGCGGCCGACTTCTGGTACGACAGCACGGAGAACCCCGCGTACGCGGCCGAGGAACCCGAGGCGCCCTGCGGTGAGTCGGGCACCGTGGCGCGCTGGGCGACGAACAGGTCACGGCCGCGGCCCGCGACCACCTGCGTCCGGGCGACCGTCCGCCAGGCGGACCCGCTCATCTGGGACGGGATGACGTGCGCGGCGAGCGCGGCGCCGGTCGGGGTGTGCGCGAAGCACCACCACACCGGTCCGGTCGTCATGGTGGGGCCCGCCGAGGCGGAGACCGGCACCCGGGTGCCGGACAGGTCGCGCCACTGCACGTCGTCGGGTACGGCCGTGGGCGGCGCGGTGTCCCCGTCGCCGGTGCCGTCGCCGGTGGCACAGCCCTCGGGGCGGCCACCGCGCATGGTCGGCAGGGCCACCACCTGCCCGCCGCGCGCCGAGACCGGGCCGTCGCCGCTGCCCGAGCCACCGCTCCTGGTCAGCGCCACGACGGCGGCCACGAACAGCACGACGGCGAAGAAGCCCGCCGACAGCTGCCAGCTGCGCTGCCGCCAGAACGGGCGGGGCCCGTCCTCGGCCCACTGCGGACGCGGGACGGGGGTGTCCTCGCGCGGGGCGCGCCGGTGCAGGCCGGCCGGTTCCCGTCGTACCGGGGTCTCGTCCCGCCAGGGGACGCCGAAGCCGTCCTGACGGTCGTTCGACTTGTCTCGCATGAGGATCGTCTCCCGCCGGCTCACTGGAAGACGAACTGGATCAGCGGGCCGGCGGTGGCCACCAGGACACAGCCGCCGAGCACCATGCCGAGCCGGCCCATGTGCTCCGAACTCTCCCCGCGCTTGAGGGAGATGGCCATCATCGCGCCGGTGATCAGCACGCCGGCGACACCGGCCGCAGTGCCCGCCCAGGCGGCTATGCCCAGCACGGTGTTGACCTTGCCGGTGAGCTGGTCGGGTGCGTTGCGGGTGGGGTCGGGTACCGCGCCGTCGGCCAGCAGGACCGAGGCCGAGTGCAGGAGTGTGCTCATGATGCCCTCCGTGAATCATGACGAAAGTGGATGAAGCTGGATGAAAGGTGTATGGGTGGGTGTGCGGAGACGCGTCACCGCGGATACGGGGATGGGGCGTGAGGCGTGAGGCGTGAGGCGCGGGGCGGGGCTCAGATGGACAGGTCGCCCAGTGCGGCGACCAGTGGGCCCGCCGAGGCCGCGATCACGCAGCCGAGCAGGACGAAGAAGACGCCCCGGAAGTGTTCGCCGCCCTCGCCCGGGTCGCCGCGGCGGAGCTGGAGCGCCATCTGGATGCCGATGGTGATGAGCCCGGCGACGCCGCAGGCGGACGCGGACCAGGCGAGGATGCCGAGGATCTGGTCGCCGTCGGCACCCGGGTCGAACGCGGCCAGGGTGAGGGGCAGGCCGGCCGGGCCGGTCGGGGTCATCGGCCGTCCTCCTCGTCCCCGAGGCGTACGTCCCCGAGGCGTACGCCGATCAGGTCGGCGAGTGCGGAGAATTCGCGCGGCAGGGTCTTCGGCCGGCCGCCCACCCGCCAGGCCGGCACCCACGGCACCCACTGGACCGGCGCGACCGACGCGATGATCCGCACCCGGCGGGTCAGGCTGAACGGCAGCCGTCCCGGGGCGTCCGCGACCAGGACCAGCGACAGCAGGTCCAGGCCCTCGGGGGCGCGTCCCTCGCGCAGCGCGTTCAGGACCTGGGCGACCGCCTGGAGGCCGTCGGCGTTGGTGCGGCCCACCACCATGAGGCGGCTCGGCTCCCCGGCGGCCGGGTCGGGCCACCTGCTCCCCGCGTCCATGCCCCCGAAGAGCCCCGCCAGCGTGCTGGCACCGGCCCCGCCGTGCGCCTTCACCCAGCACACGGTCCGCTGCGCACGGCGGCCGGACCGGGGCGGTTCGGACTCCGGCGGCGCGTTCCAGGAGGCCGCGGGATCGGGCACCGCCGGGGGTGTCGCCCCGGTCCGGCGCCGATGCCGGCGGCCCTGCACGGGGGCGCCGGGCAGGAGGGCCGGTTCGGGAGCGGCTTCGGGTGCCGCTTCGGGAACGGGCGCGGGTACGTGGGCCGGTGCGGGCGCCGACAGGTACGCCGCCATGGGTTGCGGTGCGGGCGCTGCCTCGGCGGCCGGTGCCGGTGCGGGCGCGGCTGCGGGTGCGGGTGCCAGGGTCGACAACGGCACCGGCACCGGCATCGGCATCGGCATCGGTACCGGCACCTGAATCGAGGTGGTGGGGGCGTCGGTTCCGCCGTAGGCGGTCGGGCCGCGTACCCAGGACTGCGGTCCCGGCGGAGTGGTCGGTGGAGCGGTCATGCGCGTGCCGCCTTGTCTCTCATGTCGTTGATGCCCATCCGGTTTCCCATGGTTTGAACCTGTTTGCTTTCCGGCCCGTTTGAGTCTCACGAGTCCGTTGGACCTCACAACGCACGGTCACCCCGGGCGGTTCAAAGGCACCGGCGGCCGGAAGGGAGAAGGCACACACATGAGTTCAGGTTCGGAAGAGGGAACGGGAGACGGCACCGGCGAGGCGGCCTCGGCCGCCGTGCGCAACGCGCTGGCCGTCTCCGGCTGCGGCTGCCTGCTGTCGCCGGTGGTGCTGCTCGGCGCGGTGGTCGTGATCATCATCATCGGCGGGTTCGGGGTGGTCCTGGCGCCCCTGATCGCGCTGATCACGGCGTTCGGCGGGGGCGGAGGCGGCGGCGGACAGCCCTCCGCGGACGACCTGATCGCGGTGTTCCAGGGCGACGGCAAGGGGGAGCTCGACCCCGCCGCCGTCCCCGCCGATCTCGTCGCCCCCATCCAGAAGGCGGGCACGCTGTGCGACGCGATCGGGCCGACGGTGATCGCCGCGCAGATCGAGCGCGAGTCGAACTACAACCGGACGCTGGTCGGACCCGACGGGTCCCAGGGCATCTCACAGCTCCCGCCCGCGGTCTTCGCGCGGTTCGGCGAGGACGAGGACGGCAACGGCAAGACGTCGGCGCTCGATCCGGCCGACTCGATCGTCGCGCAGGGCCGTTTCATGTGCGACCTCGCCGGCCAGGCCCAGCAGCTCATCGACAGCGGCGCGGCGAACGGCTCCGTCCTGGACCTCGCGCTGGTCGGCTACGACCAGGGCCTGGACGCCGTCCGCCAGGCCCAGGGCGTGCCGAAGACCAACGAGGCCCAGGGCTACGTCGCCGGGGTACGGGCCCTGCTGGCCAAGTACGAGGGCCTCGTCACGCCACCACCGACGACGACCTCGCCGCCCGCACCGCCGCCTGCCGCCGCGACGCCCGCTCCGGACACCCAGTGAAGTCGAGGAGTACGACCATGGAAACCAACCACGGGGGCGACCGGGAGAACGGCGCTCATGTCGACGTCTTCCTCTCCGACGACGGAGCGGCGCTCGTCGACGGTGTGCCGCTGTTCCCCGAAGCTGGCCGGTCCGTCCAGGAACTGGTCCTGGACCTGCTCCAACGGCGGGCACGGGAACGGGGGACACCGGTCACGGCATGGGTGCACGACCGCCCCGGCGCGACCCGCTTCCACCTGCAGGTCGCCCCGGACGGCTCCAGCCACGTCCTGCCCGCCACGCCCGCGACGCCTACGCCCATGCCGGCGACGCCTACGCCCGCGACGCCCGAGCCCCCGCCACCGGCACCGGCACCCGTGGCCGTCCGCTCAGCCGCCGCCCTCGTCCCGGCCCCCCTCGCCCCCCTCGTCCCCGCCTCCCTCGCGGCCCGGATGGAGCGGCTCGTCGACGACGTGGCCGTGCGCGAGCTGGAGCAGGCGTACGAACTGGCGAGCACCCTGCGGAAGCGGCTCGCGCAGGTCGACGGCGGTACGCATCCGTACGTGTGGGAGGTGCGGGCCCTGGAGTCCGTGCTCGCCCGGCTGCGCGACGGA
This sequence comes from Streptomyces sp. NPDC048291, assembly GCF_043201715.1. NCBI lineage: Bacteria > Bacillati > Actinomycetota > Actinomycetes > Kitasatosporales > Streptomycetaceae > Streptomyces > Streptomyces sp. NPDC048291. Next base: position 156,560 of record NZ_JBICZC010000007.1, read on the forward strand.
CGGCGGCAGACCGTCGTGCCCGCGCTGGCCGTGGCCCGGGTCCGCTGCCGCGGCGGGGATCCGCGGGCCGCCGACGCCGTGGCCCGTGCCGCCGCGGCCTGGGGCGCCCTCGACGACCCGCGGTCCCTGCACGGTCACGGCCGTGAACTGCTTGAACTGTGGGACGAGTTGGCGCGGCGCGAGCTGCTGCCGCCGGCCCATGCCGAGGTGGTCACGGCGGTCCGCCGCTACGTCGACGGGGTCGTACACCAGGCGTCAACGGAACGTGGATCCCGGATCGGCACACTCGGACCGGGTTGAGGGCCACCGGCAGCGGCTCTCGCCGCCGCACCCCGCCCCAGTCGTCCAAGTCATCTCATCGGAGCACGGAATTTCTCGGCCCACGGGGGTCGACCACACCGAGGAACGCCCATGAACCTGACTGTCATCGGATCGGCCGCCGCGGTCTCGCCCGAGGAACGGGCGCTGCACGGCCTCTACAAGGCGCACGGTCCCGCCCTGTACGCGTACGTCGTGCGGCTGGTCGGCGGGGACTGCCACCGTGCGGAGGACATCGTCCAGGAGACGTTGCTGCGCTGCTGGAAGAACGCGGAGAAATGGAACGGCTGGGCCGACCCCGCCGACGCGGCGCAGGTGTCCGTGCGGCCCTGGCTGTTCCGGGTGGCCCGCAACCTCGTCATCGACGGCCACCGCACGCGCCGCGCCCGCCCGGTGGAGGTGGACGGCAGCGCCTGGCTCGGCGAGAAGTCCGCCGTGGTGGCCGGGACCGACGACATCGACCGGATGCTCTCCGCGATGGTGCTGCGGGAGGCGCTGGACGCGCTCTCGCCCGCGCACCGGGAGGCGCTGGAGGCGACGTACTTCGCGGACCGCACCACGCAGGAGGCGGCGGAGGCCCTCGGCATACCGCACGGGACCGTGAAGTCCCGGGTCTACTACGCCCTGCGCAACCTCAAACTGGCCCTCCAGGAACAGGGGATCTCGCTGGGCGAGGGCCCGCCGCCCCCGCCCCCGCCGCGGACCGGGCCCGCCTTACCCGGCGGCGGTCACGCCGAACGCGACCCCTCCTGATGCCCCGCCGCCTCCCTCGCGACACCGGACGGGCCGGTGCCGGCCGCGCCGCCGTCCACCGCGCCGGTCTCGCCCAGCGCGCGCAGGTCCTCCCGTACCTCCTCCGCCTCCGGGTTGCCGGCCTCGGCCAGCAGGACGACCGCCCTCGACCAGGCCGCCCGCGCGGCGGCCGGGTCGCCCGCGGCGCGGTGGGTGGCCCCGAGGTGCCGCAGCGAGTCGGCCTCCATGTAGCGGTCGCCGATCTCCCGGAACAGCTCGACCGACCGCTCGAACCGCGGGACGGCCCCGTCGTACCGGCCGAGATGGTGCAGCGCGTAGCCGAGGCTGTCCTCCGCGGAGGCCAGGCCGAACAGGTCGCCGGTCTCCCGGTACACGGTGATGGCCTGCTCGCACTCGCGCAGCGCCTTCTCGTGCTCGCCGAGCAGGATGTACGTCCAGCCGACCTCGTTGCGCACCCCCGCCTCGCCGTTGCGCAGCCCCAGTTCCCGGTAGAGCGCGAGGGCACGGTCGTAGTGGCCGAGCGAGACGTCGTGCCGGCCCGCCTGGTTGGTCTGGAAGGCCAGCGAACGGCGGGTGAGGGCCTCGCCGAAGCCGTCGCCGGCCTCCTGGAACAGCTCCAGGGCGTGTTCGAGCTGCCGCATGCCCTCCGCGCGGCCGAGCCGCAGCGCCGAGTAGCCCAGTCCGCGCAGGGCGTGCGCCTGGCCGACGCGGTCGCCGAGGGCGCGGGCGGCGCGCAGGGCGATGGCGTTGATCTCGACGAGGTCGTGGTTGTAGCCGAGGCGGTTGAAGTACAGGTCCAGCGCGCAGGCCGTGCGCCAGGCGTGCTCGTCGTAGCCGTGGGCGGCGGCGTGCGCGACGACCGCGCCGAGCACCTGCCGTTCGGTGCGCAGCCAGGTGGTGGCCTGCTTGCGGTCCTCGAACCGGCCCGGGGAGCTGCCCGGCACGGCTTCGGGCAGCGGCACCATCGCGTGGAACGGCCCGAGCACGGCGGCCGCGTGGTGGGCGGTGCGCAGATAGTGGTCGTGCATGCGCAGCAGCGCGCGCCCGGCCGCGGAGCCCCCCGCCGCCGCCCCCGCCTCCTCCGCCTCCCCTTCAGCCTCCGTCTCGGTCTCCGTCTCCGCAGCTGTCTCTGTCTCCGCCTCCGCCTCCGCGAGTTCCGTCGCGTACGCGCGCAGCAGGTCGTGGAAGACGAAACGGCCCGGGGAGCGCTCCATCAGCAGGTTCGCGGTGGTGAGTTCGGCCAGCAGGGTACGGACGGCCCTGACCGGGACCCCGGCCAGGGCGGCCGCGGCCGGGCTGGTGAGGTCCGGGCCGGGGTGCAGGGCGAGCCGGCGGAAGAGTTCCGCGGTGGCGGGCGGCAGCGCGCGGTAGGACCAGGAGAAGACGGCCCGCGCGTCCGTCTCGGCGTCGCCGCCGGCGAACGCGTCGAGGCCACCGTGGTTCTCCCGCAGCTCGTCGGCGATGTCCGCGAGCCGGAAGCCGGGGTGCTGGGCGGCGCGCGCGGCGGTGATGGCGAGGGCCAGCGGAAGCCCCGCGCACAGGCCGACGATGGCGTCCGCCGCCTCCGGTTCGGCCGCGACCCGGGCCGGGCCCAGCCGTCGTACGAGCATCTCGCGGGCCTCTTCCGGGGTCGGCGGGCCGAGCGTGAGCGGGTACGCGCCCTGTCCCGCGACCAGGCTGCTGAGCCGGGACCGGCTGGTGACGACGACCAGGCAGCCGGGGGTGCCGGGCAGCAACGGCCGGACCTGCTCGGCGTCCCGCGCGTTGTCGAGGACGATCAGGACCCGGCGCCGGGCGAGGACACTGCGGTAGAGCGCGGCCTGGGCGTCGAGTCCGTCCGGGACCGAGCCGGGGGGCACGCCGAGCGCGACGAGGAACGTCTGGAGCGCGTACGAGGGGGGCATCCCGGCGCCGCCGGGGTCGTAGCCGCGGAGGTTGACGTAGAGGGCGCCGTCGGGGAAGCGGCCGGCGACGCGGTGGGCCCAGTGCACGGCGAGGCTGGTCTTGCCGGTGCCGGCCATCCCCTCGACGAGCACGATCGTCGCACCGGCCGGGGGCCCGTCCTCGGGCAACAGCGCGGTGGCACGGTCGAGTTCACTGCGGCGGCCGGTGAAGACCGGCAGATCGGCGGGTAGTTGCGCGGGTTGCAGGGCGGCCCTGGGCAACGGCGCTGTCCGCGAGGGCGGTTGCGCGGCTGCCGGGTCCCCGGCGGGGCTCGCGGCACCCCGGGCGGCCGGTTCCTCCGGCTCCCCTTCCCCCGCCAGGATCCTGGCGTGCAGCGCGCGCAGCGACGGCCCCGGTTCGATGCCCAGCTCGTCGACGAGGGTCCGGCGGGTACGGGCGTACTCCTCCAGTGCCTCGGCCTGCCGGCCCGCCCGGTACAGGGCGAGCAGCAGCAGTTCGCACACGTTCTCCCGCAGCGGATGCGCGTCCCGCAGCGCGGCCAGCTCCGGCAGCACCGCCTCGTGGCGGCCGAGGTCGAGCTCCAGGCGCAGCCGGGTCTCCAGCATGCCCAGCCGCCGCCGGTCTAGATGGGTGCGCTCGGCCTCGGCGTACGGGCCGGGGACGCCGGCGAGCGGGGTGCCGGACCAGGTGCCGAGTGCGGTGCGGAGCAGGTCGGCCGCGCTGCCCGGGTCGCCGGCCGCGCGGTGCCGCTCGGCGCGGGCCACGTACTCCTCGAACGTGTCGAGGTCGCTGGAGACCGCGTCGGTGCGCAGGGCGTACCCGTCGCCGAGGGACACCACCAGCCGGGGCGGCTCGCCGGTCTCCCGCTCCGGTTCCAGGAGTTTGCGGAGCCTGGAGACGTAGGTGCGCAGCACCGAGACCGCGCCGGGCGGCGGGTCGGTGCCCCAGACACCGGCCACCAGGTCGCCGAGCCCGGCCGCGCGGCCCCGGCGCAGCAGCAGCCCGGCCAGGACGGCGCGCTGCTGGGGCGATCCCAGTTCCAGTTCGGACTCGGCCCGCCACGCGCGCAGGGGGCCGAGCAGCGAGAACCGGAGCGGATCCGTACCGGTTGCCTTCACAGGGCCGGAGAGTAGCGAGCGGATTGCGGAACGTCAGCCGGATGAGGCGAATTGGCCGGTCGGCCGCAGGTCATCGGCGGGATTGTGCGGGCCGTTCCCGCAGGTTGCAGCACGTGGTCGGGCAGCTGCGGCGCCGTCGTGGCTGGTCGCGCAGTTCCCCGCGCCCCTAAGAGCTGGGCGCCGCGGAGGCGCCCCCGTCAGGGGCGCGGGGAACTGCGCGAGCAACCCACCACGACCAGCACTCTGCATCGAACCGGCACTCCAGTGGCCCTCCGCAGCACGGCTGCTACCGGTCACGGTTCCAGGACCACCTTTCCGATGGTCGCCCTGGTCTCCAGGGCACGGTGTGCGGTGGCCGCCTCGGCCAGCGGGAAGCGGGTCACGGCGGGGCGCAGCCGGCCCTGGGCGGCCTCCGCGAGGGCGCGGAGTTCGAGGGTGCGCAGCGGGTCGGGGCCGCCGGTCCGGCGGAGCATCGCGGGGCCGAGGAGGGACTCCGACCGCGCGTCGGCGAGGTGGCCGCCACCGGCCCCGATCCCCTCCGCCGACCAGCCGAAGACGAGGTGCCGGCCGCCCTCGCCGAGCAGCGCGAGGGCCTTTTGGGCGGTCTCGCCGCCGACGCCGTCGAGGACGACGGTGACGGTCCCGGAGTGGTCGCGGACCCGGTCCGGCCAGGTGGGGTCGGTGTAGTCGAGGGCGAGGTCGGCGCCGTCGGCCCGGACCCGCGCCGCCTTCTCGGGGCCGCCCGCGAGGCCGATCACGGTGGCGCCCGCGTGCCGGGCGGCCTGCACGAGCAGCGTGCCGATGCCGCCGGCCGCCGCCGGGACGAGGACCACCGAATCCGGGCCCAGCTCCACGAACTGCAGGATGCCCAGGGCCGTACGCCCCGTCCCGATCATGGCGACCGCCTCGGGGAAGCCGAGGTTTTTTGGGACCTCGTGCAGCCGCTCGACCTCGGTGACCGCGAGCTCGGCGTAGCCTCCGGGGACGAAGCCGAGGTGGGCGGCCACGCGCCGCCCGAGCCACAGCCCGTCGACGCCGTCGCCGAGCGCCTCGACGACCCCGGCGACCTCGCGGCCGGGGATCGTCGGCAGCACGGTCGGGTGCGGCGCCGGGCCCTGGTGGCCCGCCCGCAGCGCGGTGTCGAGCAGGTGGACACCGGCCGCGGCGACGGCGATCCGCACCTGGCCCGGGCCCGGCACCGGGGCCGCCACCTTCTCGTGGACGAGGTTCTCGGCAGGGCCGAAGGCGTGCAGAACGATGGCGTGCACAGGGACTCCCCGAGGTGACGGCCGATCCGGCGGTCCGGCTCTCTGACCCGTGCGACTCTCCGTCCTCAAGTGTGCTTGAGGTCAAGGGCGGGCCGCTTGCGCCCTCGCGGGCCGCGGTGATTGTCAGTGGCAGCCTGCAAGATGGGGGCATGGTGAGGACAGGGGCCGGTGGGGCCGGCGGAGGCAGGGTGAAGGGCGCGCGGCGGCCGGAGGTGCGGCTGCCCGAGCTGGAGCCCTGGGGCGGGGGCGAGCTGGAGCCGGACGGGGACTACGACGGGCAGGCGTTCCGGGAGGCGGACTTCGCGGGGCAGGACGGGGCGGGCGCCCGCTTCATGGACTGCGCGCTGACGGACTGCGCCTTCGACGAGACGGGGCTGCGGCACGCGCGCGTGCTGGACACGGTCCTCACCGGGATAAGAGGCGTCGGCACCGATCTCGCCGAGGCGACCCTGCGCGACGTCGAGCTGGTCGACGCCCGGCTTGGCGGCACCCAGTTGCACGGTTCCGTCCTGGAGCGGGTGGTGATCCGCGGCGGCAAGATCGACTACCTCAACCTGCGCACCGCGAAGCTCAGGGACGTCGTCTTCGAGGGCTGCGTCCTGGTGGAACCGGACTTCGGCAACGCGGTGCTGGAGCGCGTGGAGTTCACCGGCTGCACGGTGAAGGCGGCGGACTTCAGAGGGGTCACGATGAAGGACGTCGACCTGCGGGGAGCCGCCTCCCTGGAGATCGCGACCGGCATCGACCGCCTGTCCGGCGCCGTGATCAGCACCTCCCAACTACTCGACCTGGCCCCGGTCCTGGCAGCACAGCTGGGCATCCGGGTCGAGGACTGACGACAGCGCCCCGTAAGGGGCGCGGGGAACTGCGCGACCAGCCCCCACCGACCGTCAGCCGAGCACCGGCCGAAGCCCTCAGCTCGCCGGAGGCACCGGCACCGGCGCCGCCTTCCGCAACCCCAGATGATCGTCCGGATCCTGAAGCCGGTCCGGCTGCGCGGCAACCATGCGGCGGACCGCCGGCTCCGGCATACGGATCACCACCGGCCGCGGCAGCGTCAGCTCCCGCACGGCGGTCCCGGTACGGCCGGCGCGGACGCGGTTGGTCACCTGCGCCACCACCCGCACGTCCAGCGTGAACTGCACCAGGACCGACGCCGACTTGGGCTTGTGCAGCGGCATCGAGCCGGACGCGTTCACCGCCGTGTCGGCCGCACCGCCCGCACCACCGGCGTTGCCCATCATCTGGTTGAGGCGGAACTCGTCGGCGTTGAGCAGCCCCGCGCCCGCGAGGCCGCGCGCCGACCGGCCGTGGTCGGCGGAGCTCAGACCGTCCGTCTGGGTGGGCCGGGGCGCGTCCAGGTGGCTCTGCCCCACCGTCTCGAAGGTCATCTTGTCGCCGACGCCCAGCACCCGCCCGTCCCGCAGCCGCGCGTGCAGGGACGCCCGCAGGTCCTGGCCCTCCGCCCCGGTGGCGTGCACCGGCGGCAGCTCCGCCCCCGCCGAGGTCAGCAGCGGCAGCGCCGCGATCAGCCACTCGGTGGAGACGGCCTCCTGCAAGGTGTAGGCGGCGGCCTGGCCCTTGGACCGGAAGCGGTCGCCGCCGCCCGCCTCCCGGACCGCTGAGCCGACCAGCTCCCGTACCTGCGGTGCCCCTTGGAAGCCGTTCACCTGCGCCTCCATCGGCAGCCGCACCCCGCCGGAGCGCCAGCCGCCGAGCGCGGCCGGGCGGCCGTCGCCCGGGCCGGGTGCCGGGGCCACCGCCTGCCGGCGGGGCGCGGTCAGCCGGCCGAGGGCGGCGAGGTCCTTGTCCAGGACGCGGTGGGTCACCGCCTGGCGGCCCAGCGAGACCATCGCCAGCCGACGGTCGCCGCGGTGCAGTTCGAGGGTGGCCTCGATCGGCACCCGCATCTTCGACGACTTCGCGGTCTTCGCCTCCGCGACCGTCTTCATGCCGAGCTGGCCGCGGCTCGCCGTGCCGGAGCGCCGCGCGCCGCCCGAGCCGACGCCGAGCCCCGCCGCGCCGCCCATGCTCTTCAGCTGTCCGGCCCCGCCGTCCGGTTTGCCGGACCCGGCGAAGATCCCCTCCAGGCCGGTCGACACGCCCTCGTCGTGGGTGGCGGCCTGCTGGGCGACGGCCGCGGTGATGTACTCCATGTCCCGGCCGTCGTCCGCGGCACCGTCGTAGGCGCCGTCGGCGAGCCGGTTGACCTTGAACACCGCCCAGTACGGGGTCTTGCGGCCGTCGAACAGCTCGACGGTGACCCCGCCGTCCATCGCGCCCGACAGCAGTCCCGCGCTGCCGTCGCGGTCCAGGACGCGCAGCAGCCGTTGCACGTTGTCGTTGCGGTCGGCCAGCTGCTGCCGGGGCAGCAGGTCGTCGGCGAGGCTCTGCTGCCCGTTCTCCGCGAGGCGGGTGCGCAGCCGGGCCAGCAGCGGCACGAAGTTGGGCAGGTTCTCGACCATGCCGAAGCCGAGGGGGAGCGTGCGGGCGAAGGAGGGGGCGGTGGTGCGCGGCGGCGCGGAGGTCGAGGACCCGGCGGTGTCCGCGGCGCGCGCCTGCTCCCGGCCCTCGCGCTCGGCGCCCGCCCGGGAGCCCTCCGCGGGCCGCTGCCCCGGCTGCTGCGGCGGCGACGTCAGCGGCGAGTCCGTCGGCGAGGTCTTCGGCGAGGTCTTCGGCGAGGTCAGCGACGAGGTCATCGGCGCCGGTTCGGGGTCGAGCTTCAGCTGGCGGCGGATCGGTGCCGGAAGCTGTGCCTCCGTCAGCCACACCGCCGCCTCGGCCGGCAGGGTGCGGGCGGCCGTCGCCACGTAGGGGCCGCCGCCGGTGACCTTGACCTCGGCGACCATGGTGACGAGCAGGTCGCACTGGACCAGGTAGAGCGGCGCCTTCTTCGGGGTGTGGGCGTTGCGCTCGACCGTGCCGGAGAGCGCCTCGGTCCGGGCGCCGCCCTGGCTCGTGGTGCGGTTCCCGGAGAGGCCCTGGCCCAGCCGCCACTCGGCGGCGTTCTCCGAGCCGGTGGCCCCGAACTGCCAGGTGCTGGTGGTGCCCTGCCCCTCCTGACCGGCCGCCTGGTGGCCGCCGAGCACGAAAGTCTCCGTGCCGGGACCCGCGCCCCGGTGCAGGAACTTCGGGTTGGTCAGCGTGAGCCGGGTGCCGACGGCCCCGTTCAGCGCGGCGAGCCGGCGCGGATAGCGCAGGTTCTTCACCACCCACCCGGAGGACGCGGCCTGCCGCAGCGAGGCCGTGATGGCCTGCGGCCCGAACCGCTCCTCGATCGCCAGCCGCGGCGCGAGCCCCTCGGTCGCCAGTGCGGGATCCTCGCGGACCCCCTTGTTGCGGGCGGCGGCCCTGGACAGCAGCTGCAAGGCGAGGTCCCGGACGGCCTGGCCGTCGCCGACCGTCTCCACCAGCTGCCAGTCCCGCAGCGGCTGCCCCACCGACGGCCGGGGTACGAGACCGGCCAGGTCGCCGATGCCCTCGGCGGTGACGGCGTGCTCGGGGCGCGGGGCCTGGGCCCGGCGCCGGCCGCCCACCGCGTCCTGCCGCTGCCTGCCCTCCTCGTCGAGGGTGAACTCGGTCGGCGTGACCAGCCGTACGTCCTGCTCGTCCAGGTGCAGGTCCGCCAGCTGCCGCGCCTCGGGCGCCTGCCGGCCGGGGGCGCCGGGAGTGAGGGCGCGGCCCAGCTTGCGCTGCCGGGAGGTCATGGTGACGTCGACGTCGAAGCGCAGGGCCGCCCCGAAGGTGCTGGCCTTCTCGGAGCCGTTGGTGAGGACGTCCGTACGGGTGGTGGGGCCGGCCTGGTTGCGGCGGGTGCCGGTGCTGTGCCTCTCGTAGCGGGCCGAGCCGGTCAGGATGCCGGGGACGATCCTGGCCTGGCCGAGCACCAGACCGCCGATCGACCGCGAACTGCCGCGACCGCTCTGCGTGTTGGCGGTGACGCCGGAGTGGCTGCGCACCAGCCAGTCGTCGGTGTCGCCGAGGTAGCCGGTCTCGCGGAGCTGCCCGCGGACGTGGACCTGCACGTCGTGGGAGTGCAGGGTGGACTTGCGGCGCAGCCGCACCCGGATGCCGGTGGTGGTCAGCTGGTCCTTGTTGACCCGGAGGTTGGTCTCGGACAGGGCGGCCATCAGCTCGCGGTGGTTGCGCCGCTGGAGGGCCGCTTCCTCCTTGGACGACGGTGTGGGGCGCGCGTCGGTGCCGAAGGAGGGCAGGTAGCCGGACAGTTGGGGGTCGGTCGCGAACAGCTGTTCCACGGCCTGCACCAGGGGGCGGGTGTCGAGCTGGCTGAGGGTGACGCTGGAGCCCATGGCGCCGAACGGGAGATGCCGTTCGACGTCGACCTCGTCGCCGTTCTCGTCGGTCCGCTTCGGCTTCTCGATGAACTCCTTCGCGTTCTTCGGGTCCTTGGGATCTTTGCCGTCCTTGGCCTCTTTGGGATCTTTGGCCTCGGTGCCGGGCGGCAGCGGCAGCCCGAGGGAGCGTGCCTCGTCGGCCCGCAGGCTCATCCAGACCCGCATCGAGTGCCGGGCCACCCGCGTCCCGGGGCGCAGCACCATCTCGGCCGAGCGCGGCCCCGTGCCCTCCGCGACGAACTGGACGGTCGCCAGGTAGAGCACCTTGTCGCCGCGCACCTCCGCGCCCTGGCGGCTGGACACGGTCTGCTCGGCCACGGTGAACCGGGCCTTGCGGGCCGCCGCGACCGGCATCGCCGTACCCCGCACGACGGCCGCGCTGCCGGCCACGCCGACGCCGATGGCCGGGCCCAGGCCACCGGCGAGGGCGCGTCCCTTGCCCGCGCTCTCGGTGACCGTGTGCTGGGTCTGCTGGTGGGTGCGCAGCTGGGTCCCGCCGGTTCCCCAGGCGGGCGACATGCCGGTGATCTCGGCGTGCAGGCGGTAGCTGCCGACGGTGCCGCCGTCCTTGGCGGCCAGGTCCTCGCCGGTGACGCCGTCCCGCAGCAGCCGGGGCATGTCCTCCAGGACGGTCGCGGTGGAGGTGGCCTCGTAGAGGCGGGAGCGGCCGGGGGCGCCGGGGGCGGTGAGCGAGGGGTGCAGGACGGAGGCGACCGTGTCGAAGAGCCCGCCGCCGCCCTGGTGCGGGGCGGCGGTGTCGGTGACGGCGACCGGGGCCATGGAGTCGGCGAGCGAGACCCGCCGGGCGGTGTCCGCGTCGACGGGCTGCGGGGCGGCGGGGGCCTGGGTGCCGGCCGGGACGAGGTGTTCGGTGGGCACGCGCTGGGTGAGGGCGCCCGAACCGTGGAAGGTCTGCGCCTGCTGGGTGCCCTGCTTCTTGATCCGTACGCCGTACCGCACCTTGCGCGGTGCCTCGACCGAGCCCTTCTCGCTGCGCAGCACGCGCGGTTCGGCCACGTTGCGCTGGCCGCGGGACTCCCGCGAGGACTGCCAGGGCTGCGCGTTCAGCAGACCGGCGCCGCCCAGCCACAGCCCCGGTACGACGGGTGCGAGCCCGAAGGCCATGCCGCCGGCGCCCTTGCTGGAACTGCCGCTCGCGGTGGTCGCGACGGTGGTGGCGGTGTTGTGCTGGACGTCGACCTTGGTGTCCTTGCCCTCGGTGTCGTCCACCGCGGCGAGCGGCGCCCCGTCCGGGTCCGGCACGGTGTTCGCGAGCAGGTCCTTGGGGTGGAAGACGGGCGGCCGGTCGTCGGGCGCGCGGGAGACGGTGACGGTGACGTCGTACCACTCCTTGCCGGTCCCGCCCTTCACGGCGAACGCGCGGCCCTGCCCGTAGAACGACTCGGGGCGTCCGGCGAGCTCGGCGCCGATCTCGGCGACCGTGCCCTCGCCGTGCCCGACGACGGCGGCCACCGCGTTCCGTACGAACTCGTGCCCGGTCAGGCCGTACGCCGTGGACAGTCCGGCGGCCTGGAAGTCCATCAGGTACGGGGGCAGCACGAGGCCGAGCTCGGTGCGCTCCTCCTCGACGGTGGCCACGGGCACCACCGGCCGGCTGCGTACCGCCGGGGGCCGTGCGACCCCCTTGCCCTTCGCGTCCTGCAGCGCCAGCGTGGTGGCAGCGTTCCCCGCCCGCCCCTGGAGGGCGAGCATCGCGTGTTCCGTGGGCCCGACGGGTCTCGTGGAGCCGAGGGGAGCGGCGGTGACCGGGGTCCGGGAGGCCTCGGAAGAGGCGTCCTTCCCGTTGTCGCCTGCCTTCTGCTGCGTCCGCACGGAGTCAACGTAGGCGCGGCCGGGCCAGGGGAAACGCCTACCGCGCCACTTGTCACCCCCGCCTCGGCAGGTGGTCAACCTCCGTACACCGTACGGTCGTTCAGCCGTCCCAAACGGCTACGACACCCTCGGGAAACGGGCCTGGAGCGTCCAGATCGCCGGATTGTCCGCCAGGTCCTCGTGCAGGTCGGTGAGGTCGGCGACCAGGTCGTGCAGGAAGTCCCTTGCCTCCCGGCGCAGTTCGGCGTGGGAGAAGGTGAGGGGCGGTTCCTCGGCCGGCATCCAGTCCGCCTCGATGTCCACCCAGCCGAAGCGGCGCTCGAAGAGCATGCGGTCGGTGGACTCGGTGAAGTCGAGCTCCGCGTGCTGGGGCCGGGCGGCCCTGGACCCCGCCGGATCCCGGTCCAGCCGCTCCACGATGTCGCACAGCGCCCACGCGAAGTCCAGCACCGGCACCCATCCCCAGGCTGTGGACAGTTCCCGGTCCGCCTTGGTGTCCGCGAGGTAGACGTCCCCGCAGAACAGGTCGTGACGCAGCGCGTGGACGTCCACGCGCCGGTAGTCCGCCTGGGGCGGGTCCGGGAAGCGGTTGGAGAGGGCATAGCCGATGTCGAGCACGTGCTGATGGTGTCATGGCGCCGCGCCCCCTCCGGCGGCGTGCCTACGCGCCCTCGCCCAGCCCCTTGCCCAGCCCCTTGCGCAGTACGGCGCACGGCCGCCCGCGCTCGCGGTCCGGGCGGTGGCCGACCACCTCGTACCCGAGGGCGGTCCAGAAGGCGAGCCCCTTCGGGTTGTTCTCCAGCACGGCGAGCCGCACGGCGTCCCGCCCCGCCGCCCGGAACCGCCGCTCCACGTCCTCCGCGATCCGCCGCCCGTACCCCTTCCCCTGCGCCTCCGCGTCCACCATCAGCAGCCCGATCCACGGATCCGGGTCGGCCGGGTCGGGGTGCCGGGCCAGCGTGACCACCACCCCGACCAGCCGCCCCTCGGCCCGCGCGAGCAGCACCTCCGCCTCCGGGTCCGCCAGCTCGTCGGCCAGCGCGGCGGCCACCTGCTCCGGCCGGACGCCGTCCGGGTCCGGGAAGTCACCGCTGAGCGCGTGGAACTCCCGGTTGGACGCGTACAGCGCGGTGAGCTCGGTGAGCACCGGCGCCGGGATGTCGTGGTCGGGGGTGAGGGGGACGGGGGCGAGGATCATGCGGGCAACCTATCCGGCCCTACTCACCCGCAGGCGGGTAGCGGGGCAGGCCGTCCGCTGATCACGATGACATCGGGGCGGCGCATGATGCATTGGGCCTCGTCCTCGACATCCGGCCTTCCTGAGTGAGCCACGATGGCCTGCGGCAGGACGTCCTCCAGCCGCGTCCGGAGACGAGCAGCTCGGTAGACGTGAGGGCGAGGTTTCATCCGACGCTCTGATCAGGCTCAAGCGGAAGTGGGGGCTGTTCCGCCGCTGGTCCCAGATAGGTGTACTCGGTGGACCGTGCGATGCCCATGGCGTCCAGCTGCTGTCGAAACCGGACCCGGAAGTGGACGTTGTCGCCGAGACCGGGACGCATGCGCAGTAGTTCGTCAGGTTCCTCGAAGCGGACGTCGTATGCGGGTGCGTTCTTGGCGGTCCCTGTCTTGACCTTCACCATGCCGCTTTCCCGTAGTTCGGTGATGCGACCGGAGATGGTGATCTCCTGGTCGCGGTCCCTCGTCTGGCGCAACCGTTTGACATGGCTCCTGCCCCGCTCGGTCAGGCGGGTACGGCGCAGGCTGCCGTCAGCGCCGTACCAGGTGACGCCCAGGTCCAGTGCGTACCTGCTCAGAGCGCGGGACACCGTTTCGACCGCATCGAAGAGCTTCGCCCACTCGTGGATGTCGCGTCCCGACTCAAGGGCGTCGAGCAGCGCGGTGAGAGTGCCGAGGCCCGTCGAGGCAGCCGACGTGACGGGCGCGTCGAGGGCGTCGGTTCGGGTGGACTCGGCGGGTGTGGTGACGGGTCGGGCGTGTACGACGGTGCTGCCTGCCGAGATGCCCGTCAGTTCCAGCTGGACCGGCGTACCTGCGGCAGCGGAGATCAGCTGCTCCACGGGTTCGAGCAGTGCGTTGCCCCACTGGAAGCGGAGGGCACCGCCGTCCGCGTCCGGCCCGGTCAGCCGCAGTTGGAGTTCTTCTTCGAGCAGGGCGTCCGGTGCGTAGTCACGTGCCGCCGCGAGCCGGCTCGCCCGGTGTTCCGCCTCGACCTCCTCGTCGTCCCGCTCCTCGGTTCCCCATGCGTCCAGCAGACGGGCAGCGCGTCGGGATACCTCCGGATCGTCTCCCTGAAGCGCACGTCTGCGCTCACGCCAGCTGTCGCCGGTCACAGTCACACCTCCGGATAGCCGCGTGCCGGGGTGGCACTTTCCTCGGATGGTGCGCGGTCGCTCGTGTCCGGCAGCCTGCGGCGCTGCCACCAGTCGTCCCACACACCTCGTTGGGTGAAGTATGTCCGTTCGTCCGGTGTGAAGCGTTCCGGCTCGAAAATGCGGGCAACGGGTTGGTACCCGATGCGAAGCGGTGAGACGCCGAACTTCTCCCGCATCCTGGCCCTGCTCTGGAATGCCGTGGTCAGCCACTTGGAGCCCGGTTTCCCGCGTAGGGTGCGCTCGGCCCGTGTGTCGATCAGGACGGTCACATCAATGTTCGCGGGATCGACCTTTGCGCTGACGAAGCTGCCGCCCAGCCACAGGCTGTGGATGAGAGGAACGCCGTCGAGGGCTGCGGCGTAGGTGTCCTCCAGCGTGAGGAACGGGTCGAGGTAGCCGTGCAGGCCGTCCCAGAGGGCTGCGCGTGTCACGGATTCCTCGAACTCTGGGTCGCTGACCAGCATGGACTCCGCCTCGTCAAAAGAGACGGAGTACCGGCCCAGAGGGAGAAAACCGGTCGCGGTGAATGAGGGCGGCACGGGAGTCCTGTCAGGTGAAAGGGTGGTCAACCTGCCTGGTCGTACCGGCAGTCGCGGCAGCGGCCGGGTGTGGGGGCGCGGAAGGGGCGGTCGCAGCCGTCGCAGGTCTGGAACGGGGGTCTCGGCTCCGGGGCCGGTGCGGCAGGGGGCCGGAACGGGGGTGGTGGCGGCAGCTGTGCCGCCAGGCGGTGGGCCAGGAAGGCGGCCGGACGGATCAGGGGTTCCGTCGGCAGGTTCTCGGTGAGGGCGTGGCGTAAGGCTGTGGGGGCGATGTCGCGCTCCAGCCAGGCGGCGACGCCAGGGGCGAGGTGTTCGGCGTCCGTGGCGGAGAGGAGCAGCCGGGGGTCGCGGCGGCGGAGGCCGACGAGGACGTCGAGGGCTGCCCGGAGGAGGTCGGGGGAGGTGTTCGAGGGCTGCGGTACGGCGGGGAGGCGCTTGCGGGGAGGTGGCTTGTCTGTGATGGTCGCCGTGCGCCGGGCGGGCCTGTCGGGGGACTCGGCCTCGGCGGTTCGGTGCCCCGGCTTGTTGCAGGAGACCGTGCGAGTGACGATCCGCCCGGCGGGGATCCGCTCCCGCTCGCGCCGCAGATAGCCCTCGGCCTCCAGCTCCCGCAAGGCGGCGCCGATACGGTCCCTGCCCTCCGGGAAGCGGGTCGCCAGGCTCTTGATGTCGACCTGGGCGCCCTTGGGGAGCGACTGGATGTGCACGCCGAGGCCGATGGCCAGCGCCGAGAGGGTGGGGTGCTGGGCGAGGTGATTGCCGATCACCACGAAGTGGGAGGTGTGGCGGGCGTTGTCGTGCGTGAGCCCGCCGGACCCCCGATTCGGGTGCTTCCTGGCGGCAGTGCGGGACTCGGCGCACGAGGGCGCGCTAGGGTTTTCGGTATCCATCGGGAAGGGTTCACTTCCTGGGTGGTCAGGCCCTCGCACTGGGATTGCCGTCCCGGCGGGGGCCGAAGTCTTTCCGCGGTGATCGCGGTTGTGTTGCGCTGAGCGTAGGCCACGCAACCCGCCCCAAATCCAGCCCACTTGCGCATATTCACTCGCCGGAGTGACGCTGCGCGACGGGAGGGAGGGGCGGGGCTTGGTGGGTTCTTTCTCCCCGTCGTTCCTTTGGTGGTGACGTCCCTCGCGCCCGGAGTCCGCGTTCCCGGGCGACGGCGACGGCGACGGTGACGGTGACGGTGACGGTGACGGTGATCCGTCGAGCTCGGCCGGGGTGAGGCCCGGGTCAGGTGCCGATGCCGTGGGTGAGGAGGCTTTCGGCGGTTTCGGTGATGGTGTCCTCGATGGGGCGCGCCCGCCATCCGAGAAGGCGCTCCGCCTTGGCGCTCGTGGCGTCGAGGTCCCGGCCGAGCTGGTGCCTGAGCAGGCGCAGTTCCGGGTTCACGGTGCCCAGTGCGCGGGCGAGCCACACGGGGAGTTCGCGGGTCGGGGCGTTCGCGGCGCGCGCACCGAGGCGGTCGCGGAGGATGCGCGCGATCTCGACGACCCGCAGGCTGTGCCCGGCGACGGCGAGGAAGCGCTCGCCGGCGGCGGCCGGGTCGGTCATCGCGCGCAGGTGCAGGTCGGCGACATCGCGTACGTCGACGAAGCCCATCCCGAAGGGAGGGCACGCGGGGACCTGTCCTTCGAGCATTCTGCGGACGAGCCGCAGGGACGGCGGGTCGTCCGGGCCGAGCAGGGGGCCGAGGACGCCCACGGGATGGACCGCCGCCAGTTCCATCCCACCGCCCTCGTCCTCGACGAACTGCCAGGCGGCGCGCTCGGCGAGGGTCTTGGACCGCTGGTAGGGCGGGATGTCGCTGTCGACGTCGGTCCAGTCCTCCTCGGTGAACGGGGTCGAGCGCGGCGGGTGCCCGATCCCGACGGCACCGAAGGCACTCGTCAGGACAACCCGGCGCACCTTGGCGTCGCGGGCGGCACGCAGCACCCGCAGCACGCCCTCCCGCGCCGGGACCACCAACTCGTCGTCGGTCGCAGGAGTACGGCGCAGGGTCGGCGAGGCGACGTGCAGGACGAAGTCGCAGTCGGCGACGGCGTCGTCCCAGCCGTCGGGGTGTTCGAGGTCGGCGCGTACGACGGTGAGCCGGTCGTCGTCGAACGGCGTGGCCGCGTGCAGCCAGGCGCGCAGGTCCGGCTCGCGCCGCAGGTCGCGGACCGTGGTGCGTACGGTGTGCCCGGCTTCGAGCAGGGCGAGGACGCACCAGCTCCCGACGAATCCGGTGCCCCCGGTGACCAGTACCCGTGTCATCTGTTGTCTCTCCTCAGCTCGCGATTCATGCGTCAGTGCGTCAGGCCGACGGGGGTCATACGAGGGCCATTCCGGGGATGCGCCTGCGGATGGCCTCCAGCTCGGCCTCGTCCGAGACGCCCTGCCAGTCGTGCCGGGGCGTGTACGGCGCCTCCAGGGCGCGTACCTCGTCGTCGGTGAGTTCGACGTCGAGGGAGGCCACGGCCTCGTCGATCTGGCGGGTGGAACCGGCGCCGACCAACGGTGCGGTGACGACCGGCTGTCGGCGCAGCCAGGCGAGTGCGATCTGGGCCCGGGAGACGCCGTGAGCGTCGGCCACCTGCCCGACCGCGTCGATGATCGCGCGGTTGGACGCCTCCTCCGCGGGCGAGTAGAGCGTGTCCGCGTACGCCCCGTCCGTCGCGGAGCGCACCGTCGAGCGGGCGTCGTCCCACGCGCGGGCGAGACGGCCGCGGGCCAGCGGCGACCAGATGATCGTGCCGACGCCGTCGTCCAGGCAGAGCGGGATCATCTCGCGCTCCTCCTCACGGGCGAGGAGGTTGTAGTGGTCCTGCATCGACACGAACCGCGCCCAGCCGTGCTGCTTCTGCAGGTGCAGGGCCTTCGCGAACTCCCACGCGTGCATGGACGAAGCGCCGAGGTAGCGGACCTTGCCGGCCCGCACGAGGTCGCTGAGTGCCTCCAGCGTCTCCTCCCACGGGGTGGCGTGGTCGTTGCGGTGAATCTGGTAGAGGTCGATGTAGTCCGTGCCCAGGCGGCGCAGTGAGTGCTCGACCTCGGTCATGATCGCCTTGCGCGACAGCCCCCGTCCGTTCGGTCCCGGCCGCATCGGGTGGCGCAGCTTCGTGGCGATCACCACGGCGTCGCGGTCGGCGAAGTCCCTGAGCGCCCGGCCGAGGATCTCCTCGCTGGAACCGTGGGAGTACAGGTTCGCGGTGTCGAAGAAGTTGATCCCCGCCTCCAGCGCGTGCCGGACGAGCGGCCGCGCCTCCTCCTCGCCCTTCGACCAGACGGGGTGCCCGCGGTCGGGCTCGCCGTAGGTCATCGCCCCGACCGCGATCGGTGACACGTCCAGGCCCGTCGTGCCCAGCTTGATGTACTGCATGGTGCCCCTCTAAAATAAGTGGAGAGTTCTCCGGATACCGTAGTGGAGAGCTCTCCACTTAGCAAGGTGAGGTTTCGTGGTCCGCTCAGACGCCCTTGAGAACCGGGCACGCATCCTCGCGGCCGCCCGCGAGGCGTTCACCGAGAACAGCGCCGCCTCCATGAACCAGGTCGCCCAGCGCGCCGGCGTCGGCGCGGGCACCCTGTACCGCAACTTCCCCACCCGCGAGGCGCTGGTCCTGGCCGTCTACCAGGACGAGGTCACCCGCATCACCGCCGCCGTGCCCGACCTGCTGGCCCAGCTGCCGCCCCTCGAAGCGCTCCGCCGCTGGACGACCGACCTCGTCGAGGCCATGCGCAAGAAACACGGCCTCGGCGACGCCCTCAGCGCCGGCGCGCACCAGGCGATCACCGAGCAGAGCTACGGCCCCGTCATCGCCGCCATCACCGAACTCCTCGACGCCGGCAAGGTCGACGGGACCATCCGCGACGACGCCGACCCCGGCGACTTCCTCCAGCTCACCGGCGCCCTGTGGCGCGCCGCGTCCAGCCCCGTGGACCGCGCCCCCCGCATGCTCGCGCTCATCCTCGACGGACTGCGCACGCACGCCTAGCGCTCGTCCGGCCTACGGCGACACGTCGATCTCGGCCCACACCGACTTGCGCGGCGACCGCCCCGGCGCCACGCCCCACTTGTCGGCGAGCGCCTCCACGAGGACCAGGCCCCGGCCCGACTCGGCGTCCGGCCGGGGTGATTGGGCATGCGGCGCCGCATCACCCCGCGTGTCCGTGACCTCGATCCGCAGGGTGTCCCCTACGACGTAGAGCGTGAGGCCGAAGTCGCGCCCCGGTACCCGGCCGTGCGTCGCCGCGTTCGCCGCCAGTTCCGCCACGATCTGCCTGGCCGGATCCAACGGCAGACCCCAGGCCCGCAGTTGCTCGGTGGCCAGCAGTCGCGCCAGCCGGGCGCCCCGCGGCGTGGACGAGAGCCGCAGGCTCATGTTGCGGACGGGGGTGGAGATTTCGTCGTTCACATCACTCAGCGTGGCCGGGCGTGCGTACCGTGAACAGTGACGGAGGCCTTACGTACGGTGACTGTCCGGCGCTAGTCCAGTGCTGTCTTGGCTGTCGGAAAGAGGTGTACGGGATGAGCGTGGACGGCGAGGTGGCCGAGCCGGGCTGGGAGGTCGACCCGGACGACGACTGGGGCGTCGCGGTCATCGCTACGGTCGGCCGCCAGTTGAAGCTGCGGCGAGAAGCGGTGGGGATGCGCGCCGCCGAGTTCGGGGTGGCGGTCGGCTACGGGGAGGACATGGTCTACAAAATTGAGGGTGGCAAGCGGATTCCCCGACAGGAGTACCTGAACAGGGCGGACGAGGTCCTGGGGGCAGGAGGGCTGATCTCGGCGACCTGGGAGGACGTGAAGAGGGTCCGGTATCCGAAGAAGGTGCGGGAGCTTGCCAAGTTGGAGGGGCAGGCAGTGGAGATCGGGGTGTATGTCGGGCTCAGTCTGCACGGTTTGTTGCAGACGCCGGAGCATGCGCGGGCATTGTTTGAGGCGTGGCAGCCAGCTTATTCGCCGGAGGAGGCGGAGCGGCGGGTAGCTGCCCGTATGGCCCGAGCGTCCATCTTCGAACGCTCGCCTGCACCAGCACTCAGCTTCGTCCAGGAGGAGGCGACGCTGCGTCGGCCGGTCGGAGGCACAATGGTTTGGCGACGGCAACTCGAACGTCTGCTGGAGGTGGGCCAGTTGCGGAACGTCACCCTCCAGGTGATGCAAACGAATGCCGAAGCTCACCCAGGGCTGAGCGGAAAGATCGAGGTGCTGAAGTTCCCGGATGGCTCAGCAGTGGGTCGCTCCGACGGTGCGTACAGCGGTCGCCTGACCTCCGATCCGAAAGAGCTACGGATCCTTGAGCTGCGCTATGGCACCATCCGGGCTCAGGCGCTCACGCCACGAGAGTCGCTGGCTTTCATCGAGCAACTGCTGGGAGAGACATGATCCGCAAGACCTCTGCCGGAGATCCCTCCGACTTGGCGTGGTTCAAGAGCAGCTACAGCGACGGCCCCGACGGCGACAGCTGCGTAGAAGTCGCCCTGGCCTGGTTCAAGAGCAGCTACAGCGGCGGCACCAACGGCGAATCCTGCCTCGAAATAGCCCCCACCCCCACCACCATCCACATCCGCGACTCAAAGTTCACGCCCGTCACCCCCGGCCCCCGACTCGCCCTCGCCCCTTCCGCCTGGGCGGCCTTCGTGCCGTACGTGTCGGCGGGCTGAGCGGAAGAGGGGAGCCCCCGGCGTCGCACCGGAGGCTCCCGCACAGCGCAGCGACCGTCAGACGTTGACGCCGAAGTCCTGGGCGATGCCGACCAGGCCGGACGCGTAGCCCTGGCCGACCGCGCGGAACTTCCACTCGGCGCCGTTGCGGTAGAGCTCGCCGAAGACCATCGCCGTCTCCGTCGCCGCGTCCTCGGAGAGGTCGTAGCGGGCGATCTCGGCGCCGCCGGCCTGGTTGACGATGCGGATGTAGGCGTTGCGGACCTGGCCGAAGTTCTGCGAGCGGGTCTCCGCGTCGTAGATCGAGACCGGGAAGACGATCTTGTCGATGTCGGCGGGGAGGCCCGCCAGGTTGACGTTGATCGCCTCGTCGTCGCCTGCGCCCTCGCCGGTGCGGTTGTCGCCCGTGTGGACGATGGTCTGGTCCGGCGTCTGCTTGTTGTTGAAGAACACGAAGTGGCCGTCGGAGTAGACCTTGCCCTGCGTGTTGACCGCGATGGCGGAGGCATCCAGGTCGAAGTCCGTGCCGGTGGTCGTGCGGACGTCCCAGCCGAGGCCCACGGTGACGGCGGTCAGGCCCGGAGCCTCCTTGGTGAGCGAGACGTTGCCACCCTTGGAGAGGCTTACAGCCATGGTCGGGAGTCCTTTCCCTCGTTTCGCGTACGGCCGTGCGGCGTACGGGCTTGAAGCTACAGCTACCCGTATGAACGCCACGAGGGGTACCGAAGGTTCCACCTCGCTTTACTTTCTTTGCCAAACGGGTGATGAACGATAATCGCGTGACGTGTGCCGGTCAGGCGCGCGACCATAGGGGTATGTCCGGTCCCTACGTCATCCGCGGCTCCGTCTCGCTCCCCGAGGCCGAGCTCAACTGGCGCTTCTCGCGGTCGTCCGGGCCGGGCGGCCAGCACGTCAACACCAGTGACTCGCAGGTGGAACTCCGCTTCGACCTCGCGAACACCGAGGCACTGCCGACAGTCTGGAAGGCGCGGGCGCTGGAGCGGCTGGCGGGGCGGCTCGTCGACGGGGTGATCGTCGTACGGGCGTCCGAGCACCGTTCGCAGTGGCGCAACCGCGAGACCGCCGCCGTACGCCTCGCCGCGCTCCTCGCGGAGGCCACCGCGCCCCCGCCCAAGCCGCGCCGGCCGACCCGCATCCCGCGCGGGATCAACGAACGCCGGCTGCGGGAGAAGAAGCAGCGCTCGGAGACGAAGCGGGGGCGGACCGGCCGCGACTGGTCCTAGCGGCGAGGGCGGCGCGGGTGACGGGAGTCGGGAGTCGGGCGGGAGTCGGGCGGGGGGCAGGGCTCCAGCACGGCCAGGTGGGAGTCAGAGTTCCAGCACGCCCACCGGCTGGTCCCCGCTGACCTCGCCGGTCTTCCGGAAGCCCAGCCGCAGGTAGAAGTCCTCGGGGCCGTCCGGGCCCGCGTGCCAGGTGACGTACATCTCCTTGCCGCCCCGGCGGCGGATCTCCGCGGCCACCGCCGCCACCGCGAACCGGCCGTAGCCCCTGCCCTGTTCCGCCGCGTCGATGTTGAGGCGCCACAGGCCGGAGCGGACGAGGGTGCCGTCGGCGCGCCAGTCGATGTCGAGGAAGGCCATCAGAAAGCCGACCGTGCGGTCTCCGTCGACGATCAGGCGCGGCCAGGCGACCCCCGCCGGATGGACGTACGCCTCGGCGAGGGACTCGGCCACCGGCTCGACGTTCTGTTCCTGGTGGGGCCGGACGCGAATGCTGAGGGCTGTTTTCAGATTTGCGGTGGTCACTTCTTCGAGGCGCGGCAGAGAAGGCATTCGCGCACTCTAGAAGGCCCATTCGGCAACCGCCGACAACCGCCTGCGGAATGTGCAAAACCGACCGTGCGGTCTCATCCCAGCTGCCGGTAACGCCCCCGGAAATACATCAGCGGTCCGCCTTCCGCACTCGGCAGTTCGGCGGTGAGGACGCGGCCGATGACGAGGGTGTGGTCGCCCGCCGCGATCCGCTGTTCGGTGCGGCACTCCAGGGTCGCGAGGGCGCCGCCGACCAGTGGGGCGCCGCTGGCCTCGCCGCGGACGTAGGGGATGTCCTCGAAGAGCAGGCGGTCGCTGATCCGGCCCTTCATCGCGAAGCGGCCGGCGATGTGCCGCTGGCTCTCGGTGAGCACGGAGACCGCCCAGCGCGGCTGTTCGTCGAGGAGGTCGTCCATCCGGGAGCCCTCACGCAGGCTGACCAGCACCAACGGCGGGTCGAGCGACACCGACACGAACGCGGTGGCGGTCATGCCGACGTCCTCGCCGGCCGGCGCCAGCGGGTCGTCCGGGTCCAGCGGCGGCTCCTGAGCGGTCACCAGGACCACGCCGGCGGCGAGCCGGGAGAGGGCGGTCTTGAACGCTTCGTTGCTCACCCCCACAGCATGCCCGGTGGCTTCTGCGGTGGCGGGGGAGGGAGTCTTCAGCACGCCGGAAACGCTAGTGTCGGACCCGGCGCGGCCACATCGGCCATCGGCCCGAGCCGGGTCCTAGGACCAACGGCGGGGTGGGGCGGGGTGAAAGGCCGTAACGTGCACCGTGTGCGCACACCCGCAAAGGCCGTGTTCAGTAAACGCACAGGGAAAACGCGGAAACTCCACGCAATTGTTCACGTTCTCCTGTGACTTGAGTCACAAGGCACGTTAATTGTTGACCCTGTGTACCGAGTGGGCAGCGCGCTGTGATTCAGTGGCGGGGAAAAGTAGCGCCGAAGCAGACCCTTGATTCACTGCGAGGTCTCGGGGGGAGGGCGAGCATGGAGACCGAGTCGGAGCCCTACGTCCGTCTTGCGTCCCTGCGACAGCTGCACCAGGTCATGGCCGACATGAACACGGCCCGCAGCCTGGCGGACACACTGCAGACCGTCGCCGACGGCGTCATCACCGCCCTCAACTACGAGATGGCGTGCATCAACCTCGTACGCCCCGCCGAGGGCGACCTCGTGGTCGCCGCCTTCGCCGGGAACTCCGCCGCCGAGGCCCTGATCACCGGCCGGGTCGGCTCCCGCGAGTCCTGGGAGCGGCGGCTGAACATGGGCGAGAACTGGGGCGACCTCGTCTTCATACCGCACACCGAGGGCTGGGTCCTCGACGACGACGACGTCCCCCAGTGGTACACCGACGGCCCCGCGCCCCGGTTCGAGGACGAGTGGCACCCCTCCGACCGGCTCTTCGCCCCCATGTACACGCCCGGCGTCTCGGGCAGCTCCTGCGGCGAACTGCTCGGCGTGATCTCCGTCGACCGCCCGCGCAACGGCCGCCACCCGGGCGCCTGGGGCCGCGAGGCCCTCCAGATGTACGCCTTCCAGGCCGCGATCGCGATCAGCAACGCCCGGCTGCGCGCCAACATGCAGCGCGCCCTGGTCCGCCTGGAGCGCGAGCAGCAGGCGCTGCGGGCCAGCGAGGAGTCCTTCCGGCAGGCCTTCGAGTACGCCCCCTCCGGCATGGCGATAGCCGAGATGGGCGGCGACCAGCACGGCCGAATACTGCGCTCCAACGACGCCCTGTGCCGCCTCCTGGGCCGTCCCGCCTCCGCGATGCGCCGCTACTCCTTCTCCGACCTGGTCCACCCCGAGGACATCGGCACCCTGCTCCGCACCTCCGCGGAGGGCGGCCGCGCCGAGCTCCGCCTGGGCCGCCGCGACGGCACCTACGTCTGGGTCTCCCTGCGCAACTCGGTCGTCGCCGACGCGGCCGACGGCCCCCGCTTCCTCCTCACCCACGTCGAGGACATAGAGGAGCGCAAGCGCCGCGAGCTCCAGCTCGCCCACCGCGCCTCCCACGACTCCCTGACCGGCCTCCCGAACTCCGCCGAGCTGCGCTCCCGGCTCTCCTCCCGGCTCTGCCGGCGCGCCGGACACGCGGGCGAGCTGGAGTCCCTGGACGCGGCCTACGGCCACCCCGCCTACGACGTCAACGGCCACGGCTTCGACTTCGCGGGCGCGACCGCGTCCGTGTCCGCGTCGTACGAGGGCTACGACCACCACGTGCACACCGTCGCCCCCGAGGAGGGCCGCGACGACGGCGCCAAGGGGCTCGCGGTGCTCTTCTGCGACCTCGACGGCTTCAAGTCGATCAACGACCGGTTCGGGCACAACGCGGGCGACGCGGTCCTTATCGAGGTCGCCAGACGGCTCTCCCGGGGCGTCCGCGACGGCGACACCGTGGCCCGCCTCGGCGGCGACGAGTTCGTGATCCTCGCCGACGGCCTCGGCAAGGCGGACGCCCAGGACCTGGCCGTACGCCTGCGCAACGAGATCATCCAGCCGATCCGTGCCGAGGGCCGGGCCGTCCGGGTGGGCGCCAGTTTCGGCATCGGATGGGCGCACTGCGGCATGACGGCCGACGAAGTCCTGAAATCCGCCGACGAGCGGATGTACGTAGAGAAACGATCTCGTCCCAAAGCACATCGCCGCGCCGGATGATCCGCAGGTCATCGCGCTGATGCGATCCGAGTCACCCGTTTGGCTCAGCCAGACCGGGTAGGCTCGACTCTCAATACCCGTACCGCATCCGCCCGCACCTGTTGAGGAGTACCAAGGGATGACGCCCGGCGACAACGGCGCGAGCACGCCCGAGGACGACGACCCGTTCGGCTACCTCTACGCCGACGGCCAGGCCCGAGGGGCCCAGCCGCCGTCCGGCTCCGGTGGTTACGGCTACCCGAACGCCGTCAGCAGAGTGCGCCCGGTCGGCGAGCGTACGTACGGCGGCCAGCAGCAGGCCCCGCAGCAGCAGTACGGCGGCCAGACCATCCCCCAGCAGCCGGGCGGCTACGGCCAGTCACCGAACGCGGCCTACCAGGCCCCGGAGACCTTCCCGGGCGGCGCCCCGACCACCCGCACCCCGATGCAGCCCTCGGGCCGTGGCCGCGGTCCCAACACCAAGGGCCTCCTCATCGGCGCCGTCGCGGTCGTCGCCGCGGTCGTCATAGGGATCAGCGTCGCCATGATCAACGGCAGCGGCGACGACAACAAGGCCGGCGGCGACACCTCCACCACCCCGACCCAGTCCACGAGCGCATCCCCTTCGCCGTCGAGCACGAGCTCGGCCGATTCCACGGGCGACATCCCGCCGATCGACGCGAAGGCACTCCGCCTGGACGGTGGCGCCTCGCTGGCGTCGGACGTTAAGGGCGCGAAGGCCGAGGGCGGCATCTACGTGACGAACCTCAACCAGACCGGCGCCGGCGTCACCTGGACGGTCAACGGAATCCCGGCGGACGGCCTCTACACCGTCTTCGCGCACTACAGCGCGATACAGGACGAGGCCATGACGCTCACGATCAACGGCAAGGCGTTCGGCAGCAAGTTCCCGCTGAAGAACTACACGGGCCAGAGCGACCCGGCCAACGCCTGGACGACCAGCTACACGTACCCCACCCTCACCAAGGGCACCAACACGATCTCCCTGTCCTGCCAGAGCGGGGACAGCTGCGACGTCCTGCTGGACCAGCTGTGGGTGCAGCAGGGCAAGCACACGAACAAGGGCTAAGCAGCCGTCGTCCCACCCGTCACCGTGACCTGGCCGAGCAGCTTCTCGTAGGTGAGGCGGTCGAACTCGCCTGCTGCCGGGGCCCGTACCGTCGCTGCCGACAGGGCGACCGCGCGGGTCAGTCGGGTCGGCCAGGGGAGTTGTTCCACCAGGCCGGAGAGCAGGCCGGCGACCGCGGAGTCGCCGGCGCCGGTGGGGTTGCCGTGTTCACGGGCGGGCGGGGTGGCACGCCAGCGGCCCTCCGGGGTGAGCGCCAGCAGGCCCTGTGCGCCGAGGGAGGCGACCACTGTGCGGGCGCCGCGGCGGCGGGCGTCCTGGGTGGCGCGGGTCGGGTCGTGGGAGCCGGTGAGTTCGGCCAGTTCGTCGGTGTTCGGCTTGACCAGGTCGGGGCGGGCCGCGACCCCGCGGCGCAGCGGCTCCCCGCTGGTGTCGAGGAGGACCGGGACCCCGGCGGACCTGGCGGCCTTTATCAGCCCCGCGTAGGCCCCCACCGGAAGCCCCGGCGGGAGACTCCCGCACAGCGCCACCGCCGAGGTCCCGGGCAGCAGTTCCTCGTAGCGGTCGAGGAAGGTGCCCCACTCGGCGGGTGCTATCTGCGGGCCGGGTTCGTTCAACTGGGTCGTGTCGCCCGTCAGTTCGTCCACGACGGCGATGGTGCGGCGGGTCGGCCCGGCGACCGGGAGCAGTGCGTCCCGCACGCCCGGGGTGTCCGCGAGGAGTTGCCGTACCGCCCGCCCGGTGGCGCCGCCCGCGAACCCGGTCACCGTCGTCTCGTGGCCGAGCGCGGCCAGCACCCGGGCCACGTTGACCCCCTTGCCGCCCGGCCGTTCCGTCACGTCCGAGACGCGGTGCGCGGTGTGCGGGCGCAGGGCGCCGACCCGGTAGGTGATGTCCAGGGCGGTGTTCAGCGTGACGGTGAGGATCACCGGGCGACCTCCCTCGCATGTGCCCGTGCCGTCGGTCGGGGGGCCTCGATCATGCCAAAGGGACGGCGACCGGCCTAGGGTCGCCGTCCCTCAACAGGGGGAGGGATCAGGACAGTTCGGGTGCGACCACCCACGCGCCCTTGCGCATCACGCCCTTCAGCGTGAAGTCCGCGTCCAGGACGAGCAGGTCGGCGTCCTTGCCGGGCTCCAGGGAGCCGACCCGGTCGTAGAGGCCCAGCAGCCGGGCCGGGTTGGCGGACAGCGCGGCGACCGCGTGCTCGACGGGGAGCCTGTCGACGGTGACCGCCCGCCGCAGTGCGCGGTCCAGCGTCAGCGTGGAACCGGCGATGGCACCGCCGTCCACCAGCCGGGCCACCCCGTCGGTGACCTCGACCTCCAGGGGGCCGAGGAGGAAGCGGCCGTCACCGCTGCCGGCCGCGTCCATCGCGTCCGTGATGAACGCGACCCGGTCCGCACCCGCGTGGTGGAAGGCCAACTGGAGCGCGGCGGGGTGCAGGTGCGTGCCGTCGTTGATCAGCTCGACCGTCACCCGCCCGTCCTCCAGGAGCGCGGTGATCGGGCCGGGCGCGCGGTGGCCGATCTGCGGCATCGCGTTGAAGAGGTGGGTGGCGACCGTGGCGCCCGCGTCGATCGCCTCCACCGTCTGCTCGTACGTCGCGTCCGTGTGGCCGACGGCGGCGATCACGCCGTGCTCCGCGAGCAGCCGTACCGACTCGATGCCGCCGGGCAGTTCGGTGGCGAGCGTGACCATCTTCGCGTGCCCGCGTGCCGCGTCGAGCAGCTTGCGGACCTCCGCCGGGTCCGGGTCCCGCAGCAGCGCCTCGGAGTGGGCGCCCTTGCGGCACGGGGAGATGAAGGGGCCCTCGAAGTGGATCCCGGCGATCTCGCCCTGCTCGGCGAGCTCGGAAAGGAGACCGGCCTGGCGGGCCAGGACGTGCATGTCGTCGGTGACGGTGGAGGCGACCAGGGTGGTCGTGCCGTGCGTGCGGTGGGTGTGGACGCCGGTGAGGACCTGTTGGGCGGTGCCGGAGCTGAAGGAGGCTCGGCCGCCGCCGTGGTTGTGGATGTCGACGAAGCCTGGCAGGAGCCAGTGGCCGGTGAGGTCGATCACCTGGGCGTTCTCGGAGGGGCTGGCGGTGATCCGGGTGCCCTCGACCGAGAGTCGGGCATCTTCGATCACTCCGGTGGGGAGGACTGCCCGGGCACCGTCGAGGATCAGACCGTTCGACCCCGGCTGCGGGAGCGTTGTGGCTGGTCGCGCAGTTCCCCGCGCCCCTGACGGGGCGCTGTAGTCACGCTCGTTTGCAGCCATCAGGGGGTTACCTCCGGAGTGGTCGTCGTCTTCAACAAGTCCTGGGCCAGCAGGCCCGCGCCCAGACAACCGGCCGTGTCCCCCAGCTCGGCCGGGACGATGGACGGCAGTTTCTGGAAGGTCACCCTGGCTTCCACGGCCTCCCGCAGCGGCTCGAACAGCACGCTTCCCGCCTCCGCCAGGCCGCCGCCGATGATGAGGACCCGGGGGTCGAGGAGGGTGAGGGCCGTGACCAGGCCGTCGGCCAGGGCGGCCACCGCCTCGCCCCATATCCGGACGGCGTTCGGGTCGCCGGACGTGACCGCCTTCGCGCAGTCCGCCGCGTCCGCTTCCGGGTCGCCGACGGCCTTCGCCCACGCCTCGCTCACCGCCGCCGCGGACGCGTACCGCTCCAGGCAGCCGCGCTGCCCGCACGGGCAGGGGGCACCCTGCGGCCGTACGACGACATGGCCGATCTCGCCCGCGAAGCCGTGCGCGCCCGACTCCACCCGGCCGTCCAGACCGAAGCCGCCGGCGATCCCGGTGCCGAGGGCCACGAAGAAGAAGCGGTCGGCGCCCCGGCCCGCGCCGAGCCTGCCCTCGGCCAGGCCGCCGGTGCGGACGTCGTGGCCGAGGGCGACCGGGACGCCGAGGCGGTCGGCGAGGAGGGTGCGCAGCGGGACGTCGCGCCAGCCGAGGTTGGCCGCGTAGACCGCGACGCCGGCCCGCTCGTCCACGATGCCGGGGACCGCGAGGCCGGCCGCGGACGCCGGTTCGCCGAGGTGCCGCTCGCCGTACGCCTTCAGCTCGGCGGCGAAGTCGAGGATGGCCGTGACGACGGCGTCGGGGCCGCGGTCCCGACCGGTCGCCCGGCGGTCCCGGTGGAGCAGCTCGCCGTCCGGGCCGACCAGTGCGGCCTTCATTCCGGTGCCGCCCACGTCCAGGGCGATGACATGTCTCACGGGAACAGTGTGGCCCGTCGACCCGCAAGAGGTCTAGTCCACTTGCGTGGTGTAGACCTTATAGGTCCACATATTGAACAGCGAGACAGTAAGAAACAGGGGTAGTACACGTGCGGCGGCGTAGGGCAGGAATGATCGCGGTGGTGTCCGCAACGGGCATGACGGCGGTCCTCGGTGGGTGTGGGACGACGGGCTCCTCGGACGTCACCCTCAGACTCGTCGCCGCCGACTACGGGGACTCCGCCGCCGACAGCTCCCAGAAGTACTGGTCCAAGCTGGCCAAGGCCTACGAGGCCGAGCACTCCGGCGTGAAGGTCGACGTCACCGTCTACTCGTGGAACGACGTCGACCGCAAGGTCAAGGACATGGTCGCCGCCGGCAACGCCCCCGACCTCGCCCAGATCGGCGCCTACGCCGACTACGCGGCCGCCGGCAAGCTGTACGAGGCCGGTGATCTGCTCTCCATCCCGGTCCAGGCCGACTTCCCCTCCCAGCTCGCCGAAGCCGGCCAGTGGAACCACGCGCAGTACGGCATACCCTTCGCCGCGTCCACGCGCGTCCTCTTCTACAACAAGACCCTCTTCTCCCAGGCCGGCATCACCACCCCGCCCACCACCTGGGACGAGCTCGAAGCCGACGCGAAGGCGCTCAAGGCGGACGGCGTGAAGTACCCGTACGCGCTGCCGCTCGGCCCCGAGGAGGCGCAGGCGGAGACCATGCAGTGGCTGCTCAGCGGCGGCAGCGGCTACACCGACGACACCGGCACGTACACGATCGACTCCTCGCAGAACATCGACACCCTCACCTGGCTCAAGGACGAACTGGTCGGCAAGGGCCTGACCGGCCCGGTGGCCCCCGGCAACCTGAACCGCGCGACCGCGTTCGCCGCCTTCGCCGACGGCCAGGTCGGCATGCTCAACGGCCACCCCACGCTGATCAAGCAGGCCGAGAAGAAGGGCGTGAAGTTCGGCGCGGTCCCGATGCCCGCCCGGGCCGGCCAGAGCACCACCACCGCGTCCATGGGCGTCGCCGACTGGATGGCCGCGTTCAAGCAGAACGGCCACGCCGAGCAGGTCGGCGACTTCCTGAACTACGTCTACAGCGAGAAGAACGTCCTCGCCTTCTCCCGCGAGTACGGCCTGCTGCCCGTCACCACCTCCGCGTCCCAGGCGATGACCGACTCCACCCGGGCCGAGGACAAGCAGCTGCGGCCCTTCCTGGAGCAGCTGCCCACCTCGCAGCTCTACCCCGCGGGCAAGACCTCCTGGGCCGCGATCAGCGCCGACATCAAGAAGCAGATCGGTACGGCGGTGAGCCCGACCGGCAACCCGACCGGCGTCCTCACCCGCATCCAGGCCGAGGCGGCGACGGCGGACAGCCGTACGGCGGCGGCGACCGGCTGAGCGCTACCGTTCTCGCCATGGACCGGCATGGACTGGGCGAGCGCGAGCGGGCCGTCCTCGCGCTCGAACGCCGGGGCTTCCCGAGCCCCGGCGCGAAGGAACGCGCGATACGCGAGGAACTGGACCTGGCGCCGGTGCGCTACTACCAGCTCCTGAACGCCCTGCTCGACGACGAGCGGGCGTTGGCCCATGATCCGGTGACGGTGAACAGGCTGCGGAGGGTGCGGGACGCGCGGCGGGGGGAGCGTTGAGCTTTCGGTAGAGACGGATCTGCGGGCCGGTGGGGGCTGGTCGCGCAGTTCCTCCCCCAGCCTTCGGCCGGGGGGACCCCCAGCGCCCCTGAAGGGGCGCTGCCGCTGAGGGGGTGGTCAGATACTGTCGGCTGCATGGGAACCCACATCACGGAACCCCTTCCGACGCCGCGGACGGCCGCTGGGCGTGACGGCCTGGCCGCGCTGCTCTCGCGGCCCGGCTCCGCGCTCGTCGGGCTCGACTTCGACGGGACGCTCGCGCCGATCGTCGCCGACCCCGAGCAGGCCAGGGCCCACCCGGACGCCGTACCGGTGCTGGCGGCGCTCGCGCCGAAGGTGGCCGCCGTCGCCGTGGTCACCGGCCGCCCGGCCGAGGTGGCCGTCCGCTACGGCGGCTTCGCGGGCGTGCCCGGCCTGGAACACCTGGTCGTCCTCGGCCACTACGGCGCCGAACGCTGGGACGCGGCCACCGGCGAGCTCACCGCACCGCCCCCGCACCCCGGCATCGCCGCCGTCCGCGCCGAACTCCCCGCCCTCCTCGACCGCGCCGGGGCCTCGCAGGGCACCTGGATCGAGGAGAAGGGCCGGGCCATCGCGGTCCACACCCGCCGCGCCGCCGACCCCCAGGCCACCTTCGAAACCCTCCGCGCCCCCCTCACCGACCTCGCCACCGGCCACGCCCTGATCGTCGAACCGGGCCGCCTGGTCCTGGAACTCCGCCCCCCGGGCATGGACAAGGGCGTGGCCCTGCGCGAGCACGCCCGGCACATCAACGCCGGCGCGATCCTCTACGCAGGCGACGACCTCGGCGACATCCCCGCCTTCGCCGCCGTGGAGAAACTCCGCGAGGAGGGCGTCCCCGGCCTGCTGGTATGCAGCGGCAGTACAGAGGTGACCGAGCTCGCCGACCGCGCGGACGTGGTGACGGACGGCCCGGAGGGGGTCGTAAGACTCCTGAGAAGCCTGGCAGCTTTGAGCGCCGCTTAGCCGTAGCGCCCCTTCAGGGGCGCTGGGGGTCCCCCCGGCCGAAGGCTGGGGGAGGAACTGCGCGACCAGCCCCCACCGGCCCGCACCCGAATCTCTACCGAACTACCCGCCCAACGCCTCAAGCTGCTCAAGAAACCAAGCCGCCGGCGGCAACGCCGTAGCCCCCGCGGCCAGCCGCTTGCACCGCTCCGCCCGCTCCTCCACCGGCATGGCCAGCGCCAGCGCCAACGCCAACGCCGTCCCCCCGATGTCGTACGGGTTCACCACCACCGCGTCCTCGCCCAGCTCCTCGTACGCCCCCGCCTCCCGCGACAGCACGAGCACGCACCCCTCGTCCGACACCACGGGAATCTCCTTGGCGACCAGGTTCATCCCGTCCCGGATGGGGTTGACGAGCGCCACGTCGGCCAGCCGGTACGCCGCGAGGGAGCGGGCGAAGTCGTCCTTGACGTGCAGGACCACCGGCGTCCAACCCGCCGTCCCGTACGCCGAGTTGATGTCGTCGGCGACCCGTTGCACCTCGGCCGTGTAGTCGCGGTACACCGCGAGGTCCTGCCGCGACGGGTACGCGAACGCGACGTGCACCACCCGCTCCCGCCACTCGGGGTGGTCGTCGAGCAGCTGCCGGTAGGCCAGCAGTCCCCGCACGATGTTCTTCGACAGCTCCGTGCGGTCCACCCGGACGATCGTCTTCCGGTCCGTGCCGCCGATCTCCTCCCGAAGCGCGGCCATCCGCTCGCCGACGTCCGGTTCGTGCGACCGCTTCCGCAGGAACTCCGCGTCGGCGCCCAGCCCGTGCACCCCGATCCGGGTCCCGCCGGACGCCGGGTCGGCGGCCGGGATCCCCGGGCCCAGCACCGTGTGGCAGCAGTCGACGAACGCGTCCGCCCACCGCCGCGTCAGGAACGCCGCGTGGTCGGCGCCCAGGATCCCGCTGAGCAGCTCCGCCGCGATGTCGTCGGGGAGCAGGCGGAAGTAGTCCGGCGGCGCCCAGGGGGTGTGGGAGAAGTGGCCGATCCGCAGGTCGGGGCGGAGCCGGCGGAGCATCCGCGGGGCCAGGGCCAGGTGGTAGTCCTGGATGACCACCACCGCACCCTCGGCCGCCTCCTGCGCCAGCGCCTGGGCGAAGGCGCGGTTGTAGGCCTGGTACGAACCCCATTGCCGCCGGAACTCCGCGTCGAAGACGGGCTCCAGCGGAGTCTGGTAGAGCATGTGGTGGACGAACCAGAGCACCGAGTTCGCGATGCCGTTGTACGCGTCGGCGAAGACGTCCGCGTCGATGTCGAGCATCCTGACCTGCTGCCCGCCGGTGTCCCCGGCCGGCAGCCGGCCGCCCTCGGCCCGCCGTACCGCCTCGCGGTCGCCGTCGCCCAGCGCCGCGCACACCCACACGGCGTTCGCGTCCGGCCCGATGGCCGAGAGCCCTGAGACCAGCCCGCCGCCGCCCCTCCTGGCGTGCAGCGAACCGTCTTCGCGCAGGTCGTACGAGACCGGGCCGCGGTTCGAGGCGACCAGCACCTCGGCACCGCCGGTGGAAGCCATGGGGGAAGCCATACGCGTCAACCTAGCCCGGCCCGTAAACGCTCAAACGTACGGCAGCGCCCGACGCGCCGCCGTATACGGCCGTACGGCGAACTCACGCCACCTTGCGTTCGGCGTACTCCGCGATCTCCGCCATCGGCGGCCGTTCCTCCGTGTCCACGGAGTACGTGCGCGGTTCGAAGCCGTCCTCGCCCCGTTCGAACTGGGTGAGGGAGGGGCGGATCAGGTGGCCGCGGGCCAGCCGCAGCTGGGCCGTGCGGTAGATCGCGGCGGACATCCGGCCGAGGGCCTGGCCGTCCTGGTGGCGGTGCTTGCGGACGCCGACGTCGACCTGGGCCAGCGCGTCGAGCCCGACCAGGTGCAGGGCGTCGACCAGCATGCCCAGCTCCACGCCGTAGCCGACCGGGAAGGGGAGCTGTTCGAGGAGCGAGCGGCGGGCCGCGTACTCGCCGCCGAGCGGCTGGACGAAACCGGCCAGCTGCGGCCAGTGCATGTTCAGCAGCGGGCGGGCCATCAGCTCGGTGACCCGGCCGCCCTGTCCGGCGGCGCCGCCGAGCGGGCGGTCGTACATCGCCTTGACCAGGTCCACGTCCGGGTCGGTGAGGAGCGGGCCGACGATGCCGGTGACGAAGTCGGAGGAGAAGTCGCGCAGGTCGGCGTCGATGAAGCAGACGACGTCACCCGACGTGACGAGCAGCGAGCGCCAGAGGACCTCGCCCTTGCCGGGGACGGCGGGAATGCGGGGCAGGATCGCGTCGCGGTGCACGACGCGGGCGCCGGCCGCCGCGGCGACGGCCGCCGTGCGGTCGGTGGAGCCGGAGTCGACGACGACGATCTCGTCGACGAGCGGCACCTGCTGCATGAGGTCGTGGCGGATGATCGCGACGATGTCGCCGACGGTCTCCTCCTCGTTGAGCGCGGGCAGCACGACGCTGACCGTCTGCCCGGAGGACCGTTTGGCGGCCATGACCCGGTGCAGCGGACGATCGGTTACGGACCAGGAGCGGGTGGCCAGCCAGCGCTCGACTTCTTCCAGCACGGTCAGCGGCTCCTCACTGTCACGGCCACACGGGGACGTGTGATCCATCTCGCGGTTCGGACGACTCTCTCAACTGTCCTGGCCTTCGGTTACAGTCTTGAACAACGCCGATGACCATCGCATGTCCTGGGGTCACCCGGCGTTGACAACCGCATACCGCTCATCCAGAGGGGCAGAGGGAAACGGCCCGTTGAAGCCCCGGCAACCCTCCAGTCGGTTCTCGTAGATCGCCGATCAGTGTCGATCGCTCGCGAGGCTCCCGGCTAGGGAAGGTGCCAAATCCGTCTCACGGCGAGATGCGTCGTGAGGAAGATGAGGAGAAAGGGCCTCGCCTCACATGGCTGCGCAGACTGTTGCACCCACCACCGACTCTACGACCGTCGACCTCGGTCCCGCCGCTGCCCTGAGCTGCCGCGAGTGCGGTCACCGGGTGCCACTCGGCCCGGTTTTCGCCTGCGAGGAGTGTTTCGGCCCGCTGGAGATCGCGTACGACTTCTCGGCCTACGACACCGAGGAACTCCGCAAGACGATCGAAGCGGGTCCCGCGAACATCTGGCGCTACGCGCCGCTGCTGCCCGTCCCCGCGGACGTGGCGACCAAGCCGAACATCAACCCCGGCTGGACCAAGCTCGTCCAGGCCGACAACCTGGCGCGCGAGCTGGGGGTCACCGGCGGGCTGTACGTGAAGGACGACTCCGGCAACCCGACGCACTCCTTCAAGGACCGCGTCGTCGCCCAGGCCGTCGAGGCCGCCCGCGCCTTCGGCTACACCACCCTCTCCTGCTCCTCCACCGGCAACCTGGCCGGCGCGGTCGGTGCCGCCGCCGCCCGGGCCGGCTTCCGCTCCTGCGTCTTCATCCCGCACGACCTGGAGCAGGGCAAGGTCGTCATGGCCGCGATCTACGGCGGCGAGCTCGTCGGCATCGAGGGCAACTACGACGACGTGAACCGTTTCTGCTCCGAGCTGATCGGCGACCCGGCCGGCGAGGGCTGGGGCTTCGTCAACGTCAACCTGCGGCCGTACTACGCGGAGGGCTCCAAGACCCTGGCGTACGAGATCTGCGAGCAGCTCGGCTGGCGGATCCCGGACCAGCTGGTCATCCCGATCGCCTCCGGCTCGCAGCTCACGAAGATCGACAAGGGTCTGCAGGAGCTGATCAAGCTCGGTCTCGTCGAGGACAGGCCGTACAAGATCTTCGGCGCCCAGGCCGAGGGGTGCTCGCCGGTGTCGGTGGCCTACAAGGAGGGCCACGACGTGGTCCGCCCGCAGAAGCCGAACACCATCGCCAAGTCGCTGGCCATCGGCAACCCGGCCGACGGGCCGTACGTCCTCGACATCGCGCGGCGCACCGGCGGTGCGGTGGAGGACGTCACCGACGAGCAGGTCGTCGACGCCATCAAGCTGCTCGCGCGGACCGAGGGAATCTTCGCGGAAACCGCCGGCGGAGTGACGGTTGGAGTCACCAAAAAGCTCATTGAGAATGGGTTGATTGATCCGGCAAAGTCGGTCGTTGTACTCAACACCGGTGATGGACTGAAGACGCTGGACGCGGTGGCGGGGACCGGACTCACCGCGACCATTCGCCCGAATCTGGAGTCTTTCCGCGAAGCCGGGCTCGCCTGAGTCCCCCGAGAAATAGGGCGTTGCCCAGACCGGAGGTAAAAACGTGAGCGTCACCGTTCGCATCCCCACCATCCTGCGCACCTACACCGGTGGTCAGGCCGAAGTCGCCGCCGAAGGGGCCACCCTCGGCGAGGTCATCTCGGACCTGGAGAAGAAGCACACCGGGATCTCCGCGCGCGTTCTCGACGACCAGGGCAAGCTGCGCCGGTTCGTCAACGTGTACGTCAACGACGACGACGTGCGGTTCGAGCAGGGCCTGGAGACCGCCACCCCGGACGGCGCCGGCGTCTCCATCATCCCGGCCGTCGCCGGCGGCTGACCTGCTGACCTGCTTGACAGGCTGATCGAATGACCGAACATTACCTTCGGTAACGCCGATCACCGACTGTTCATCTGATTGCCCCCTCCGTGAGAGAAGCGGAGGGGGCAATTCTGTGTGGTTGAGCGCGGTAGAGTTGGGGAACACGGTCCCGATCTCCAGGTCGGGAGCCCCGTATTCGATACCGCGAGCCCGACAAGAAGTAGCCAAAGTGCGCGGGTTATATGCGGCTTTTGTGACCTTTACGGGGCCCGACTTGCCCTGAATTCGGCCGAATTCTTGCTACATTCCGGACCCCTTCCGTCCAGAATTCTCGTCCGATTGACCTGTTGCAGACGGCAGTTGGACAGATACATTCAGCCGCGGTCGACGCGTTCCGGCGCACGCCCCCAACCAATGGGGGGTGAGGTCTGACCCGGATCCGCGAAGTGTGGATCTGTGCAAGGGCCAGTAATAGGGGAGTTAGGCATGGCTCAGGGCACCGTCAAGTGGTTCAACGCGGAGAAGGGGTACGGCTTCATCGCGGTCGACGGTGGTGCGGATGTTTTCGTCCACTACAGCGCGATTCAGATGGACGGCTACCGCACCCTGGAGGAAGGTCAGCGAGTCGATTTCGAGATCTCGCAGGGCCAGAAGGGGCCGCAGGCGGACATGGTCCGGCTGGCGACCAGCTGAAGCACGCGCCGACTGACAGCGACGTTCTTCTGTACTTGTCCGAAGGGCTCGTGCCTCCCGGGGCACGGGCCCTTCGGCATGCCCGGGCACGCCCCGCGCGGGCCGGACTCAGGGGGCCCGATCCCCGGGAGGCGCTTGCGCCCGCCCGTCACCCGACCACCACCCCTCAACGAGCACTCGCTTCGCGAGCGCGCCTTGCACTCTCGATGGGCGAGTGCTAATCATTGGCGTTAGCACTCTGAAGGTGAGAGTGACAACGAAGGACCGGGTCGGTGAGGCCCGCAGGCCGGGTGGGGCAAGAAACCCACGGGTCGGCGAGCCGTCCGTCGCGGGCGCGGGCGCGGTCCGAAGACTCACCCCCAGTCCTGGAGGGACCACTTCACATGGCCAAGATCATCGCGTTCGACGAGGAGGCGCGGCGCGGCCTTGAGCGCGGTATGAACCAGCTCGCCGACGCCGTCAAGGTCACCCTCGGCCCCAAGGGTCGCAACGTCGTCCTTGAGAAGAAGTGGGGCGCCCCCACGATCACCAACGATGGTGTGTCCATCGCCAAGGAGATCGAGCTGGAGGACCCGTACGAGAAGATCGGCGCCGAGCTGGTCAAGGAAGTCGCCAAGAAGACGGACGACGTCGCCGGTGACGGTACGACCACCGCGACCGTGCTCGCCCAGGCCCTGGTCCGCGAGGGCCTGCGCAACGTGGCCGCCGGTGCCAACCCGATGGCCCTGAAGCGCGGTATCGAGAAGGCCGTCGAGGCGGTCTCCGGTGCCCTGCTCGAGCAGGCCAAGGACGTCGAGACCAAGGAGCAGATCGCCTCCACGGCCTCCATCTCCGCCGCCGACACCCAGATCGGCGAGCTCATCGCCGAGGCCATGGACAAGGTCGGCAAGGAAGGCGTCATCACCGTCGAGGAGTCCCAGACCTTCGGTCTGGAGCTGGAGCTCACCGAGGGTATGCGCTTCGACAAGGGCTACATCTCGGCGTACTTCGCCACCGACATGGAGCGTATGGAGGCGTCCCTCGACGACCCGTACATCCTGATCGCCAACTCGAAGATCGGCTCCGTCAAGGACCTGCTCCCGCTCCTGGAGAAGGTCATGCAGTCGGGCAAGCCGCTGCTGATCATCGCCGAGGACGTCGAGGGCGAGGCCCTGTCGACCCTGGTCGTCAACAAGATCCGCGGCACCTTCAAGTCCGTCGCCGTCAAGGCCCCGGGCTTCGGCGACCGCCGCAAGGCGATGCTGAACGACATCGCCATCCTCACCGGTGGCGAGGTCATCTCCGAGGAGGTCGGTCTCAAGCTGGAGAACACGACCCTCGACCTGCTGGGCCGCGCCCGCAAGGTGGTCATCACCAAGGACGAGACCACCATCGTCGACGGCGCCGGCTCCACCGAGCAGGTCCAGGGCCGGGTCAACCAGATCCGCGCCGAGATCGAGCAGTCCGACTCGGACTACGACCGCGAGAAGCTCCAGGAGCGCCTGGCGAAGCTCGCCGGTGGCGTCGCCGTCATCAAGGCCGGTGCCGCGACCGAGGTCGAGCTCAAGGAGCGCAAGCACCGCATCGAGGACGCCGTTCGCAACGCGAAGGCGGCCGTCGAGGAGGGCATCGTCGCCGGTGGTGGCGTGGCCCTGCTCCAGGCCTCCCAGGTCTTCGAGAAGCTGGAGCTCGAGGGTGACGAGGCGACCGGCGCCAACGCCGTGAAGCTCGCCCTGGAGGCCCCGCTCAAGCAGATCGCCGTCAACGGTGGTCTCGAGGGTGGCGTCGTCGTCGAGAAGGTCCGCAACCTCCAGGTCGGCCACGGCCTGAACGCCGCGACCGGCGAGTACGTCGACATGATCGCCGAGGGCATCATCGACCCGGCGAAGGTGACCCGCTCTGCCCTGCAGAACGCCGCCTCCATCGCCGCGCTGTTCCTCACCACCGAGGCCGTCATCGCCGACAAGCCGGAGAAGGCCGCCGCGGCCGCTCCGGGCGGCATGCCGGGCGGTGACATGGACTTCTGAGCCTGACGGCTCGGACGTTCCGACGCAGCACCGAGGGCGGCACTCCCTGTTCGACAGGGGGTGCCGCCCTTCGGCGTCTCCGCTGCCGGGCTGCGGGGCTGCCGGGCTGCCGGAGGCGGCGGGGC
Organism: Streptomyces sp. NPDC048291; assembly: GCF_043201715.1. Classification (NCBI taxonomy): domain Bacteria; kingdom Bacillati; phylum Actinomycetota; class Actinomycetes; order Kitasatosporales; family Streptomycetaceae; genus Streptomyces; species Streptomyces sp. NPDC048291. The sequence continues at coordinate 195,353 of NZ_JBICZC010000007.1, forward strand.
ATGGCACAAACTGCCATCTCTGCACATTCAGTCAGTCATCTGCCGTTCACGCGACCGTCGGTAAGTGCACACAGCATCCGTTTCATGAACAACACCAGACTCGCCGCCGTCGTCCTCGCCCTCGGCGCCGCCTCCGTCACGCTCACCGCGCCCGCGGCCTCCGCCGCGCCGGCCGCGCACGCGCCGCACTCCTCGCGCATCCCCTTCACCGCGGCCACCGTGACCGCGAACGACGACGGCTCCTACCGGCTCGTCTGGAAGGCGCCCGGCGTCCGCTCGGTGACCGTCCGTGCGCACGGCCGGGTCGTCGCGCGCGGCGGCGCCACCGGCGACGTGACCGTGCGGGGGCTGCCCGCCGCCGACCGCCAGTGGTTCGACTTCGTCCCCGGGCGCGGCGGCTCCCTGCACCTCGCCGACCGGCTGGTCAAGCTCGACGGCACGGTCAACTTCCGCGACGCGGGCGGCTACCGCACCGCCGACGGCCACTGGGTGAAGATGGGCGAGATCTACCGCTCCGACGCCCTGGACAAGCTCACCGCGGCCGACGTCGCCAAGCTCCGGCGCCTCGGCATCCGCGCCGACTACGACCTGCGGACCGCCTCCGAGCGCGCCTCCGCACCCGACGTCGTACCGTCCGGCGTGACGTACCACGTCGCCGACGTGCTGGCCGGCTCCACCATGACCAGCACCATGCCGACGACCGAGGAGGCCGCCGTCCGGATGATGGTGGACGGCGAGAAGTTCATGGTCGGCGGTGCCACCGCGCGGGCCGCCTACGCCTCCGTCTTCGCGGGTGTCGCCGACGGGAGCCGGCACGGCCTCCTCTACCACTGCACCGCCGGCAAGGACCGCACCGGCTGGTCCAGCGCCGCCCTGCTCACCGCGCTCGGCGTGCCCCGGGACACCGTGATGGCGGACTACCTGGCCAGCAACACCTACCGCGCCTCGGCCAACGCGGCCACGCTCGCCGCGATGACCCCGGCCCAGGCGAAGGTCTACAAGCCGCTCCTGGACGTCCGTGCCGAGTACCTGAACTCGGGCTTCGACGAGGTCGAGGACGAGTACGGCTCGTTCGGCGCCTACCTGAAGCAGGGCCTGGGCGTCGACGGCGGGGAACTGCGCGCGCTTGAGCGGGAGTTGCTCGTCGGCTAGCCGGAACGGCCGCGGCCCCGTGTCCCGGGTCACACGGCGTTCGGGCGGCTGCCGGGAATGCGTACGTCCGGGCAGGTCGTTGTGCACGGAGGTGCACTCGATGCGCGTGCACATACCGACTGGTATACGACCAAGGTATACGACCTACTCACGAGGAGCCCCCCACGTGACCGTCACCACGCCCCCCGCCTCCCGCGCGGCCGAGATCCTCTCCCGTCCCATCGCCCTGAACGGGCTCACGGTCCCCAACCGGATCGTGATGGCGCCGATGACCCGCCAGTTCAGCCCCGGCGGCGTCCCCGGCGAGGACGTGGTCTCGTACTACTCCCGCCGGGCCGCCGCCGGTGTCGGTCTGATCGTCACCGAGGGGACGTACGTCGGTCACGACTCGGCCGGGCAGAGCAGCCGCATCCCGCGGTTCCACGGCGAGGAGCAGCTGGCGGGCTGGGCGAAGGTCGCCGAGGGCGTGCACGCGGCCGGCGGCACGATCGTCCCGCAGCTGTGGCACATCGGCATGGTCCGCAAGCAGGGCCAGCCGCCGTTCGCGGACGCCCCCGCCGTCGGCCCCTCCGGTATCCGCCTGGACGGCACCGAGGGCGAGGGCAGGGCGATGACCTCGCAGGACCTGGACGACGTCATCCGCGCGTTCGCCGAGGCCGCGGCCGACGCCGAGCGCATCGGCTTCGACGGTGTCGAGCTGCACGGCGCCCACGGCTACCTGCTCGACCAGTTCCTGTGGGCGGGCACCAACCGCCGCACCGACGCCTACGGCGGCGACCCGGTCGCTCGTACGAAGTTCGCGGCCGAGATCGTGGCCGCCGTACGCGACTCGGTCTCCGCGGAGTTCCCGGTCGTCTTCCGCTACTCGCAGTGGAAGTCCGACAACTACGACGCCCGCCTCGCCGAGACCCCCGAGGAGCTGGAGGCGATCCTCACCCCGCTGGCCGCCGCCGGCGTCGACGCCTTCCACGCCTCCACCCGCCGCTACTGGCTCCCCGAGTTCGAGGGCTCCGACCTCAACCTGGCCGGCTGGACCAAGAAGCTCACCGGAAAGCCCACCATCACCGTCGGCTCGGTCGGCCTCGACGGCGACTTCATCAAGGGCTTCATGGGCGAGGGCTCCCCGCTCAAGGGCCTCGACGACCTCCTCGACAGCCTGGAGCGCGACGAGTACGACATGGTCGCCGTCGGCCGCGCCCTCCTCCAGGACCCCGAGTGGGCGGCGAAGGTCCTGGCCGGCCGCACGGACGAGCTCAAGTCGTACGACGCCGCGGCGCTCAAGACCCTGAGCTGACCCGGTCCGGTCCGCCCTCGGGTCAGCCGGCGACGCGGCCGAAGAACCCGAGGGCGACCGCGTAGGGCACCATGAGCAGGAGCGCGGGGCGCAGGGCGCGCCGGCGCTGCTCACCCCCGCGCACCCAGGTGTCGTAGGTGTAGACGAACGCGCCGGCGACGCACCCGCCCATGTACGCCGTCGTCAGAAAACCGAACACCCTGCCCCACTCCCCGACCACGGCGACCACGGCCAGCACATGGCCCGCGACCGCCGCACCCGCCCCGATCCAGGTCGTCGGATCGTCCTGGACCCGCCACGGGGCGGAGCCTCCGCGCCCCCGGCCGGTGAGCCTGGTGAAGAGCGCGTACCCGATCGCGGGCAGACCCGCGAGTGCCAGCAGGGTGGCCCACGCGGCGGCGGTGTCCGCGGAGACGGTCACAGCCACCCCACGATGCTCATGACGATGGCGACCACCAGCTGCACCGGCAGCGACAGGAGGCCGAGGAACAGGGCCCCGTAGGGCGCGGAGTCCGCCGTCACGCCCGTGTGTTTCCCGAAGGCCCAGCCCCCGACGGTGGCCAGGAGGGGGATGAGGGCCAGTACGAGGTGACCCGCCGCGAACAGCGGGACCACGTCGAGCACCATCAGCACCCCCACCCCGGCCCACACGCCCCGCGCCTCGCGCGTCTCGGGGCGCCCGAAGCGCATCACGCCGTAGACCGCGGAGTGGACGAGGGCGACGAGGGTGCAGACGACGGCCGTCCCCGAGGCCCGGTCGCCCAGGGCCGCGAGGAAGTCGCCGTGCACCAGGCCGACCAGCAGGTCCCCCGCCGCGATGAAGGCGGACACCCCGAGGGTGATCAGCAGCGACACGCGCAACTGCCTGAACAGGCCGCTCATCGGCGCTGGTCCCGGCTCGGGGGTCGGGTGGTTCGTCACGGCTCGGCTCTTCGGTCGGCGGCTGGCTGTCGAGGTATGGGACGTCAGGATCCTGTGCGGACGCCCCTCGGGAACGGGCCTGAGACGCGACGCTGACCTGCCGGAACGTATCAAGGGGGCGCGAAACTCGCCCACTTGGCGCGGGTATTTCGTTATCGGCTTGTGATGGCCGCCGACGCCGACGCCGACGCCGACGCCATCGCCGCCATCGGCGCTATCGGTACCGTTCCGGCCGGGCGGACACGTGTTCCCTGCGCGCGATCCACGGGCCCGTGAGACGGTGTACGAGATCGGCGAGGCGGAGGCCAGGGCGTTTCATGGCCCGGCACGGCTGACCTGGATTGCCCGGCTTCACTCCAACGGGTGAAGGGTGTTCGGCACTCGTGCGAAGCGCCGGACGTTTCATCAGTGACCGGCCGTGAAACCGGTGGCGGTCAGTCGTCGGAAGTGACAGCAACCTGGCAGCAACCAGCCGTCGAAAGCGAGCGATCATGATCACGAACGAGTCCGCCGGGCGGACGGCCGCCACCGAGGGCCCCGTCGTGCGCACCGCCGCCGGTGCCGTGCGCGGCCTGCGGGAGGACGGTCTGGCGGTCTTCCGGGGGATACCGTTCGCCGAACCCCCGGTGGGAGCGGCCAGGTTCGCCGCGCCGCGCCCGGCGCACCCGTGGGAGGGGACGCGCGAGGCGTACGCCTTCGGCCCGCCGCCCCCGCAGGACCTTGGCATTCAGGGGCGCACGGGTGTCCTGGAGGCCCCCGAGGGCGACGACTGGCTGACGGTGAACGTGTGGACACCGGACCCGGACCCGGCCGCCCGCCGCCCGGTGATGGTGTGGATCTACGGCGGCGCCTACAAGCTGGGCCACTCCGGCAGTCCCGGTTACGACGCCCGGCGCATCGCCCGTGACGGCGACGTGGTCGTGGTCTCCCTCAACTACCGCGTCGGCATGGAGGGTTTCGCCCAGATCGAGGGGGCGCCCGCCAACCGGGGCCTGCTGGACCAGGTGGCGGCGCTGGAGTGGGTCCGGGAGAACATCACGGCGTTCGGCGGCGACCCCGACCTGGTCACGGTCTTCGGCGAGTCGGCGGGCGCCGGATCGGTGGCGTCCCTGCTGGCGATGGAGCGGGCGCGCGGGCTGTTCCGGCGGGCGATAGCGCAGAGCGTCCCGGGCACGTTCCTCTCCCTCGACCTGGCCGAGGACATCGGCCGTGCCCTCGCCGCCGAGGCCGGTCTGCGCCCCACGGTGGCCGACCTGGCGACCACCGACCCGCGTCGGCTGACCGAGGCCGGACAGGCGCTCGGCACCAAGATGCCCCAGTATGTGGACCGTTGGGGCCAGATCGCGCCGACGGTCACCCCGTTCTCCCCGGTGGTCGACGGCGAGGTGCTCCCCACCACCCCCTGGCAGGCGCTGGCCGCCGGCTCCGCCCGCGACGTGGACCTCCTCGTCGGCCACAACCGCGACGAGTTCCGCCTGTTCCTGGTGATGAGCGGGATGTACGGCAAGATCACGGAGGAGCAGGCGACCGGCGCCCTGCGCCTGTTCGCACCGGGCGGTGCGGAGGGCGAGCGCGCCTACCGCGCGGCCCACCCCGACGCCTCGCCGAGCGACCTGTACGAACGGGTCCAGACCGACTGGCTGTTCGCCATGCCGTCCCTGCGCCTGGCCGAGGCGCAGACCGCGGGCGGCGGCCGGGCCCACCTCTACGAACTGACCTGGGGCGCCCCGGGCAACGGCGGCCTGCTCGGCGCCTGCCACGGCCTGGACATCCCGCTCCTCTTCGGCACCTTCGAGGCGGACCTCGCCAACCTGCTCTGGGCCGACACCGGCGTCACGCCCGAGGCCGAGGCCCTCTCCGCCCGCTTCCGCACCGCGTGGACGTCCTTCGCCGCGACCGGCGACCCGGGCTGGCCGGCCTACGACCCCGGGGCCCGCACCACCCAGGTCCTGGACACGACCCCGACGGTGACGGCGTACCCGGAGGAGAAGGCCAGGCGGCTGTGGGAGGGATACGACTTCAGCCCGTCACCGCTGCTCGGCTGACGGCGCGGTGATCCGCTTCTCGAACCAGTGGTGGGCGTAGGGCTCGTCGTTGAAGGCGGGGACCTCCTCGAAGCCGAAGGAGTGGTAGAGGTTGATCGCGGCGTCGAGCGTCTTGTTGGTGTCCAGGCGCAGGGTGTCGTAGCCGTGCCCGGCGGCCCGTGCCTCCAGTTCGGTCAGGAACCGGCGGGCGAGACCGAGCCGGCGGGCCGCCGGGGCGACCCACATGCGCTTGATCTCCGCCGGGGCCCCGGCCGGCAGCTTCACCCCCGCGCAGCCGACGGGTTCGCCGTGCAGCCGGGCGACCAGGAACAGGCCGCGCGGCGGCCGGAGTTCGCCGGCGTCGGGCAGCAGGCTGCGGGCGGGGTCGAAGCCGGTGTCGAAGCGCTCCTGCAGTTCGGCGAAGTAGGCCAGCAGGCAGCGCCGGGCGTCGGGCTGGTCGGGGTCGACGACGTCCAGGGTGACCGTCCCGGCGGTCAGCAGCCGGTCGACCTCGGCCATGGCCGCGACCAGCCGGGTGCGCTGGTCGGTGTTGAGCGGTTGGAGCATCGAACCGGCCAGGTCGTCGCTGCGCCTGTCGAGCAGTGCGCGCTCCGCCCGCCCCTTCTCGGCCAGCCGCACGGTACGCACCCGCCGGTCCTGGGGTTGCGGCTCCACCGCCACCAGCCCGTCCGCCTCCAGGGAGCGCAGCAGCCGGCTGACGTACCCGGAGTCGAGGCCGAGCCGCTCGCGCAGGCGCCGGACGTCCTGGCCCCGCTCGCCGATCTCCCAGAGCAGCCGGGCCTCGCCGATCGGCCGGTCGCGGCCCAGGTAGCGGTCGTGGAGCACGCCCACGCGTTCGGTGACGGTGCGGTTGAACCGCCGTACCTGGTCGATCTGTGTAGCATCCATTCTCTGACTCTAGTCAGAGAATTGGCGTGTGGTCCAGAGAAGGCTGCCGGGACCGGTCACGGCAGGATGGAGTCGACGTAGCCGCCGTCCACCCGGAGGGCGCCGCCGGTGGTGGCCGAGGCCTGGTCGGAGCTGAGGTAGACGACCATGTGGGCGATCTCCTCCGGCTCGATCAGGCGCTGGAGCAGCGACTGCGGCCGGTGCTCGTGCATGAAGACGCGCTGGGCCTCGTCCCAGGGCAGGTCACGGTCGACGAGTTCGTAGACGAAGTCCTCGACGCCTGCGGTGTGGGTGGGACCGGCGATCACGGAGTTCACCGTGACACCGGTGCCGGCGGCCTGCTTGGCGAAGCCGCGGCCCACCGCGAGCAGCGCGGTCTTCGACATGCCGGCACGGTGGGTTCGGGTGTTCAGTGCCTGGATGGCGGCACCCGGGCGTCAGAGGTTGCCGAGCGGCTCGATGTCCACGTGCACCGGAGTGCCCCAGACCCGGAGCACTTCGTAGTCGGTGAACTCGTGCACCAGCCGGTAGGCCATCGCGGGGCGGGACCCGCGCCGCTGGGCGGCGAGATACAGCTCCGCCTCCTGCCGGTCGCGCCGGGGGGTGCCGCACAGCTCCCACTCCCGGCCGTTCCAAGCCTCCGGGAGCCAGCGCTGCTGCGGCTGCGGCCGGTCGCCCCGCACCCCGTACCGGGACATCGACGGCCCGGCCGCCTCGCCCGGCACCGGCCGCGGCCCGCCCCCGAACTCGGACCTCCGCGCGGCCCGCCGCCGCGTCTCGCACAGCAGACACAGATCGGGAGCGCTCTCGTCCACGGGCCCCTGCGGATGCTCGGCGCACCGGGTCGTGGGCGCGGCACTGGTGACGCTCTCCTCCAGCAGGTCGAGCGCCCGCCGCAGATCGTCCTTGACCTCGTGCAACTTGCCGTCGGGCGTGTCACCGGTCAGGGCCTCCCCGTGCTCACCGAGCAGACGAAGGGCCCGGCCCAGGGCGGTGAGCTGCGAGTGGTTCATGAGGACCAGGGTTGCACAGGGGGCTGACAACACCGCCGGAACGTTCTGAACGCGAGGTCAGGTGACCCGACCGAACCGACTTCGAGCACATGGACCGTGACGGCGTCGCGCCACTGGCCGGTGCGGGTTGCCGAGGCGAAGCCGGGCGCTCGCGGCCGTAGGCGGCAGGGCGCGATCAGGCTGCCGGGTGCGCGGTGAACGTGACCTCCTCGCGATCGTCGTCCAAGGCGATGCTGAGGGAGGCGTCCACGGCCAGGGCCAGGCGCCGCAGCAAGGGCGGCGTCGGCACGGTGTCGGCGCCTTCCAGACGGGAGATCTTCGCCTGGGTGAGCCCGGCGCGCCCGGCGCGCTCGGCCTGCGACAACCCCAGCTCCTTGCGGCGCTCGTACACCGCTTGAGCGAAGGCCATGGCCAGTCGGATCTCGGCACGCTCGACTGTGACCTCGGGGGACTCGGCGGGCCCCGCGGCCAGCTTCTTCTCGCGCGCCAACCTCCAGCGGGAGTGGTTCATCGGGCGTCTCCTTCCGTGGCGCGGCTGTACGTCACGTGGGCCGGACCGTGCTCGTCGGCGCGCACCTTACGGGCAGCCACCGAACGGGCGACCTGGTCTGCCTCGTGCATCCCGGTCTTGCGGAAGAGGGTGACGAGGACGACGCGCCGCTCGGGCGCGAACCAGTACGTGATCCGTGTGCTCACGCCGCCCAGCGTGGGGCGCAGCTCGTACACCCCGTCTTCCAGCGGGCGGGCGAACGGCATGGGCGTCCGGGGCCCGAGGGTGGAGCCTTTCCTGGACCGCGGTCGCTGAAACGGGTGATGCGGAGCCCGAGGGGGCGGTTTGCGGCGCTCGGCGTCGGGCTGGCGGGACGCTGTGCGGACCGTCGCCTACGCTTCACGTATAGCCCTTTTGTCGCGTATGGGGAGATCTGTCATGGACGGTATCGCCGACCTGGGCGGCACACCCGGATGGGGGCCCGTCCACCCTCCGACGCCCGACGAACCGGTCTTCGCGGAGCCCTGGCAGCGGCGGGCCTTCGCGCTGGCGATCCTCTCCGGCCGTGTCGCGTCCGGCGGCGTCAACACGGACGCCTTCCGGCACGCCCTGGAGCGCCTGGACCGGGCGGCCTACTTCGGCGACGGCTACTACGGCCGCTGGCTCAACGGCGGGGAACTGCTGCTCGACGACAGTTCCGTCCTCGCCCCCGGCGCGATCGACGCCCGCGCCCGCAACCTGCGCGGCGAACACGTCCCGGAGCCCCCGAGCCCCGAGCCCCACCGACCCGACTACGCGCCGACCGCCGAGGGCTCGCTGCGCACGCTGGACACCGCCCCCGCCTTCACCGCCGGCGAGCGGGTCCGGGCCCGCGCCGCGTCCGTGCCCGGACACACCCGGCTGCCCCGCTACGCCCGCGGCCACACCGGCACCGTCGAGGCCGTACAGCCCGCCGCCGTACTGCCCGACACCAACGCCCACTTCCAGGGCGAGAACCCGCAGTACGTCTACTCGGTCCGGTTCGACTCCCGCGAGCTGTGGGGCGCCGACGCCGAGCCCTTCGCCGTCACCGTCGAGATGTACGAGAGCTACCTGGAGGCCGCCGCATGACCACCGCCGGATCCGGCGAACGCCCGCCCCCGGCCCTGCGCACCGAGGCGCTGGAGCAACTGCTCACCGAACGGGGCCTGATCGACCCCAAGGTGATGGACGGGATCATCACCGAGTACGAGACCAACGTGGGCCCCCTCAACGGCGCCAAGGTCGTCGCCAGGGCCTGGACCGACCCGGCGTACCGGGACCGGCTGCTCCGGGACGGCACCGCCGCCATCAAGGAACTCGGCTTCTCGGGACCGCAGGGCGAGCACATCGTCGTCGTGGCGAACACCCCCACCACGCATCACGTCGTCGTCTGCACGCTGTGCTCCTGCTACCCCTGGCCCGTACTCGGCCTGCCGCCCAGCTGGTACAAGGACCCCGCCTACCGCGCCCGCGTCGTGAAAGAGCCCCGCCGGGTGCTCTCCGAGATGGGCCTCGACCTCGCCGACGACGTGCAGATCACCGTCCACGACTCCACCAGCGAGGTCCGCTGGCTGGTCCTGCCCGAGCGGCCGGCGGGCACCGGCCACCTGACCGAGGAGGAACTCGTGCCGCTCGTGACCCGCGACGCGATGGTCGGCGTCGCCAAGGTGACGGCCCCGTGACCGCCCCCCTCGACACCGACGGCCCGGCCGCCCCGCCCCGCGCCAACGGCGAACTCACCTTCGCCGAACCGTGGGAGAGCCGCGCCTTCGGCATGGCCGTCAGCCTGTGCGAGACGGGCGCGTTCACCTGGCCGCAGTTCCAGGGCGCACTGATCGCCCGCATCGCGACCGCGCCCCGTGAGGAGCCGTACCGGTACTACCGGTTGTGGCTGGGCGCCCTGGAGGACGTACTCGCGGACCTGTCCGTCGTGTCCCCGGCGGACATCACCGCCCGCGCCCAGACCCTGGCACAGCGCCCTCGGGGCCACGACCACCGCGCTTGACGTCCTCGACGAAGGCCGCCCAGGTCTCCGGGAGGAAGGCGAGCACCGGGCCGTGGGGGGCTGCCTTGGAGTCGCGGACGGGGATGAGGGTGGGGTGGGCGTCGGAGACTTCGAGGCAGTTGTCGCCGCCGCCGCTGTAAGTCGACTTGCGCCAGCGGGCGACTTCGAGGCAGTCGCCCCCCTGACCGCCGCTGTAGCTGGACTTGTGCCATGTGGCGGTGCTCAGGTCGTACTCAGGCAAGTTCCTCATGCTCGTAATCCTGCGCCGCCGACTCGATCAAGGCTAGGGAATCCGACGGGGAAAGGGCGGCGGCGACGAGGAGTTTGAACATCTGGGTATGGCGGGCGACGACGGCTGGGTCGTCCAGCAGCCTTCCCATGTCGGGTGCCTCCACGAAGGAGAGCGGGGGCCCGTCGGTGAACTCCATCAGTTTCAGCGGGCCGTCCAGCGAGGCATGCGCTCCGACGCGGAACGGCAGCACCTGCACGATCACCCGCCTTCGGCGGATCAACCCGGCCAGGTGTTGCAGGGCTTCGGCCATCACGGAGGGCCCGCCCGTCAACCTGCGTAACGCTGCCTCGTCGATCACCGCCCACAACACCGGCTCTGTTGGATCGTCGAGAAGGTGGGTCCGCTCCATGCGGGCCGCTACCAGCTCCGCGATCACCTGCTCCGGGGCCGTCGGTTTGTAGGCGCGGAACACCGCCTCCGCGTAGGCGCTTGTCTGAAGCAGTCCCGGAATCAGCAGCGCCGCGTACTGGCTGATCGCCGTGGCTCGCGCCTCCGCCTCCGCGGCTTCGGCGAAGTGGTCCGGGTACTTCGACTTGGCAGCAGCCTCACTGTTCCGTCGGAAGAAGTCGTCCGTCCCCAGGGTCTCGTCCAGCAACCGTGCGTACTCCGGCTGCATTCGCCGGGTCCCCGCCTCCAACTGCCCGATGAACGATCCGCTCACGAACAGCCGTTGCCCCAACTCGGCCTGGCTGAGCCCCTTCCGCTCACGTGCGTGCCTCAATTCCGCCCCCAGCAAGGCCCGTGGCGATGACGACGGATCCAGATCCTTCGGCCCTGCCATGTGCACGCCCCTGTCCAACAGACGGTGTTGTTGGGATGTCCTGTCTGGCCAGGTTAGAGCCCTGCCCGCCACGCTGTGTCGCGAACCGAAAACTCAGCGTGGAGGTAGGGAATGGTGCTGCGACCCACCGAAGAAGTCGTCGAGACGTTGCGGTCGGCCCTGCGGGGCGTCGGTGTCGTGCTGCCGTCGCTGTGCGTGGACCCGGTGACCGGTGCGAGCGACGAACCCTTCGCCCTGGTCGAGTTGGGGCGGTGCAATGTGCGGGTCGCGGAGCGGCTGGCGTCGGTGGTGCGGGGGGAACGGCCGCCGTTCGGGACGTTCGTGACGGACGTACGGGACGGGCGGATCGGGGAGGTGAGGGGGCACGTCGGCGGTGTCGTGCAGGTGCGGCCTGTCGTCGGCGGCAAGGAGTGGGACTGTCCGCCGGGGTCGCTGGAGCCGGCGCTGCCGGACGACGTGCTGCGGGAGCAGGTGCGGCGGGCGAACACGGCGGCGAGACTGCCGACATGACCGGTCGGGGACGCCATGGGCATCGATGACCCGACCTGGACGCGGGCCCGTGCCTGGGCGATTGTCGTTGGTGTCGGCGGAGTCGCCTACTACTGGCGGACTTTTCCCGGCTTCGCCGCCGAGTGTCTGGCGCGGCTCCGGGTGATCCTCGCGGACGCCGCCACTCGGGCGGCGGCTTCAGCGGGGCGGGGCTGACGGGTCACCCGCGTCACCAGGCACCTCCGCCCCGCTGAAGCCGGCGTACGTCGCGAGGAAGCCCACCGCGTAGCCGGTCAGGAGGCCGCCGGCGTAGATCGCCGCGGCGAAGGCCGGGCCTCTGTTGCCGGTGAGCAGGGGGAAGAGGGCCCAGCCCGAGGGGCCGATGGCGGTGGCGCCCACGCGGTCGCCGAGGACCGCGAAGAAGCCGACGAAGGCGCCGCCCGCCGCTCCGCCCGCGCAGGCGGTGAGGAAGGGACGTCCGAGGGGGAGCGAGACGCCGTAGATGAGGGGCTCGCCCACGCCCAGCAGGCCCGCCGGGAGCGCCGATCTGATCGTCGTACGGAGCTGGGTGTGGTGGCGGAGGCGGGCGTAGACGGCGAGCGCCGCACCCACCTGGCCGGCGCCGGCCATGGCGAGGAGGGGGAGCAGGACGGTGTAGCCCTGCTGCTGGATCAGGGTGGTGTGGATGGGGATCAGGGCCTGGTGCAGGCCCAGCATGACGAGGGGGAGGAAGAGGCCGCCGAGGACCAGGCCGGCGAGCGGTCCCGTGGTGGCCAGGAGCCAGTCGGCCGCGGTGCCGATGGCGGAGGAGACGAGACCGGCGGCGTACATCAGGCCGTAGAGGGTGGCGAGGCCCGCGACGAGGACGGTGACGGTGGGGGTGAGGAGCACGTCGAGGGCGTCGGGGACGCGGCCCCGGCACCACCTCTCGACGCCGACGGCGAGCAGCGCCGCCGCCAGGGCCCCGAGGACCCCGCCCTGACCGGGCGCGAGCGCCACCCCGAAGGCTGTCACCTTCGCGACGCCCGGATAGACGACGATCGCCGCGACGGCGCCCCCGAGGACGGGTGTGCCGCCGAACACCTTCGCCGTGTTGTAGCCGACGAAGACGCTGATCAGGGCCATGAAGCCGGAGGCGACGGCGGCGAGCGCGGGGGGCAGCCAGGGCAGCCAGCCCGCGTTCACGAGGAGCCCGTTGAGCCCGGCGAGGATTCCGCAGCCGATCAGGGCCGGGATCAGCGGCACGAAGACGTCGGCGATGCGGCGGAGGGCCGTCTTGAGGGGGGTCGCGTTGCGCCGGGCGCGGGCCGCTTTCAGCTCGGCGCCACGGGCGGCGAGGTCCGCGGCACCGTCGTTGCCGGGCCGGGTGCGGGCGCGTCGTGGTTGCTCGCGCGGTTCCCCGTGCCCCTCCGGGGCGCGCTGCGGTGACCCCGGCAGGTCGTCACCGAGCAGCTTTTCGAACGCGGCGGTCACCGTCACCACCGCACCCGGACCGATCACCACCTGGAGGGTGTCCCCGTCCGCCACCACCCCCAGCACCCCGGGCACCGCCCGCACCGCCGCCGCGTCGACCCTCTCCCGGTCGGCGATGCCCAGCCGCAGCCGGGTCATGCAGTGCGCGACGGAGGTGACGTTCCCGGGGCCGCCGACCAGGGGCAGCAGCGCGGCGGCGGTGTCGTACGACGATCTCTGCACTCCCCGAGCGTGCGGGTCAGCCGCCCGTCGCGGTGAGCGCCGCGCGCAGATGACCGCCGGACTCCTCCAGAAGGCGGGTTGCGGTGGGCCCGTCGACACCGGCCAGGATCACCAGGACGGCGGGCTTCACCTCGCCGTCGGTGGCGGTGAGGGCCGCCTCGATCTCGGCGTCCGGCGCACCCGTGGCGAGCGCGACGATCCGGCGGGAGCGGGCGCGCAGCTTCTCGTTCGAGGCGCGGACGTCGACCATCAGGTTCCCGTAGGTCTTGCCGAGCCGGATCATCGTGATCGTCGACAGCATGTTGAGGACGAGCTTCTGCGCGGTGCCGGCCTTGAGCCGGGTGGACCCGGTGAGCAGTTCGGGGCCGACGACGACCTCGATCCCGTGCTCGGCGGCGGCCGCGAGCGCGCTGCCCGCGTTGCAGGAGAGGCCGACGGTCAGGGCGCCCAGGGCGCGGGCGTGCCCGACGGCGCCGACGGCGTAGGGGGTGCGGCCGGAGGCCGAGACGCCGACGACGGTGTCCGTCGCGCCGATCGCGAGCGCGTCGAGGTCCGTGCGGGCCAGCTCGGCGGAGTCCTCGGCCCCTTCCACGGACGTGACCATGGCCGCCGGCCCGCCCGCGATGACCCCGACGACCTGACCGGGCCGGGTGTTGAAGGTGGGCGGACACTCGGACGCGTCCAGGATCCCGAGCCGCCCGGCGGTACCGGCCCCGGCGTAGACCAGCCGGCCGCCCTGGGCCATCCGGGCGGCGATCGCGTCGATCGCCGCCGAGATCTGCGGCAGTCGGAGAGCCACGGCCCCGGCCACCGCGGCGTCCTCGCCGTTCATCAGCCGCGCGATGTCGAGCGTGGGCAACGTGTCGATCTCGGCGAGTTCCGGGCGGAACGCCTCGGTGGTGAGCGCTTCGAGTTCGGTGCGAAGGGTGTGATGTTCGGTGGTCATTCGGATACGGCTCTTTCTGACTCGGCCGAGTGCACCCGCCCAGGGGCGCGGGGCTGTGTCTGATGTGCGGCTACCGCCGCGCGGGCGCGACCAGCCACGACGAACCGGCACGTTCCCACGGTGATCAAGCCCTACGGTCTAGCGAGGCACACTCCGGTGCCGATGAGCCAACGCCTCGTAAGACGCCGCCAACGCCGGCGCCGCCGCGTCGTACGTCCGCTGCGCCACCCCCACGAACAGACAGTCCACCACCAGCAACTGCCCGGTCCGCGAGGACATCGCCGCCGGCCGCAGCTCGCTCTCCCGCGCCGTCGACGTCGTCAGCACATGGTCGGCGTACTGCGTCACCGACGACCCCGGCCGCCCGGTGATCGCGACGGTCGTGGCCCCTCGTTCGAAGGCCACCCGCAGCGGTTCTATGACATCCCCGGTCGACCCGGAGTGCGTGATCGCTATCGCCACGTCCCCGGCCCGCAACTGCACCGCGTTGGTGACCGCGAGATGCGGATCGCTGTGGGCGTGCGCTATCAGCCCTATCCGCAGCAGCTTCTGCGTGAGGTCCTGCGCGACCAGCCCCGACGCCCCGATGCCGTACACGTCGGTCCGCCGCGCCCCGGCGAGCGCGCTCACCGCGGCCCCCAGCTGCACCGTGTCGAGACCGGCCGCCGTGTCCGCGAGGGTCTGCTGCTCGTCGTAGGCGAGTTTCGCGACGACGTCGGCGATCGGGTCGTCGACGGCGATGTCGGTGGTGATCGCGGGCGCCCGCCCCGACTGCTGGTGCGCGGCGAGCCCGGCGAGGGCGAGCCGCAGGTCGCGGTAGCCGGGGTAGCCGAGCAGCCGGGCGGTGCGGACGACGGTCGCCTCGCTGGTGCCGGTCAGTTCCGCGAGGCCGGTGACGGTGAGGGCCGCGCAGCCGGCCGGGTCGCCCGCGACGGCCTCGGCCACGCGCTGCATGGAACGGGTCATGGAGGGCGCGAGGGTCCGCACCTTGGCCGCGAGGGCTGCGGGAGCCGGCGGCGCGCCGCCCGGGCTGCCGGGTCCGCGGCCGCCGAAAACTTCCTTCACCTTCCCGGTCACCCTTGAAAGATATTTTCGGTTCGGGTGCCCGGTCAAGACCGCGCACAATAGGACCATGGACCCCGTAAGCCCCCTGGAACAGGCGCTGCACGCAGCCCGCGCCCTCGTGCTCGCCGATCTGGTCGCGGGCGAGGTCGCCGAGGCGGACGTGGTCTCGTTGGTCGAGGACTCCGTCGTCCAGCGCCGCTGGTGGGTGGAGCAGTGGCCGGAGGGCGCGGGATACGTGGCGGGGCTGGTGGCCCAGGACGTACAGGACGCGCTCCTGGAGCGGTACGGCCGCTGGCCGCTGTGCCCGGTGTGCGGCTCCGGCGACCCGCACGCCCTGGACGTCGAACCCGAACTCGGCCCGGACCCGCACTGGGTGTGCCACAAGGCCGGCGTGAAGGTCGCCTCCGTCGGCTCCCTCGGCAGCTCCCTGGGCGGCGGGATGTCCTCATCGTGACGGAGTTCTCATGACGGTGTACATCGATCCGCCGGACTGGCCGGGGCACGGCCGGATGTGGTCCCACCTCGTCAGCGACGTGTCGTACGCCGAACTGCACGCCTTCGCCGCGGACATGGGCGTACAGCGCCGCGCCTTCGAGCGCGACCACTACGACATCCCCTCGCACCGCTACCCGGACGCGGTCCGGGCCGGTGCCGTGGAGGTCAGCAGCCGCGAGGTGGTGCGGCTGCTGCACGGGGCGGGGCTGCGCCGCCGCAAGCGAGACGTGCCCCGCCCGTAGTAATACGCGACGTGCCCCGCCCGCAGTAATAACGGCTCCCTGCACCGCTAGGCCGCCTCACTCCGCCCGCAGCGCGAAGGCCAGCTCCTTCTCGCTCTCGCTCACCTGGCCGAACCCGGCGCGGGTGACGACCGCCTGGGAGGCGGTGTTGGCGGTCTCGACGGTGGCGAACAGGGTGTGTACGTCGTCGCGGGCCAGGGCCCAGTCGGCCAGCGCGCGGAGCGCTTCCGTCGCGTAGCCGTGGCCGCGGGCGGCCTCGGCCAGGTCGTAGCCGATCTCCACCCGGCCCTCCTCGTCCGGGGCGGAGTGGAAGCCGATGCCGCCGACCGCCCGGCCGTCCCCCCGGCGGACCAGGGCGAAGACGCCGAACTCCGGCCGGTGGACGCCCCCTTCGTACGCCTTGAGCAGGAAGCCGGCCGCGTCGCGGGTGCCCTCGTAGGGGCCGCCGTCGATCCACTCGAAGCCGCCGTTGCCGCCGAGGCGCAGGTCACGGGCCTCGGCGGGGCGGATGCCGACGAGGTCGAGGCGCTCGGCGGGGATGACCAGGTTGTTGTGCCAGCGCCAGTCGGTGACCGGGGCGCGGCCGGGCAGCTCGCCGCGGCCGGTGGCCCACAGGAGGGTCGGCCAGGCGGCGGGGCCGGGCTGGACGTGCGGGAACAGCCAGGCCAGTACGGACTCGGCGAGTTCTTCGGAGGGCCGGTAGGGGAGCCCGAGGCCCGTCGTCATGTCGTGGGTGTGGAGCAGCACTTCGGCGATCCCCATCGCGGCGAAGCCGGCCCGGTCCGCGCTGCGGAAGGGGTACGGGTGGAAGGCGCGGACCTCGCGCGGGGTCGTGCGGACGGTGGCGGCGAGCAGGGCGCCGGTCGTCTCGATCACGTGCAGCAGGCCGGAGTTGTCGGTCCCCTCGTCGAGCTTCAGCTCGAAGGGCACGTACGCGTCCTGGGCACGCCCGGCCAGGTTGGCGGCGTACGCCACGAGGTCGTCGGCGACATGGACCGCCGTCTCGTGGCAGTTCCAGTCCAGCCTGCCGGCCGGCACCTCCGTCCAGTTCCTCGTCACCGCGGGCCGCAGCGCGGCCACACAGCCCGCGACGGCCTCTTCCACCTGGTCCCCGCCCGTTTCCCGCATGGCTCGCACCCTAGGACGCCGGGTCCTCGGCGGTCGACAGCATTTCCAGCTCCGCGGCGAGGTTGTAGCGCGCGGTCGGCGCCCACTCGGTCCGGCCGTACGGCGTCCTGAACAGCTGTGGCAGGTCCAGGAGTTGCCGCAGGATCGCGGAACGGCCCGCGCGGAAGGCGTCGTTGGGGACGAAGTGGTACTCCTCGCGGACGGCGGCGGTGTAGGCGGCGTACGCGGCGGGCGGGGCGGCGAGGATCGCGAGGTCGGCGTCGCACAGGACCTCGCCGTTGCGGTCGCCGGGGGCCGGGTCGTGGGTGACGGTGAGCCGGACCAGGCGGGCGACCTCGGCGGTGTTCGCCGCGGAGATCCCGGCCTCGGGCAGGGCGCGTTCGGCGAGGCGGGCCGAGCGCTCCTCGTTCTCCGAGCGGTCCGGCAGGTAGACCGCGTCGTGGAACCAGGCGGCGAGCCGGACCAGCTCCGGGCTGTCCGCGTACTCCTCCAGCACGTCGACGTGGTCGAGGACCGCCGTGAGGTGGGCGAGCGTGTGGTACCGGCGCTGGGGTTCCTGCCAGCGGCGGAGCAGTTCGTCGGCGTAGCGGTGCGGGGAGGGCGCGCAGGAGTCGTCGTCCCGCGATCTGAGGAAGGCGGTCTGCCAGCGGGAACGCAGGGCGTCGAGATCGGCCATGCGCCCATTCTCCCGCCCGCCGCCGACATCGCCCTAGCGTGGACGCATGACTGCTGCTGACGACGTACGCGACCCCCTGCTGCCCGGCCGTCTCCTCACCGTCGAGCGCGACGCGCTGATCCCTCTCCTCCGCTCCCGCCCGGACGCGGACTTCGCGCTGCCGACCGCCGCGTGTCCGGGGTGGACGGTGCGGGACGTGCTCGCCCACTGTTCGGCCGCGCTGATCCGGGTGGTCGAAAGCCGTTTCGAGCCGGGAGTGTTCTCGCCCGAGTCGAACGACCGGGACATCGCCGAGCGCGCGGACTGGACGAACTCCCGGGTCCTCGACGAGCTGGAGCGCGGCATGACCGAGGCCGGCGACGTGCTCGCGGGGCGGGCCGACGGGCTCCTGGACGGGATCGCCCTGGGGGAGTGGGTGCACGCCGGTGACGTCCGCGACACCCTCGGCGAACCCGGCGCCTACACGGGCGCGGGCCTGCCGCACGCGCTCTCGCTGCTGGCCCGGGTGACCCGGGCACGGGGACACCTGCGGCTCCAGGCCGACCTGGACGACGTGGACGACCCGCTGCACCTGGGCGAGACCAGCGGGACCCGGACCCCGGCCCGTTTCATGGGGGACGCGGCGACGCTCGTACGGCTGTACACCGGGCGGTCGCCGGACGGGGCGTCGTACGAGCTGATGGGAGCGGAGACGGCGGAGCTGAACCTCTACGGCTGAATACGGCCGGTGCGTGACGGGGCGGTCTCGCGGCCTCCGGTGTTCCCCGCGTACTCTGGATTGGACTAGACCTCCGGACTAGACCTCTTGCGGGAGGCGCCCGGGGTGCACGGGGAACACCACGGAAGGGGCCCTATGAGCACGCGTGCAGTCCTGGAGGTGATCGCCCTCGACGCCGAGGACGCGGTCGCCGCCCAGGCCGGAGGCGCGGACCGCCTCGAACTGGTCACCGACATGGCGGCCGACGGGTTGACCCCGCCGCCCCGGACCTTCGCCGAGATCCGGGCCGCCGTCGACATCGACCTGCGCGTGATGCTCCGGCTGGCGGACGGGTTCGCCGCGGGCGACGCCGACCGTCTGGTGGGGGTGGCCGGGGAGCTGCGGGCGGCCGGCGCCGACCAGTTCGTGCTCGGGTTCCTGGACGCGTCGGGCGGGGTGGACCTGGACGCGGTGGAGCAGGTGGTGGCCGGGCTGGACGGCTGCCGCTGGACCTTCCACCGGGCCATCGACCGGGCCGCGGACCGCGACGCCCTGCGCAAGCAGCTCGCCGACCTGCCGGGCCTCGACACCTATCTCACGGCCGGGGCCGCGGAGGGCGTGGACGAGGGGCTGCCCCGGCTGCTGGCCGAGGCGGGGCGGCGCGGCGAGCCGGGGTACGAGCAGACGCTCCTGGTGGGCGGCGGCCTGCGGCTCGACCACGTGACCGAGCTGCGGGCGGCGGGTATCGAGGCCTTCCACATCGGCGGCGCGGCCCGGCCGGCGGGCTGGGACGGTGCCGTGTCGGAGGACGCGGTGCGGTCCTGGCGCCGGGTGCTGGACGGCTCGGAGGCCGCGCTACCGCGTTGACGGGGCCGAGCCCGGCCCGGTCGGCGGCCCTGGTGGTGGCGGCCAGGTCGGTGCATCGGCCGTCGGCTCGGCAGGCGGTTCACTCGTCGGTTCACTCTGCGGCGAGGAGGTGGGCCGGGGTGATCCGGGACAGTCGGCGGCTCGGTAGGGGCTCCGTCGGCGGTTCACTCGTCCGCTCACTCGGCGGCGAGCAGGTGGACCAGGGTGATCCGGGACAGTCGCCGGATCGGTAGGCGGCTTCGTCGGCGGTTCGCTCGTCGGTTCACTCGGCGGCGAGCAGGTGGGCCGGGGCGATTCGGGACAGTCGGCGGATCGGCACTGTCAGGGCCGCCACCACCAGGGCGGTCGCGGCGAGCGTGGCCAGCAGCGCGGCGCCGGTGACCGTGAGCAGGTGTCCGTGCAGCACGCCCCGGCCCAGTGCGAGCACCCCGGCCAGACCGGCCACCGCGCCGGACAGGCCGCCCAGCAGAGCCAGCCCGATGCCCTCGTAGAGGGTCAGCCGCGCCAGCTCGCGGTCGGTCCAGCCGGTCGCCCGCAGCACCGCGAGGTCGGCGGCGCGTTCGCGCTGCGAGATGACCAGGACGTCGATGGCGCCGGCGGCGCCCAGCAGCAGGGACAGGGCGACGCTGAGGTAGTCGGCCTCGCGCGCCTGCGCCACCACGGCGCTGCCGAGCAGCGACCCGGCCACCTCGCCGCGGAAGGCCAGCGTCAGGGCGAGCAGCACCGTGAACGCGGCCACGCCCAGTGCCAGCCCCGCCGCGCCCAGCAGCGTGCGGCCCCGCACCCGCAGCAGGTTGAGCACGGCCAGCCCGGCCACCGAACGCACCGGGCGGGCGCGGCGGGCCGCCGTCACCGGGGGCCGGACGGCTTCCATCGGGCCCAGCCGGGTGGCGAGCCAGGCGGGGACCAGGCCCGCGGCCGTGGCCAGCAGGAGCGCCACCGGGAGCACGAGGAGCGCCTTGGCCCCGGCCGCGGGCTGTCCCAGCAGCAGGCCCAGCACGTACGCGAGCAGCGCGCCCGCTGACCCTGCGGCGAGGCCGATCACCGCGAGTTCGCCGAGGACCAGGCGGAGTACCTCGCCGCCGCTCCAGCCCAGGCAGCGCAGCGTGCCGATCTCGGTGCGGCGGGAGCGCACCGAGGCCAGCGCCGCCTGGCCGAGGAAGAGCGCGCACACGACGAGGACCAGGACGAAGAGCACCGCGCTCTTGGTGTCCACCGCCCGGAGGATGCGCAGCGCCACGCCCTTGGCGACCCAGCGCTCCGTCACCTGCGCCGACCCGCTCAGCGCCACCGTCCGCGGGGCGGGCGAGCTGCCGACGGTGACGTCGACCTGGAGCCGGGGGTAGGCGGCCCGGATCGCCCCGGCTACGGCGTTCACCCGGGCCCGAGAGGCGGTGTCGACGCCGGTCACCCCGGCCACCCGGATCCTGATCGCGCTCACCGGCGCCCTGTCCTGGAGGTCCGGGACCCGGCGGCTCTTGGTGAGCGCGGTGATGGAGTCCATCGTCGTCAGCATGGTGGGCGGCGGGCTGACGTAGCCGCCCAGGTTGCGGTCCGGTCGCAGCGGCCGGCCGTTCAGCTTCGCCCGGGTCGCGGCGTCCGCGCCGGTGACCTGCGGCGACTGGTAGGTCTCCAGCGGGGTGTCGGAGAGTGCCGAGAAGCCGTGCAGCCTGCCGGTGTCGTAGCGGCCGACCAGGCGGACGAAGGGGTTGGGCAGGCGCCCGGAGTCGACGCCGTCGCAGGAACCCAGACCGATGCATTCCGTGGCGCCGTGGCTGGTCACCTTCCGGTACTGGGTGCCCTGGTGGTTCTCCTCGGGGACGTTGGGGAACGGCTGCTGATCCGAGGCGGTGACCCACAGGCCGCGCTTCTGGGGCGGCTGCGGCTGCGCGGCGAGGTCGCCGTCGGAGGTCCGGCGGTAGGTGACCGGGCCGACCGTCCAGTAGTTCCCGGTGTCGAACGAATCCTCGGTCAGCGCCTTGCGGTAGCCCTTGCCCAGGTCGACCCGGGTCCTGCCCACCGTGGTGCCGTGCAGGCCCTGCACGAAGCTGCCGGCCGTCGGGTTGCCCAGCTTCGAGGGCAGCTCGGCCGGGTCGCCGACGTCGAGCCGCTGGACGGTGGCGTCGAGCGTTCCGGTGGTCAGCGGGTCGTTGCTGAGCAGCGCCGGGATGTAGGAGTCGTGCTGTCCGTGGACGCTCTTGGCGGACGACACCGTCCACGGCTTGTCCCGCTCGGTGAGCATCCGGCCCGAGGTGACGGTGGAGCCGAGGCCCACCAGCTTGTCCTCGGCCGCCGGGTCGACGGCGGACAGCAGCACGGGGTAACTGACCGGAACGTCGATGGTGGCCTTGTCCCGGCCGGACTGGCAGTTCATCCGCGAACTCAGGGCCGGGTCGAACGGCGACTTGTCCCTGAGGTCCTCGGCGATGAAGTTCGGCCTCATCGGCAGTTTCAGGTTGAACTCGGTCTGCTCGGTCTTGTCCCAGTTGAAGTAGAAGCAGACGTCGTACTTGCCCTTGAGCTGATACCGCCGGGTGCTCTTGTCGACCGTGCCCTCCTCCAGGGTGTCGGACTGGAACAGGTCCTCCGTCGTTCCCGCCGAAGTCAGGGGGGAGCGGGTGAGGTAGACGTATTCGTCGGAGGTGCGGTAGGCGCCCAGTCCGGAGGTGAGCGTCGGGCTGATGCGCAGGATCTGCCGGGACGCCTCGGAGTCCAGGAAGCGGGACACGTCCACGGTGACCGTGCTCGACACCATCAGGTAGCCGATGTTGGCGACCGGCGCGGCCACGTCGACCCCGGCCAGGGAGCGGATGCGCCGGTACTGGTCCATGGTGATGCCGCCGAACGTGCCGGACAGGAAGTTCGGCGCGACCAGGCCGCTCTGCCGCTCCACGGCCGTCTGCGAGTCGGGCGGGCGCACCAGGACGTCGTACGCGGACCGGGCGTTCTTCCGTACCGTGCCCACGGTGGTCGCCTGGCTCGTGCTCACCGTCGAGGTCAGCAGGGTGAAGCTGGTGGCCGCCACCAGGATCCCGGCGGCCAGGGCCAGTGCGCGCCCGCGCCGCCGCCGGAGCTGGTCGAGGATCATCGTGATCACGGGCGCAGGCCCCCCAGCCGGTGCAGTACGTCGCCGAGCGGCGTGATCCGCTGGTCCGAGGTGATCCTGCCGTCCTGCAACCGCACCACCCGGTCGCCGTTGGCCGCGACCTCCGCGTCGTGGGTGGCGATGAGCATCGTCATCCCGTACCGCTCGCTCAGCGACATCAGCAGGTCGATGATCTCCCGCCCGATGACGCTGTCCAGGTTGCCGGTGGGCTCGTCCGCCAGCAGCAGCCCCGGCCGGTTGACCAACGCGCGGGCGACGGCGACGCGTTGCTGCTGGCCGCCCGACAACTGCGAGGGCAGGGCGTCGGCCCGCTGGTCCAGGCCGACCGCTTCGAGCAGTTCCATGCCGCGCGCACGGCGGTCGAAGTCCACTCTGCGCGGCAGGACGGGGGCGAGCACGTTGTCCAGCGCGGTCAGCGCGGGCAGCAGGTGGAAGCGCTGGAAGACGAAGCCGATCCGCCTGCGGTGCCGGTCCAGGTCCCGGCGCACGAGTTCCGTGCCGTCGATCTCGACGTGCCCCTCGTCGGGCCGGTCCATGCCCCCCGTCACGTGCAGCACGGTGGACTTGCCGGCGCCGGAAGGACCGGTCAGCATCACCACCTCGCCCGCCGCGACCTCCAGGTCGACCCCGTCCAGCGCGGTCAGCCCGGGATACCGGCGGCTCACCCCACGCAACGCCACGCTCACAGCCATTGATGCAGCCTCGCCCTCGGCACCTACATTGCGGCAATTCAGGGGTATGTTGTCACAATGTAGAAGGGACGTATATGCCGCTCCACCACGCCGTGCTCGCGCTGCTGACCCGGCGACCGAATCACGGATACGAACTCAAGGCCCGGTTCGAGGAGGCCATCGGCCCGCAGTGGGGTGGCCTGAACATCGGGCACCTCTACCAGATCCTCGAACGGCTGGTCCGCGACGGCTATGTCTCCCGCTCGCAGGTCACGCAGACCGACCGGCCCGACAAGAACCTCTACACGCTCACCGAGGCGGGCGAGGCCGAACTGCGCTCCTGGGCGACCACCGCCTGGGTGCGGGTCGGCGGCTTCCGCGACGAGCTGTTCCTGAAGCTCCTCGGCGCCTCCGCCCTGGGGCCGCAGGCCCTGACCACGCTGATCGAGTCGCAGCGGCAGACGTACCTCTCCGAGCTCGCGGGCCTGGCCCGCCAGCGCCGGGCCCACGCCGCCGAGCCCCTGGTCGCCGTCCTGATCGACGCCGCCGTCGCCCACACCAAGGCCGACCTCGAACTGCTGGACAGCGCCGCACAGCACCTGGGCCCGCTCGCCGCGGCACACGACACGCAGGCACAGGCGCAGGCGCAGGCACAGGCGCCGGCGCAGGGTGAGTCCCGCGCGGAGTCCGCCTGAACAGCGCCCCGTAAAGCGCCCCGTAAGGGGCGCGGGGAACTGCGCGACAAGCCACGACGGTGCCGCACCCGGCACGCCGGCCGGTTCAGGACAGCTGCGGCGGCAGCGGAGCCGTGTGGGTCACGATCAGGCCGGAGACCGCCCGGGTGAGGGCCACGTACAGGCGGCGCAGCCCGGTGCGCTCGTCCGGCTCGCCGTCGACGACGGCCTGCGGCTCGTCGAGGACCACGTAGTCGTACTCCAGGCCCTTGGCCAGCGACGCCGGGACCAGGGTGAGACGGGTCTCGGCCGTGGTCTCCTCGCCGGGGGCCAGGTGACCGATGCCGGCCGCCGCCAGCGCCGCCGCGAGCTCGGGCACGCGCGCGTCCGCCGCGATCAGGCCCGTCGAACCCTCGTTGCGGAGCAGCTCCTCGCACGCCGCGACCACTTCCGCGGTCTCCGTGACGGAGCGGAGGGCGAAGAAGCCGGGATTCTCACGGACCGAGGCGACCGGGGTGAGGCCCGGGGCGATGTGCGGGAGGAGCCGGGAGGCGTAGGTGATGACGTCGGTCGGGACGCGGAAACCCGCCGTCAGCTCCTCGATCACGCCCTCGGTCTTGCCGAGGTGGGCCAGCGCCTCGTCCCAGCTCCGCGTCGCCCACGGCGTGGTGCCCTGCGCCAGGTCGCCGAGGACGGTCGCCGAACCGGTGGTGCAGCGCCGGCCGACCGCGCGGTACTGCATGGGGGAGAGGTCCTGCGCCTCGTCCAGGACGACATGGCCGAGCGAGTGCGTGCGGTGCACGAGGTCCGTCGTCTCGTCGATCAGCACCGCGTCCGCCGCCGACCACCTGGCCGCCTTGACGCTGCGCACCGGCTTCGCCCAGACGATCGTCTTCTGCTCCTCTTCGTCGAGGATCCCGGCGGCGTGCTCCGCGAGGAAGTCCGCGTCCGTGAGCAGGCGCAGCACGAGCTTCGCCGGGTCGACCGGCGGCCAGACCTGCTTGACGGCCGCCTTCACCGCAGCGTTGCGCGCCACCGAGTCCTGCACGCGGTCGTCGGGCGCCTCCCCCGAGCGCTCCATCTGGACCAGCACGGCGTGTGCGATGCGCTGCGGCAGGGCCTCGCGAGAAGCGCCGTACCGGATGCCCCGGTCCAGCAACTCGCGGACGATGACCTCCAGTTCGTATGCCGGGACCCGCCAGCGCCGGGAACCGCGCACCACCACGACCGGTTCGGTGGGCGGCGTGACGTGCGCGTAGACGGCCCTGCGCAGGACCTCCGCCATCCGGGCGTCGCCCTTGACGACCGCGGCGGGGGCGTCGTCGGTGCCGCGGATGTCGACGTCGCGTGCCACCAGGTCGTCCACCGTCGCCTGCTGCACGGCCAGCTCGCCCAGGGCGGGCAGCACCTGCTCGATGTAGTGCAGGAAGGACCGGTTCGGCCCGATGACCAGGGTGCCGGTGCGGGCGAGCCGCTCCCGGTGGGCGTAGAGGAGGTACGCGACCCGGTGCAGGCCGACGGCGGTCTTCCCGGTCCCCGGGCCACCCTGCACGCACACCGTTCCGCCGAGCCCGCTGCGCACGATCTCGTCCTGCTCGGGCTGGATCGTCGCCACGATGTCGCGCATCGGGCCGACGCGCGGGCGCTCGATCTCCTGCTGGAGCAGTTTGCTGGTGCGGGCCGTCTCGGCGGGGTCGGAGAGGTGCTCGTCCTCGTACGCCGTGATGTCGCCGCGGGTGTACCCGAAGCGGCGGCGCAGCGCGATGTCCATCGGGTCCTTCTTGGAGGCCCGGTAGAACGGCTGCGAGACCGGCGCCCGCCAGTCGATGACCATCGGGTCGCCGTCGTGGTCGTGCACGTGCCGGCGCCCGATGTAGAAACGCTCGCCGTAGGCGCCTTCCGCCTGGTCGGCGCCGGGGGCGTGCAGGTAGTCGAGGCGGCCGAAGAACAGCGGGGTGTCGCTGAGGTCGGCCAGCGCCTTGACGCGCTCCTCCATCTGGCGGGCGAGGACCTCGGCGTTGACCCAGTTCGCGGTGACGTCTCTGATGTCCAGCGACTCGACGTCCTCGCGCATGGCACGCAGGGCGGCGCGGGACTCGGCGAGGTGGGAGCGTTCCCGGGAGAGGGGGTCGGGGTGGAGGTCGGGGTGGGGGTCCGCTAGCGGGTCGTGGGCGGGCGTGGACAAGGGGGTGCCTCCGAAGGCCTGCGGGTCGATGGCGCTCAGGTGTGGATGGCGCACAGGTGGCGATCTGCCGACCGGTTTCCGTCCGGGCGGCGGCGCTCCGGGGGACGGAGGCGGGCAAGAGCGGAGATTCTAATGAGGTCGGGGTGGGGGACGCCAACGGATTTCCTGAGGGCGGGGCACGGCAGCGCCCCGCAAGGGGCGCTGGGGGTCCCCGGCCGAAGGCTGGGGGAGGAACTGCGCGACCAGCCCCCACTCGCCCGCACCCGTCCCGCAACCCCTAGGGGAAGCGTCACCCGGAGGGTGGGGCAAGGGTGGGGGGCCGGGTCCATCGGGGGGTGGACGGCGGTATGCCGGAAATTGGACCCGTGGACCGATGCCGTACCGGCACCCGAAGTTCCACCATGGAGACATGAGCGCAGCAACCATCCACCCAGCCCCCAGCCGCCCCCCGGGCGCCACGGCCCTCGACGGAGTCCCGCAACCCCACCACCGCCTGGGCGACGCCCTGCGCGCCGTCAAGGTCTTCGTCAGCGCCGCGTTCAGCGTCGCGATACTCGGTGAGTACGGCGAGGAAGCGGGCATACGCCGCAAGTAACGGCATAGGGTCACCCCCGTGCCGAACCGGACGGTGACGTCACCCCCTGCCCCGCCCGCCTCCCGCCCCCTGCTTCTGTCCCTCTCCTTACTGACGGTCTCCCTCTGCTCCTTCGCCGCCCTCTGCATCCTGCTCCGCGCCCCGATGGCCGACCTGCTGGTCTACCGGGCCGAGGGCGAAGCCGTGGTCCACGGCGGTGACCTGTACGGCTTCACGGTCACCGAGTGGCGGCTGCCGGCGACGTATCCGCCCTTCGCGGCGGTCCTGTTCGTCCCGACGACAGTGATCCCCGTCCCGGCCCTGAAGGCCCTGTTCCTCGCGGGCAACGCGCTCCTGCTCGCCTGGGTCGTCGCCCTCTCCGCCCGCCTGGCCGGCCGCACGGCACCCGTCCCGCCGCCCCTCCCGCTGCTGTGTGCGGCGACCGCACTCGCGCTCTGGCTGGAGCCGGTCTTCCAGACGCTCCTCTTCGGTCAGGTCAACCTGGCGATCACCGGCCTGGTCCTGTGGGACCTCACCCGCCCGTCCGGCGCCCGCGCCAAGGGCCTGGCCCTGGGCATCGCGGCGGGCGTCAAGCTCACCCCGGCGATCTTCATCGCCTACCTGTTCCTCACCGCGCGCAGAAAGGAGGCGGCCACCGCGACGGCGTCCTTCGCCGGCACGGCCTTGTTCGGTGCCCTGCTCCTCCCGGCGGCCAGCATGGACTTCTGGACGCGGCGCCTGTTCGAGACCGGCCGGGTCGGCAAGGCCTGGATCGTCGACAACCAGTCGCTCCAGGGCCTGGTGGCGAGAGCGACGGGCACGGCGGCACCGGGCCTGGCCTGGGCGCTCCCGGCGGCGGTGGTGGCGGCGGCGGGCCTGTGGCTGGCCGTCCGCGCTCACCGGGTGCACGGCTCCGACCGCTGGGGCGTCCTGCTCACCGCGTTCACGGCCCTGCTGGTCTGCCCGATCAGCTGGTCCCACCACTGGGTGTGGTGCGTGCCGCTGCTGGCGCTCCTGCTGGCCGAGGGCCGGACCCTCCTCGCGGCCACGGCGGCGCTGGTCTTCACGGCCCGCACGATGTGGCTGGTGCCCCACGCGGGCGACCGGGACCTGCACCTGCCGGCGTGGGAGCAGCTGTGCGCGTCGCCGTACCCGCTGCTGGGGCCGGCGCTGCTGGCAGGCGCCGTCGCGGCCCGGCGAGGGCACAGGCGAAGGCGGAGCGGCACCCCGTCCGGCGGCCCGGGCGCCGCGCTGCCGGACGCGCTGCCGGAGGGCTCTCAGTCCTCGGCCAGCAGCTCGTCCGCGTCCATGATCCGGTAGGCGTACCCCTGCTCGGCCAGGAACCGCTGCCGGTGGGCGGCGAAGTCCTGGTCGATGGTGTCGCGGGCGACGACCGAGTAGAAGTGGGCCTGGTGGCCGTCGGCCTTGGGGCGCAGCACCCGTCCCAGCCGCTGTGCCTCCTCCTGGCGGGACCCGAAGGTGCCCGAGACCTGGATGGCGACCGTCGCCTCCGGCAGGTCGATGGAGAAGTTGGCGACCTTCGAGACGACCAGCACGCTGATCTCGCCCTCGCGGAAGGCGTCGAAGAGCTTCTCGCGCTGGGCGTTGGAGGTCTCGCCCTTGATGACGGGGGCGTTCAGGTGCTCGCCCAGTTCGTCGAGCTGGTCGATGTACTGGCCGATGACGAGGATCTGCTGGCCCGCGAAGCGCTTCACGATCGCCTCCGTGACCTTCCGCTTGGTCGCGGTGGTCGCACAGAAGCGGTACTTCTCCTCGGTCTCGGCGGTGGCGTAGGCCAGCCGCTCCGAGTCCGTCAGGTTCACCCGCACCTCCACGCAGTCGGCGGGCGCGATGTAGCCCTGCGCCTCGATCTCCTTCCAGGGGGCGTCGAAGCGCTTGGGCCCGATGAGGGAGAACACGTCCGATTCCCGGCCGTCCTCGCGCACGAGGGTGGCCGTCAGCCCCAGCCGCCGGCGCGCCTGCAGGTCGGCGGTGAACTTGAAGACGGGAGCCGGCAGCAGATGGACCTCGTCGTAGACGATCAGACCCCAGTCCCGGGAGTCGAAGAGCTCCAGGTGCGGGTAGACGCCCTTCCGCCGGGTCGTGAGCACCTGGTACGTGGCGATCGTGACGGGCCGGATCTCCTTCCGTGTCCCGCTGTACTCCCCGATCTCGTCCTCGGTGAGACTGGTCCGCTTCACCAGCTCGTGCTTCCACTGCCGCGCGGAGACGGTGTTCGTGACCAGGATCAGCGTGGTCGACTTCGCCTGCGCCATGGACCCGGCCCCGACCAGCGTCTTCCCGGCCCCGCAGGGCAGCACCACGACACCGCTGCCGCCGTGCCAGAAGTTCTCCACGGCCTGCTTCTGGTACGGCCGCAGCGCCCAGCCGTCCTCGGCGAGCTCGATCGGGTGCGCCTCCCCGTCGACGTACCCGGCGAGGTCCTCGGCGGGCCAGCCCAGCTTCAGCAGGGTCTGCTTGATCTGCCCGCGCTCGGAGGGGTGCACGGCGACGGTGTCGGGGTCGATCCGGGCGCCGACCAGCGGGATGATCCGCTTGGAGCGCAGGATCTCCTCCAGGACGGGCCGGTCGGTGGTGGTGAGCACCAGCCCGTGCGCCGGGTGCTTGCTGAGCGTCAGCCGCCCGTACCGGTCCATCGTCTCGGCGATGTCGACCAGCAGGGCGTGCGGCACCGGGTAGCGGCTGTACTCGACCAGCGCGTCCACGACCTGCTCGGCGTCGTGCCCGGCCGCCCGCGCGTTCCACAGCCCCAGCGGGGTCACCCGGTAGGTGTGGATGTGCTCCGGCGCCCGCTCCAGCTCGGCGAAGGGCGCGATCGCCCGGCGGCAGTCGTCGGCCCGCTCGTGGTCGACCTCGAGGAGCAGGGTCTTGTCGGACTGGACGATCAACGGACCATTCACGCGCGGCACCCTTTCCCTTCGGCCCATGAGGCCGTTCATGCGGCCGTCGTCACGGGCCAAAGTTCCAGTGTGCCTCATGGGCGGGCGATCACCTTCGCCGTTCGAGGAGGGCATCTGATCGTCCTGTGCAACCTTGGGCCCGTTTCGGGTGTCATGTCCCAGGGAGACGCGGATGACCGCGGCTCGGTGGGGAGGCTGGGGTGACGTCCGTACGCATCTGGAGTACCGGCGCGGGGGCCGTGGCGATACTGGTGGCGACCGGGGTGTGGGCACGCGGGTCGAGCGCGGTGGACGCCGGGCTGTGGGCCCAGGTGCGTCCCGCGATCGAGGCGCGGCTGGTGACGCAGTCCGCGGGGACCGGGGCCGGCGAGAGCGAGCCTGCTCTCAGGTCGCGGTGGTTCTGCCGGGCGGAGGCGCTGGACCTGGAGGAGAGCGGGGGCCGGGTGCGGGCCGGCGTCAACACGCTGTGCGAGGAGTACGGGGAGCGCGCGGGCGCCCTGGTGCTGTGCACCGGTGCGGAGATACCGGAGGTGGTGCGGCTGGAGAGGAACCCGTCCGACGGTGGCTATCGCGTCGTCTCCGAGGAACAGGCGCCGGACGAGGACGGCGCCGAGTGGGAGGAACACCACTTCAGCCACTACGCGACGTCCCACCTCGACAAGGGAATGACGTCCACCGACCTCCAGACCGCGGCCCGCACCCACTTCGGCCTCCCGCCCGGCACCCCGATACGGAACTGCTAGCCCCACAGCACGACACCCCGCCCCGAACGAGGCACGGGAAACTGCGCGACCACCCACGCCGCCGCCGTGGCCAGCCCTCTGACGCACCGGTCCGCGACTGCCGACCCGAGGGCGAGGCGCCCCGAAGGGGGCGCGGGGAACTACGCGACCGGCCACGCCGCCGCCGTGGCCAGCCCTCTGACGCACCGGTCCGGGACTGCCGACCCGGGGGTGAGGGGCCCCGAAGGGGGCGCGGGGAACTGCGCGACCGGCCACGACGGCGCCGCGGCCGAACGACGGCACATCGCGGCGTTTCCAGCGGAGCGGTTCAGTCCTCCGCGAGCTCGGCCACACCCGTCACCCGGTGCAACGGATAGGTGCGGACCTCGTCCGCCGTGTGGTCGTACGCCGTGACGAATCCGCCCTCCACCCGGATCGGGGCGATGACCCGCTGGCTGGCGGTGCCCTCGGCGTTGACGTAGCCGATCCAGAGCGTGTCGCCGGTGAGGACGGCGGCCTGCATCGTGGCGAGGGTCTCGGCGGCGGTGGTGCGCGGGAGCTCGCCCCCCTTGACGGCGGCGCCCGCCGCCTTGCGCGGGGCGGTGGCCGCGAGGTCACCCGCACGGATCGCGCGGATCGCCGCCGCGAGGAGCGTGGAGTCCGGTGGCGGCGGCCCGTCCGGCACCGGCTCGGGTGCGGTGCGCGGCGGGGTGCGGTGCGCGTGGGCGCGGGTGATCAGCACGTCGCCCTCGGCGGACTCGGCGGCCGGCGCGTAGCCCATCGCGCGCAGACCCTCCAGGAGCGCCGCCGGATCGGCCTGCGTGGCGAGCACCGTCGGGGCCAGCCGGCGCAGCCGCAGCCCCGACGCCCGCTTGTCGGCCATGATCTCGTTGAGGACGGTGTCGTCGTCGCAGCGGACGTACGCCGAGGCCGCGCCCACCCGCAGGTGCCCGTGCCGGCGGGCCACGTCGTCGATCAGGTACGCGAGCGGCTGCGGCACCGGCGTGCGGGAGTGCGTGGCGAGGAAGGCGTGCAGGTCGGCTGCGGCCTGGCCGGCGTCCAGGGCGCGCCGGACGGAGGCGGGCGTGAAGCGGTAGACCGTGGCGCCGCCCTTCGACTCGACGTCGGCGAGGACGCCCAGCGCGTCGGCGAGCGGGCGGCGCAGCGGGCCCGGGGCGACCGCGGTCAGGTCGGCCTGGAGCAGGACGTGGTCGAGGGGCTCGGGCAGCAGCGGGGTGAGCAGCCGGCCGGCGGTGGCGGTGGCGACGGCCTGCTCGGGCGGGGAGAGGGGTTCGAGGACGGGGGAGAGGTGGTGCCGGTGCACCGGGAGCTTGTCGCCCGGACCGGACGGTTCCGCCGCCTGCTCGGGCGTCTTCTCGGATGTCTTCCCGGATGTCCTCTCGGCGGCCGGTGCGCCGAGGAGCGCGCGGCCGTGCGCCGACAGCGCCCCGCGTCCCGTCACGCCCAGCAGCTCGGCCTCGGACAGGGTCCAGCGGGCCAGCCGGGTGCGCAGGTCGTCGCCGTGCTGCTGGGGGCCGCGCAGCGGGCGTTCCCAGCGCAGCCGGCCCAGCACCGAGTCGGCGGTCGGCGAGGTGCCCTCCGGGAGCGCGGCGAGGAGGGTCAGCACCCGGTGCCGTACCTCGGGCGCGGCGGAGCGGTCGAGGCCGGGGCCGAGCGCGGACAGGGCGCGGTCCTTGGCGTCCCGGCCGCCGACCAGGCCGGAGGTACGGGTCGCGGTCAGCCAGGCCTCGGCGAGCTGGGCCCAGCGTTCGGCGGGCGGCCGCTCCAGCCACTCGTCGTAGGCGGGGGTGGCCGCGAAGCGTTCGTCGGCCTCGCCGTCGGAGGCGAGCAGCCCGGCCGCGTAGGCCAGCTCGACCCAGAACGCGGCGACCGGCTCGGGCAGGTCCAGGGCGACGGCCGTCCGCTTGAGGTCCCGGACGCTCAGCCCGCCGGCCCGCAGCACCGCGGGACCGCCCTCGTCCCAGTCCTTCAGCAGCTCCTCGACGGTCGCGAGGGTGGTGTACGCCTGCCCGGCCGCGGTCGCGTCCACAACCTGTGGACGGTGGACGGCGGCGGGCTCGACGGCCGGCGGCACGGGCTCCGGTGCGCGGTGCGCGCGGCCCTCGCGCAGGTGCAGGGCGACCTCGCGGGGCAGCACCACGGTGCCGGGCGCGGTCGGCAGCAGCAGGCCGCGGTCGAGGAGCCAGCGCAGGTGGGCGGCCGGCTCGGGCGTGATCTGCCCGTACGGCGGCCCCCAGACCAGCCGGGAGAGGACCTCGCGGGACTCGGCGGGCGCCGCGGCGAGCAGCTTCGCCATCTTCCTGCGGTGCCCGAACAGCTTGGTGAGCGCGTCCACCGCGGAGACCGAGTCGTGCGTGGAGGGCAGCCCGGCGGCGGCCACGATCTCCTGGATCCGGCCCGGCGACATCCCCGAGGTGGCCTCCCGCACGCTCGGGCCGAGACCGGTCGGCGACGGGTGCTGCGGGGACGGGGCGAGCACCTCGCGTGCGGTCCGCACCAGCCGTAGCCGGTCGTCGTCGCCCCACAGCAGCGCCTGGTCGCGGAGCGCGGCGACGGCCCGCGGCAGCTCACCGGCGACCGCCGGGTCCCCGCCGTCCCCGGCCATCAGGCCGAGCAGCTCCTGGTACGACGCCGGGTCGCCGGCCACCGCCAGCGCCTCCGCGCTCTGCAGGGCGAAGCGGTCCAGCCGTTCCAGCGCGCGCAGCACCGAGGCGCGGGTGCCGGCCCGGGTGGCCAGCTGGGTCAGGTCGGTGGGCACGGGGGTGATGAGGTCGGGGCGGGCACGCAGCAGTGCGGCCAGGGAGGCGTCGTCCCTGGCCCGAAGCGCCTCCGCGAGGGAACGCGGCGGGGTGGCCGGGTTGCTCATCCGACCCACGGTAGCGGGTGCGGGGCGGGCACCGGGATCACCCGTCCCGCGGCCGTTCCTGTGTAAGGGGCAGCCACCGGGCGAACAGAACGTTGCGGAGATGTCCGGCGAATGAATTTCAGCGGGAGGATCGCGGCACCTCTGGCAACGCTCGGCACCCGGTCGTCACCCTGGGCTCCCTGGCAACCGCGCGATGTCAACTACGCGGTGGGACACGACGATTCGGGGGATGCGGTCGTGCGAACGCTCGGCGTCGAACTCAACTTCAACAACGTCGTCGCGATCTTCAGTGTCGTGATCCCGGTGCTGGCGTTCTTCTGGGAGTTCGTCGTCATCCGCCGCAAACGGCTCGGCTACCGCCTCCAGATGGACACCCTGGCCACGGACACCGCGCACGCGCCCAGCGCCGACGTGCTGGCGCGGATGCGGGACGACGGCCACGAGCTGCTGGAACCCTCGTTCGTGCTGGTGCGGATCGAGAACGCCGGCTGGCGGGAGATCGTCCCCGGTGACTACCTGACCCCGCCCGACGACAAGACCGGCATCCGGGTGCTGTTCCGGGACCGCCGGGTCGTCGGCATGGCGGTGACCGAACTCAGCGATCCCGCCTTCCGGCACTTCTTCGTCACCACCCGCGAGGGCAGGACCCGGGAGACCGAGGGCTTCGGAAAGGACTGGGAGGACCGCGACGGCGTCGGCTTCGGCGTCATCAGGCTGCCCAAGGTGACGCTCAACCCCGGCGCCCACTACAAGATCCTGGCGGTGCTGGAGCGGGGCGGCGGCAGTGCGCACACGCCCTTCCCGCCGCCGGATTTCCAGGCCGCGGTGACCGGGGGCATGGACCACTCCTTCGCCTGGGTCCGCTGGCTGGCCCGGCTGAAGCTGGCCCACACCGAGAGCCACACCTTCGCCTCCCGGCCGGCCGTGGGCGGGCTGGCCCTGCTGGCGGCGGCGGTCCTCGTCCAGGCGAGCCTCACCCTGTTCTTCCCCGCCAAGCCCGCCCCGCTGGACTGCGTCGGCGGCACCCTGCACCTGTCGGGCTCGACCGCGTTCGCGCCCGCGGTGACGGCGGCGGCCAGGCAGTACACGAAGCTGTGCGCGGCCAAGGGGGCGGACATCCCCATCGACGACGGCACCTTCCAGAGCAGCACCGACGGCCTCACCACGCTCCAGCAGGCCGGCAAGGCCGCCGGGATCAAGGGCGACGCGGGACTCGGCGACCACATCACCTTCACCGACGGCCCGGCCGAGGGCAACCACGCCCAGCTGCTGCCCCGGCCGGTCGTCTACTCCCTGTTCACCCTCGTCGTGAACGACGCCGCCGACGTCCACAACCTCTCCCTCCAGCAGATCCGCGACATCTACGCCGGCAAGGTCAGGAACTGGTCCCAGGTCGGCGGCCACGACGTCCCCGTCCACCTCATCAACCGCCACCGCGGCTCCGGCACCCGCAACGCCCTCGAACAGCGCGTCCTCGCGGGCAGGTCGGTACCCGAGGCCGACGTCAACGACTGCGCGGCGCTCGGCACGGACAAGTACGGCGTCTGCGAGGTCAACACCACCGACAGCCTGCTGGACGCCGTGAGCGCCGACCGCGGCGGCCTCGGCTACAGCGAGGTCAGCAGCGTGCCGGCCGGCAACCTCGTCAAGCTGGACGTCGGCGGCATGCCGCCCACCCTCGAAGGCGTCGAACAGGGCACGTACCCGTACTGGCAGACCGAGTACGCCTACACCTACGGCGAACCGCCCGCCGGCTCCATCGCCGCCGCCTTCCTGCGCTACCTCACCGACCAGGGCGGCAAGGACATCCTGCGCGAGTACGGGAACCGGCCCTGCTCCGAGACCCGCTACCCGCTGGTGTGCAGGCCGACATGAGCCGTGGCCTGCGCTACCGTCGTTCCGACGGGGTAAGCCAAGACAACGCACCGGCCCCGGAGGGGACTTCGTGGGTATCGAGAGCGACCAGGTCGTCTACGAGTATCTGAGCCGGGTCGGGGACATCGCGCACCAGCGCCAGTTGTCGTCCGCCGAGCGGATGCGGCTGGTCTCCGGGCTGCGCAACGACATCGACCGGCAGCGGGCGAAGGCGACCGTCGACAGCCCGGCCGCGGTACGGCGCATCCTGGACCGGCTGGGCACGCCCGACGAGGTCGTCGAGGCGGCGGGCGGTACGACGGCGGCCGGTCCGCCGCAGCCGCCGTCGGGCGCGGTCCCCGTCCAACGCGACGCGGAGCCTGCGGCGCCGGGCGAGAAACCGCGGCGCGTCCTACCGCGTCCGCGGCCCGCGGAGCCGGACGACGGGGCGGCCCCTCCGCCGGACTGGTGGAGGGTGGACAGCAGCCCCTTCGGGGACGGCGACGGGGTGCCGGGGTTCGTCGGCGGGGTGGAGATCCCGGAGCTGCTCAGCAGGCCGCGGCTGCGGAAGCCGGAGCCGGCGGAGGAGGAGCCGGGCAAGCCGGAGGCGGCCCCCGTGGTGGAGGAGGCCGCGCCGACCGGGTGCCGCCGGATCCGCGTGGTCCCACGCCCCGCGGTCGGCTGGAGCAACCCTCTCCTCCTGCTCGCCGCCGCCGCGCTCGTGGTCGGCGCGGTCCTCGGCAACTGGTTCGCGCTCGTCCTCGGCTGGGCCATCGCCTACGGTTCCCGGCGGCTCACCCCCGCGGAGACCAAGCTGGCGGTGATGTGGGTACCGGGGCTGTCCGTCGCGGCCGGGCTGGTGTGGCTGTGGGGGCGCAGCGCGGGGCGCTGGGGCGCGCCGATCGCCCAGGGGCAGATGAGCGGCGCGGTGGGCGAGACCTGGCCGTGGGTGGTACGAGGCGCTGCGCTGGCCTCGGCCGTTTTCGTGGTCTGGCGGTCCCAGAGAACGCGGTAGGGGAGGGCCGACGCGGCAGGGGGAGGGCCGGTCGGTTGTCGGGCGGCTGCGGGTACGCGGGGGTCGCCCGCGCAGTTCCCCGCGCCCCTTACGGGGCACTTCACAGCTACCCAGCTGCGGGCAGGCGTGCCGCAGGGCGGCACGGGTGGGCGCGGCGGCACCCGGCAAGCGCCGGTGAGCGTCCCCACCCCGGCCCCGGCCCCCACCCACGCGAGCGCCTCCAGCCCACCCCGGCTCCCGGCCCCGGCCCCCACCCACGCGAGCGCCTCCAGCCCACCCCGGCCCCCACCTCCGGCCACCCCCCACCCTGCACAATGGCGCATATGACTCCTCGCCCCCTCCCCCTCGGCACCGTCGGCTTCGATCTCGACATGACGCTCATCGACTCCCGGCCCGGCATCCACGCGACCTACCTGGCGCTCGCCGAGCGGACCGGGACGTACATCGATGCCGATCTGGCGGTGACCCGGCTGGGGCCGCCGCTCGCCGAGGAGTTGGTGCACTGGTTCCCGGCCGAGCGGATCGCGGAGGTGAGTGATCTGTACCGGGCGATGTACCCGGAGATCGCCATCGCCGCGACGCCCGCCATGCCGGGCGCGCGGGAGGCGATCGCGGCGGTGCGGGAGGCCGGCGGGAAGAGCGTGGTGGTCACCGCGAAGTACGAGCCCAACGCGAAGCTGCACCTCCGCCACCTCGGCATAGTCCCGGACGCGGTCGTCGGCGACCTGTGGGCCGAGCAGAAGGCGGTGGCGCTGCGCGAGCACGCCGCGGGCGCGTACGTCGGCGACCACGTCGGGGACGTACGCGGGGCACGCACGGCGGGAGCCCTGTCGGTGGCGGTGGCCACCGGGCCCTGTGACGCCGAGGAGCTGCGCGCGGCCGGCGCCGACGTGGTGCTCGCCGACCTCACCGAGCTGCCCGCATGGCTGGCCGGCTACCGGGAGGACGCCTCCCGCGCCTGACGGCGTCCGGCCGCGACCGACTGGAGCACTCCGGCGGCCGCGACCAGGAAGCCGACGCCCATGAGCATGCTCAGCAGGTACATGTAGGTCGGAAAAGGCTTCGCACCGAGGAACAGCGGTATCACGGTGACGAGTGTGGCCACCGTACCGAGGAAGAAGACCACGGCTCCGGCTCGGACCAGTCGGTCACCGGGCCCGGCGGAATTCGCTTGGGTTTTGTCACGCACTCGACCAGGGTAGTTCCCTGCCCGAAGGAACAACCGGGCGACGTCTTGTCACGCGCCCGAAGACCATTAGCCTTGGTACCGGCGGGTCGTGGTCGACCCGCCCGAGTGCTATCAAGGCCCGTTCCAGAGCTGTTGCATTCAGAAGTTTTCCGAGCAGTTTCCGACGAGATACGAGGACGAGGACAGACGTGCCTACCGGCAAGGTCAAGTGGTTCAACAGCGAGAAGGGCTTCGGCTTTCTCTCCCGCGACGACGGCGGTGACGTCTTCGTCCATTCCTCGGTTCTCCCCGACGGGGTCGACGCACTCAAGCCGGGCCAGCGCGTGGAGTTCGGCGTCGTCGCCGGTCAGCGCGGTGACCAGGCGCTGTCCGTGGTCCTGCTCGACCCCACCCCGTCGGTCGCCGCCGCCCAGCGCAAGAAACCGGACGAGCTGGCCTCGATCGTGCAGGACCTGACGACCCTGCTCGAAAACATCACGCCGATGCTGGAACGCGGCCGTTACCCGGACAAGGCCGCCGGATCGAAGATCGCCGGGCTGCTGCGCGCGGTCGCGGACCAGCTGGACGTGTAGCCGTCCGAGAGGCATATGCCTCTCGGAAGCGGGTAAGTCCCGTGCGTTTTTTCAGGGGAAATCGAGTGCGTGCGGGCCGAGGGGCGGGACGAGTCCCTCGGCAGCCGCGCGGGTGAGCAGTCCGCGCACCGCCGCGTAACCGTCCTCGCCGAGTTCCGAGGTGAACTCGTTGACGTAGAGCCCGATGTGCTGGTCGGCGACGGCCGGGTCCATCTCCTGGGCGTGCGCCATGACGTACGGCCGGGAGACCTCGGGATCGTCCCAGGCCGCGTGGACGGAGGCGCGGATCGAGTCGGCGAGCCGGGTGAGCGCCGCGGCGCCCAGCGAGCGCTTCGCGATGATCGCGCCCAGCGGGATCGGCAGGCCTGTCGTGTTCTCCCAGTGCTCGCCCATGTCGGCGAGTTTGTGCAGGCCGTAGTTCTGGTACGTGAAGCGCGCCTCGTGGATGACCAGCCCCGCGTCGACCTTTCCGTCCCGCACGGCCGGCATGATCTCGTGGAAGGGCATGACCACGATCTCGCCGACGCCGCCGTCCGTCAGCGTGTCCGCGGCCCAGAGCCGGAACAGCAGGTACGCGGTCGACTTCTCGCTCGGTACGGCGACGGTACGGCCGGTCAGGTCGGCCCCCGCCTCCCGCGTCAGCACCAGCGGCCCGCAGCCCCGCCCCAGCGCGCCCCCGCAGGGCAGCAGCGCGTACTCGTCGAGGACGTACGGCAGCACGGCGTACGACACCTTCAGCGCGTCCGACTCGCCGCGCTCGGCCATGCCGTTGGTGATGTCGATGTCCGCGAAGGTCACGTCGAGCGCGGGCGCGTCCGGGATCCGGCCGTGGGCGAGGGCGTCGAAGACGAAGGTGTCGTTCGGGCAGGGCGAGTACGCGATCCGCAAGGAGTCAGCGGTGGTCATGTGGGTTCCAACTCTCCAGGGCGGGCACGAGCTTCCCGAAGGCCTCGGTCAGGGCGGCCAGGGCGTCGCCGATGCGCCAGGCGGCACGGTCGCGGGGGCCGACGGGGTTGGAGACCGCGCGCAGCTCCAGCACGGGCACGCCGTGCGCGACGGCCGCCTCGGCGACGCCGAAGCCCTCCATGGCCTCGGCGAGGGCGCCCGGGTGCCGGGTCCGCAGTGCGGCGGCGCGGGCGGCGGTGCCGGTCACGGTGGAGACGGTGAGTACCGCTCCGGGGCGGGCTCCGGTGGCCTGCGCCATCACTCGTACGAGTGAATTTTGTGGACGATGGCTGACGGTTCCGAAGCCCAGTTCGGTGACCGGCAGGAATCCGTCGGCCGTCTCGGCGCCCAGGTCGGCCGCGGTGATCTCGTCGGCGACGACCAGGGAGCCGACCGGGGCCTCCGGCTGGAAACCGCCGGCGATCCCGGCGGAGACGACCAGCGCGTAGGGGCGGCCGTCGAGGGCGGCGGCGGTGAGGGCGGTCGCGGTGCCGGCTGCGGCGAGGGCCGGACCGACCCCGGCGGCGAGCAGGTCGTACCCGCCGGAGGTGCGCAGCAGCGCGGCCGAGCCGGGCAGCCGTACCTCCTCCGCCCTGCCGTCGGGGAACGCCCGGGCCACCGCGTCCCGTTCGGCCGGGACCGCGGTGGCTACGAGGATCCGCGCGGCGGACGTGGTCAGGCGTCCTTCTTGAGCTTGAAGGACCACAGGCCCAGCACCGACTTGTCGCCCTCCTTGATGGAGACGAGCGTCGAGTTGCCGGAGGCGCCGTACTGGGCGTTGAAGAACACGCTGCCCGGGATGGTGCGGTAGGTCTTGGTGCTGGACTCGGTGAGCGCCTGACCGTTCATCAGGATCGTCCAGCCGTTGTCCGCGATCTTCGGGTCGACACCGAAGCGGACCGTGTCGTCCGGGTCCACCTTGATGGACTTGATCCCGGTGTCCTTCAGGCACTTCGTGAGGGATTCGGTGTCCAGGGCCTTGCCGTCGTTGTAGCAGGTGGCCTCGGAGTTGACCGAGTTCGTGCCGACGGTGATCGTGGCGATCGGCGTCGGCTTGTCACAGGCAGACAGGACGAGCAGTCCGGCGGAAACGGCGCCGGCGGCGGCGACGACGCGGCGGCGTCGCGAGCGGGAGTGCAGCGTGGTCATGGCCGAAGGCTATCGGGCGCTCCGGGCCGTCTCCCCATGTGGGGTACGGCGTGCCCGGTTCGTTACGCCACTCGCGGGCGGGTACGGGTGCCGTGCCGGGCGGAGCTGAGCAGGCCGCGCAGGGTGGCCAGCCAGCCGGCCGCCACGATCACGGCGGCCACCACAAGCCCCAGGGTGCCGTTCAGCGGCATCACGATGCCCACCGCGCCGCCGAACACCCAGGCCACCTGGAGCAGCGTCTCCGAGCGGGCGAACGCGGACGTGCGCACCAGTTCCGGCACGTCCCGCTGGATCAGCGCGTCCAGGGACAGCTTGGCCAGCGCCTGCCCGAAACCGGCCACCGCCGCCAGCACCGCCACCAGGAAGGCGCCGAAGAACAGCGCCGCGACGATCGCCGTGCCCAGCACCAGGGCCACCGCCGCCACGATGATGATCTCCGGCGCCCGGGAGCGCAGCCACGACCCCATCGCCGTGCCGAGCGCGTTGCCGACGCCCGCCGCGACCCCGACTATCCCGAGCGACACGGCGGCGCTCTCGCCGGTCAGCGGGTGCTCGCGGAGCAGGAACGCCAGGAAGAAGATCAGGAAGCCGGAGAGGCAGCGCAGGGCGGCGTTGGCGCCGAGGGCGTGGGTGACGGCCGGCCCGACCGTCCGCAGCCCCGGCCGCTTCGCCCCCTTCCGCAGCGGGCCGTGCAGATGCTCCTCGTCGGCGGCGAGCAGCGCCACGTCCTCACCCTTGGCGGAGTCGACCTTCGGCGGCAGCGAGAAGGAGAGAAAGGTTCCCGCTACGAAGATCACGAAGGCGCCGTAGAGCGGCCACGGGTCGCCGATCGCGTGCAGCCCGGCCCCGACCGGGGCGGCGACCCCGGTGGCGAGCAGCCCGGCCAGGGTGACCCGCGAGTTGGCCTTCACCAGAGAGAACCGGGGCGGCAGGAGTCTGGGCACGACGGCACTTCGCACCACGCCGTACGCCTTCGACGCGACCAGCACCCCGAGCGCGGCCGGATACAGCTCAAGGCCGCCGCCGGCCACCGCGCCCGCGATGATCAGCGCGAGCAGCGCCCGGGCGAGCATCGCACCCGCCATAGCGGCGCGGCGGCCGTGCGGCAGCCGGTCGAGGAGGGGGCCGATGACCGGGGCGAGGACGGTGAAGGGCGCCATCGTGATGGCGAGGTAGAGCGCGACGCGGCCCCGGGCCTCGTCGGTGGGCACGGAGAAGAACACGGTGGAGGCGAGCGCGACGGTGATCATCACGTCCCCCGCGCCGTTGACCGCGTGCAGCTCGATCAGCTTCCCCAGCCCCGACTCGCCGGCGCCGTGCGCGTGGGTGGCCTTGCGGATGCCGCGGGCGGTACCGGTCACCGGAAGATGCAGGGCACGCCCGACCGAGCGGACGGCACCGCGCATCCGGCCCGCACCGCCACCGACCCCTACAGCCCGTTGGGGTGACCTCGCGGTTGCCACGTGCTTCATAGTGCCCTGAGAGTGCAGCCCCTAGTGCACTTTGTGGCCAAGCGAGTCGTGGGGGTGCCGT
Source organism: Streptomyces sp. NPDC048291 (assembly GCF_043201715.1). Taxonomy (NCBI): domain Bacteria; kingdom Bacillati; phylum Actinomycetota; class Actinomycetes; order Kitasatosporales; family Streptomycetaceae; genus Streptomyces; species Streptomyces sp. NPDC048291. The sequence goes on from NZ_JBICZC010000007.1 coordinate 236,552, forward strand.
GGGGTGGGCCGGGGGTGGGGCGCTCACCGGCGCTTGCCGGGTGCCGCCGCGCCCACCCGTGCCGCCCTGCGGCACGCCTGCCCGCGGCCAAGTTTTCAGGGGCGCGGGGAACTGCGCGAGCAACCCCCACCCACCCGCACACACCCCACAACCCGCCACCACCCCGAAAACCCCCCGGCGCCTTCAGAACACCTCCCCCGCACCCACCCCGAAACCGGCCCGCGCCCCACCCCCGTCGGCTCTCCTCCTCCCCGCTCGCACGCCGGACTGTCCCCATCCACCGACGACGGGGTAGCGTGCGTATCTCAGCCATAAAGCAGAATGGATGGCATAGGTGCGCCCGAGCGCGATCGGACGCGGACGTCGATGCGGCCCACAGGTCCGCTCCGTCCGCCCCACCGCCGGAGGCAACCGCACTCGTGAGACGGCGTAGGAGAGAAGCGATACCTGTGAGCGCAGCGACAACGCGAAGCCGCACCCCCGACCGTCTGTGCGCCGAGGCCGTCGACCTCGCCCGTGGAGCAGCCGAGGAGGCCGCCGCACCAGGGGTGGTCGGCGAGCACTCCGGCGCGGTGGCCGAGGGCGATCGCGTGGTCACCCACTTCTTCGAGTGCAAGGAACTGGGATACCGCGGCTGGCGCTGGGCGGTGACGGTGGCCCGCGCCTCCCGCGCCAAGGTCGTCACCCTGGACGAGGTGGTCCTCCTCCCCGGCCCCGACGCCCTCCTCGCCCCCGAGTGGGTGCCGTGGAGCGAGCGGCTGCGCCCGGGTGACATGGGCCCCGGCGACCTGCTGCCCACCGAGGCCGAGGACCTCCGCCTGGAGCCGGGCTACACCGGCGAGGACGGACCGGAGCCGAACTCCCCGATCTCGGAGGAGATGGAGGAGCTGGCGGAGGCGGAGGACGCCGACGTCACCGCGGGCACCCCCGCACACCTCCCCACGGTCCCCTCCCGCGGCACGATCGCCTCGGTCGCCGAGGAACTCGGCATGCGCCGCGCCCGGGTCCTGTCCCGCTACGGCCTGCACATCGCCGCCGACCGCTGGGAGGAGGCGTACGGCGCCAAGACCCCCATGGCCCAGGCGGCCCCCGCGACCTGCGTGAGCTGCGGCTTCCTCAGCCCCATCGGCGGCTCCCTCGGCCAGGCCTTCGGCGTCTGCGCCAACGAGTTCTCCCCGGCCGACGGCCGGATCGTCTCCCTCTCCTACGGCTGCGGCGGCCACTCCGAGGCCGCCGTCATGCCGAAGCCCCCCCAGCCGGCCCCGCCGGTCATCGACGAGACAAGGGTCGACCCCTTCCCCCTCCGCCCCGCCTCCGACTCCGGTTCGGTACCGACGACGGAGGACGAGACGTCGGCGGAGCTGGGGCACTCGTAACGGGCCGACACCTCGTAAGCCGGAGAACCGGGGCCTGCCCGCCCGGACCGCGTCACCTGCGCCCCGGCAGGCTGGTCCCGCCGCCGGTACGGGCGAGCCGGGCGGGCGGACGGGCGGAGCCCCGCCGCGCGGTACCTTCGTCCTCACGTCGACTTGGAGAGTGAACGTGAGCAAGTTCGTGCGGCCCGCCGCCGAGGGTGCCGATCCCTTCGGCACCGCCCGCCTGCGCCGCGGTGTCCTCGACGCCTGGGCCACCAGCCCCGCCCGTTTCCGTGAGGACGCCAACGCCGAGGAGGACCTGGTCCTCGGCGGCTACCGGGACCGGCTCGTCGTGGAGCTCGCGCAGAACGCGGCTGACGCGGCGGCTCGGGCCGGCGTCGCCGGCCGCTTCCGCCTCACCCTCCGCGACGGCGTCCTGTTCGCCGCCAACACCGGCGCCCCGCTGGACGCGGCCGGTGCCGAGTCCCTCTCCACCCTGCGCGCCTCCGCGAAGCGGGGGGACGACGAGGGCGCGGTCGGGCGGTTCGGCGTCGGGTTCGCCGCCGTGCTGGCCGTCACCGACGAGCCCGCGGTCGTCGGACGGCACGGCGGGGTCCGCTGGTCCCTGGCCGAGGCCCGGGAACTGGCCGAGGAGACCGCGGCCCAGAGCTCCGGCCTCGGCGACGAGATCCGCCGCCGCGACGGCCATGTCCCCCTGCTCCGGCTCCCGTTCGCCGCCGAGGGCACCGCTCCCGACCCGTACGACACCGTCGTGATCCTGCCCCTGCGGGACACCGCGGCCACCGACCTCGCCGAGCGCCTCCTCGACGCCGTCGACGACGCCCTGCTGCTCGCCCTGCCGGGTCTGGAGGAGGTCGTGATCGAGAACGGCGACCAGCCGTCCCGCACCCTGCGCCGCAGCACCGACGGCGTCCACACGGTCGTAGCGGACTCGGCGCACGGCACGACCCGCTGGCGTACCGTCTCCGCACACGGCCCGCTCACCCCGGACCTGCTCGCCGACCGGCCGGTCGAGGAGCGGCTGCGCCCGCACTGGTCGCTGACCTGGGCGGTGCCCACCGACGGTCAGGGCGCCCCGGACCGGCCGCGCACCGCCGCCGTCGTGCACGCGCCCACCCCCAGCGACGAGCCGCTCGGCGTGCCCGCCCTGCTCATCGCGTCCTTCCCGCTCGACACCACCCGCCGGCACACCGCCCCAGGCCCGCTCACCGACTTCCTGGTGCAGCGCGCGGCCGACGCGTACGCCGAACTCCTCGCCGACTGGCGGCCGGTGGGGGAGGGCATCATCCACCTGGTGCCCGGCCCGCTCGGCAAGGGCGAACTGGACGGCGCCCTGCGCCAGGCGGTCCTGGAGCGGCTGCCGCGCACCGCGTTCCTGCCGCCCGCCATCGAGCCCGACGGCCTTCACGGCCCGGACGACTCCGAGGACCCCGGCCTTCCGGAGGCACTGCGGCCGCGCGACGCCGAGATCGTGGAGGGCGCGGGCGCGGAGACCGTCCGCGTCCTCGCCGAGGTGCTGCCCACCCTCCTGCCCGCCGGTCTCGAACGCCGCGTGGAACTGCGCACGTTGTCCGTCGCCCGGCTCCCGCTCGCCGACGCCGTCGACCGGCTGGCGGGTCTGGAGAAGGACCCGGACTGGTGGTGGCGGCTCTACGACAGCCTCGCGGGCGTCGACCCGGAGCGGCTCTCCGGGCTGCCGGTGCCCTTGGCGGACGGCAGGACCACCATCGGTCCCCGGCAGGTTCTGCTCCCCACCCCGGACGCGACCGCCATCGACCCCGAGGTGCTCGCCCGGCTCGGTCTCAAGGTCGCCCACCAGGACGCCGCCCACCCGCTCCTGGAGAAGCTCGGCGCCCTGCCCGCGAGTCCCCGCGCGGTCCTCACCACCCCGCAGGTGCGGGCCGCGGTGGCGGCCTCGCTGGACGACGAGGGGGGCGTGAACTGGGAGGAGGACGCGCCGGACGCCGAGGAGCTGGCGGACGCCGTGCTCGCCCTGGTGCGGGACGCCGGTCTCGAACCCGGTGACGAACCGTGGCTGGGCGCGCTGGCCCTGCCCGACGAGGACGGCGAGCTGGCTCCGGCGGGCGAACTGGTGCTCCCCGGCAGCGCGTTCGCGCGGATCATCCGGGCGGACGAACTGGCCGCGGTGGACGCCGAACTGGCCGAGAAGTGGGGCGAACAGCCGCTGGCCGCCTGTGGCGTCCTCGCGAACTTCGCGCTCGTCCGCGCCACGGACGTGGTCCTCGACCCGGACGAACTGGAGCCGCGCGAGGGCGACTTCGCCGAACCCGACGATGCGGGTCTGCTCGACGCCGTCGACGTGTGGTGCGAGGACATCCTCGACCGCTTCCCGGACTCGCCCGTGCCGCCGGTCGCCACCGAGCTGATCGCCGTCCGCGACCTCGACCTCGTCGACGAGGACCACTGGCCCGAGGCGCTCGCCCTGCTCGCCCAGCCGCCGTTGCGCGACGCCCTCACCCAGCCGGTCCGCATCCTGCTGCCCGACGGCACGCACGAGGTGGTACGGCCGTACACCGCCTGGTGGCTGCGCGGGCACCCGGTGCTGGACGGCCGCCGCCCCGCCGGCCTGCTGGCCGCGGGCGGCGACCCGCTGCTGCGCGGCCTCTACGAGGAGGCCGACGCGACCGGTTTCGAGGACGAGCAGGTGCTGCGGGCGCTGGGCGTAAGGACGTCGGTGGCCACCCTCCTGGACGAGCCCGGCGGCGCCGCCGAACTCCTGGTCCGGCTGGCCGACCCGGACCGCCCGGTGACCTCCGGCCAACTGCACGCCCTGTACGGGGCGTTGGCCGACCTGGACCCCGAGCAGGTCACCCTGCCCGACGAGCTGCGCGCGGTGATCGACGGCCGGGTGGAGGTGGTGGACGCGGCGGACGCGGTGGTGGTCGACTCCCCGGACCTGCTGCCGTTCACGAACGGCTTCCCGCTGCTGCCCGTACGCCCCGCGCGCGCCGCCGAGCTGGCCGAGCTGTTCCAGGTACGGCGGCTGAGCGAGTCGGTGACGGGTTCGGTCGACTCGGAGGGCGCGGAGCACGACGTCCCGGATCCGGTACACGTCCTGCTCGGCCCGCGCACCCCGCGGACGTACGTCGAACACGAGGAGCTGGTGGTCGACGGCGTCGAGATCGACTGGCGCCTCACCGGTGACGGCGTCCTGCACGCCGCGACCCTGGAGGGCGTGGCCGCCGGCCTCGCCTGGGCCGCGGGCCAGTGGCCGCGCCGCTTCGAGGTGGCGGCCCTCCTGGAGGACCCGTCCCGGACGGAGGAGCTGGCCCGGGACCGCTGGTTCGACTGAGCTTCACAGATCGCACACAAGTTCAAAGATTCGTACAACCGTCCCTCCGTCCCCGGAGTCTGATCAGCGAGTCAGCGAGACTCGCTGATCAACTCAACGTGGGGAACTCATGCGTACACGAGTCTTCGGGGCGTCCCTCGCGGGCGCCCTGGCCCTCTCCGCCCTCGCCGTGCCGGCCGCGCTGGCCGCCGGCGGTACCTCGTACAGCCCGGCCGGCCTGGCGAAGCTCGTCCAGGAGCACCAGGCCACCACCGGCCGCTCGGCGTACACCGCGTCGACCGCGGACGACGCCGGCGACCCCTACCCGCTGGACCTGACCTTCTCCGCGGTCACGGTCAACAAGGGCAAGCCGCTCGTCGCGGGCACCACCACCCACGGGACGTTCCCGGTCACGTACACGGTGACGCACGGGGCGGACGTCGACATCCACGCCGACGACTTCCTGATGGACGTCGAGATCTACCGCGGCTCTCCCGACGACCCCACGAACGAGCTGTTCGGCGTCGACTGGCCGACCTGCACGGACACCTCGGCCACCACCGCCAGCTGCAAGGGCACCATCGACGTCTACGCGGACGAGCAGCTCTCCAACGCCGACGCCACCACCTGGAAGGCGTTCGGCTTCGCCATCGCCCTCAACGGCCAGGACCCGACCGGCGACGACTGGAGCAAGATCGGCTACACCGAGCAGGACAAGCTGGCCACCACCAGGCTCCAGCGCCTGTCGAAGCTGACGGTGAACGCCGCCCCGGAGCCGGTGAAGAAGGGCAAGACCCTCACGGTGACCGGCAAGCTGTCCCGGGCCAACTGGGACGACGGCAAGTACCACGGCTACGCCGGCCAGTCCGTGCGGCTGCAGTTCCGCAAGAAGGGCAGCACCACCTACACCAACGTCAAGGGCATCAAGTCGTCCTCGACCGGCACCCTGAAGACGACGACCAAGGCGACGGTGGACGGCTACTACCGCTTCTCCTTCGTCGGCACCTCCACGACCCCGGCGGTCAACGCGACGGGTGACTACGTCGACGTGAAGTAGCGGCACCGGGAGTAACCCCAAGGAGACGTAATCCGGTCGCAAAAGAAACAAAATCTGACCGGATTACGTCTCGCGCGTACAACCTCGCTCACCCCTCATGGATCTGATCACCCGAGTCAACAGACTCCCTGATCACTTGGGCCTCGCGCCCACTGTTCCCACTGGGGAATCCATGCGCATTCGTGCCACTGTGGCCGCCGTCTCCGGCGCCCTGGCCCTCTCCGCGTTCGTCGCCCCGGCGGCGCACGCCGCCGGCGGCACGCCGGACGTCACCTTCTCCAACATGAAGGTCAACAAGGGCAGCAGCATGGTCGTCGGCACGACCAAGGCGTCCTTCTCGGTCACGTACACCGTGACCCACGCGGCGAGCCTGCCCGCGAGCGACTTCGCCACCGTCCCGATCATCTACCGCGGCAGCTCCGTCACGGCGCCGAGCGACCTCTTCGGCAGCGACGACGCGGGCACCTGCACCGCCGCGTCCTCGACCGTTCTCAACTGCAAGGACACGCTCGTCTTCACGGTCGGCGGGGACTCGGACCTGGACAACGCCGAGGCGGGCTCCTGGACCCTCGGCGCCGTCGCCGCCGACAAGGACGACAACCTGAACTGGGTCGGCGGCCTGGGCACCACCAAGATCCTGCGCGCCGACAAGCTGACGGTGAACGCCGCCCCCGAGCCGGTCAAGAAGGGCAAGACCGTCACGGTCACCGGCTCCCTGACCCGCGCCAACTGGGACACCCACAAGTACGGCGCCTACGGCAGCCAGTCGGTGAAGCTCCAGTTCCGCAAGAAGAGCTCCACCACCTACACCACCCTGAAGACCATCAAGGCCTCCTCCACGGGCGCCCTGAAGACGACGACCACCGCGACGGTCGACGGCTACTACCGCTACTCCTTCGCGGGCTCCACCACGAGCCCGGCGGTCAGCGCCACGGGCGACTACGTCGACGTGCAGTAGTGAGCGCCCCTAGGGGCAGCGCCCCGTAAGGGGCGCGGGGCTGGGTCGACATGTGGCTACCGCCGCGTGGGCGCGCCCAGCCCCCACCGGGCCCGCGCAGTTCCCCACAACCGCATCACACCGGGTACTTCCGCTCCACCCACTTCCAGAGAAACTCCAGCACAGCCGACCCCACCACGGCCAAGCCGACGGCAGTCCACGGCATCGCCACCCCCACCAGCTTCAACGCGAAGAAGCTCTGCAGCGCCGGCACGGCGAGCACGAACACGAAGGCCACGCCCATCGACGCCACCAGGGCGACACGCCACCAGGTGTACGGCCGCGCGATGATCGCCAGCACCCACATCGAGATCAGGAACAGCGTGAGTGTCGCCGCACTGGTCTCGGCGTCCAGGGACCCCGTCCCCGTGTAGTAGTGGCGGGCGATCAGGTACATCACGAAGGTCGCGACGCCGGCCACCACACCGCCCGGGATCGAGTACCGCATCACCCGCCGGACGAAGTGCGGCTGGGCCCGTTCCTTGTTCGGCGCCAGGGCGAGGAAGAAGGCCGGGATGCCGATCGTCAGGGTCGACAGAAGCGTCAGGTGCCTCGGCAGGAACGGGTACTCGACCTGCCAGCAGACCACCAGCACCGCGAGCAGCACCGAGTACACCGTCTTGACCAGGAACAGCGTGGCGACCCGGGTGATGTTGCCGATCACCCGCCGCCCCTCGGCCACCACCGAGGGCAGCGTGGCGAAGCTGTTGTTGAGCAGCACGATCTGGGCCACCGCCCGGGTCGCCTCCGAGCCCGAGCCCATCGAGACCCCGATGTCGGCGTCCTTGAGGGCGAGTACGTCGTTCACGCCGTCGCCGGTCATCGCGACCGTGTGCCCGCGCGACTGCAACGCCCCCACCATGTCCCGCTTCTGCTGCGGGGTGACCCGTCCGAAGACGGTGCCGGCGTCCAGGGCCTCGGCCATCCCGTCCGGCTCGGCCGGCAGCCGGCGCGCGTCCACCGTCGTACCGCTGAGGCCGAGCTTGGCGGCCACCGCGCCCACCGACACCGCGTTGTCGCCGGAGATGACCTTGGCCCGGACGTCCTGGTCGGCGAAGTAGCGGAGGGTGTCGGCGGCGTCCGGGCGGAGCCGCTGCTCCAGGACCACCAGCGCGGTGGCGTCGGCGCCCCGGGCCACCTCCGGGTCGTCGAGGTCCCGGCCGGCGCGGGCGAGCAGCAGCACCCGCAGCCCCTGCTCGTTGAGGCGTACGGTTTCGGCCAGTGCCGGGTCGTCGGCGCCGAGCAGCACGTCCGGCGCCCCCAGCAGCCAGGTGCTCAGCTCCCCGTCGCCCTCGCTGAAGGTCGCCCCGCTGTACTTGCGGGCGGAGGAGAAGGGCAGCGACTCCACGCACCGCCAGTCCTCGCTGTCCGGGTAGGCGTCGATGATCGCCTGGAGGGAGGCGTTGGGGCGCGGGTCGGACTCGCCGAGCGAGCCCAGCACCTTGCGTACGTACGTCTCGTCGACCCCGTCCAGCGCCCGCAGCTCGGTGACGTCCATGCCGCCCTCGGTGAGGGTTCCGGTCTTGTCGAGGCAGACGGTGTCGATCCGGGCGAGGCCCTCGATCGCGGGGAGCTCCTGGACCAGGCACTGCTGGCGGCCCAGCCGGATCACGCCGATCGCGAAGGCGACGGAGGTGAGGAGCACGAGCCCCTCGGGGACCATGGGGACGATGCCGCCGACGGTACGGGCGACGGCGTCCTTGAGGCCGTTGTTCTTGACCACGAGCTGGGTGGCGACCAGGCCGATCGCGGCCGGGACCATCATCCAGGTCACGTACTTGAGGATGGTCGAGATACCGGAGCGCAGCTCGGAGTGGACGAGCGTGAACCTGGACGCCTCCTCGGCGAGCTGGGCCGCGTACGCCTCCCGGCCGACCTTCGTCGCCGCGAAGGCGCCGCCGCCGGCCACCACGAAGGAGCCCGACATCACCTGGTCGCCGGGGCGTTTGACGACCGGGTCGGCCTCACCGGTGAGCAGCGACTCGTCGATCTCCAGGCCGTCGGCCTCGGCGCACACCCCGTCCACGACGATCTTGTCGCCGGGCCCGATCTCGATCAGGTCGCCGAGCACGATCTCGTTCGTACCCACTTCGACGGCGGCCCCGTCCCGGCGCACCGTCGGCCGTGACTCCCCTATCACCGCGAGCGAGTCCAGGGTCTTCTTCGCCCGCCACTCCTGCACGATGCCGATGCCCGTGTTGGCGAGGATCACGAAGCCGAAGAGGCTGTCCTGGATCGGCGCGACGACCAGCATGATCAGCCACAGCACGCCGATGATGGCGTTGAACCGGGTGAAGACGTTCGCGCGCACGATCTCGCCGAACGAGCGGCTGCTGCGTACCGGTACGTCGTTCACCTCGCCGCGCGCGATCCGCTCCGCGACCTCGGCGGCTGTCAGGCCGGTCGGCCGCACGGGCGCCGGCAACGGTACGGGATGCACAGGGTCGAGCTCGGCGCCCGCGTCGATGTGCTGCATGCATTCGACGGTACGTGCGGATTTGCGCGTTCACCTGCCGAGTGCCCGGAAGATCCGACCAGAGGAGGACCGAACTCGTGCGCAGGTTGTAGACGCCGGGACTTCTTGCCCACCCGCCCGCCCGACTTCTCCCCCACCCCGGCAGTGGGCGGCCGCAGGCCGGTGGGGGCTGGTCGCGCAGTTCCCCGCGCCCCCAAGAAGGTGCGTCCACCGTCCGCCCCGGAAGGGGCGCGGGGAACTGCGCGACCAGCCACAGCGCACCCGCACACCGGCCGGTTCCCTACTCGGTCGCCGCCCGGTGTGCCTTGATCGCCGCGTCGCGGCGCTTCACGTAGTACACGCCGATCAGGCCGAGGCCGCCGCCGGCCAGGCAGGTCCAGATCCACCAGGTGTGGCCGTGGTCGGCGTACCACCCGTAGAAGGGGAGTTGGGCCAGGAAGAGGACGAACCAGATGATCGTGCCGCCGATGATCGTCGGGACGACGGGGCCCTCAAGGGGTTCCGGTGCCTCGTGCTGGGGGGTCCACTTCGCCATGGCGCTCAGCTTACGCACCCGCAAGGTCTACGCGCGGAGATAGCGATCTGGACGTCATATGTTCATACTGAAACCGTTTGTGTTTGACCACTTCTGATCGTAGGAACCTCCAATGTCGAGCCCGGCTTCCACTCAGGCCCCCGCCCCCGAACAGCCGGGTGCGACCCCCGCGTACGGCGCGCTGGATCGTTACTTCAAGATCTCCGAGCGGGGTAGCACCCTCGCCCGCGAGGTGCGCGGCGGCTTCGCCACCTTCTTCGCGATGGCGTACATCATCGTGCTGAACCCGATCATCCTCGGCAGCGCGAAGGACATGTACGGCCACCAGCTCGACCACGGTCAGCTGGTCACCGCCACGGTCATCACCGCGGCCTTCACGACGCTGCTGATGGGCGTCATCGGCAACGTCCCGATCGCGCTCGCCGCCGGCCTCGGCGTGAACTCCGTCGTCGCGCTCCAGCTGGCGCCCCGGATGTCGTGGCCGGACGCCATGGGCATGGTGGTGCTGGCCGGCATCGTCGTGATGCTGCTGGTCGCCAGCGGTCTGCGCGAGCGCGTGATGAACGCCGTCCCCTACAGCCTGCGCAAGGCGATCTCGATCGGTATCGGCCTGTTCATCATGCTGATCGGCCTGGTGGACTCCGGCTTCGTCACCCGTATCCCGGACGTCGCCCAGACCACCGTCCCGCTCCAGCTCGGTGCCGACGGTCACCTCAACGGCTGGCCGGTGCTCGTCTTCGTGCTCGGCGTGCTGCTCACCCTCGCGCTGATCGTCCGCAAGGTCTCCGGCGCGATCCTGATCTCGATCGTCGCGATGACGGTCCTCGCGCTCGTCATCAACGCCGTCGCGCACGTGACGACCTGGGGCCTGACCGTCCCGAAGTGGCCCGGCAACCCGGCCGCCACCCCGGACTTCGGCCTGCTCGGCAAGGTCAGCCTCTTCGGCGGCTTCGACAAGGTCGGCGTGCTGACCGGCATCCTCTTCGTCTTCACGGTCCTGCTGTCCTGCTTCTTCGACGCCATGGGCACGATCATGGGCGTCAGCGACGAGGCCAAGCTGACCGACGCCCAGGGCTACATGCCGGGCATCAACAAGGTCCTCTTCATCGACGGTGTCGCGGTCGCGGTCGGCGGTGCCAGCTCCTCCTCCGCCACCACCTGCTTCGTCGAGTCGACGGCCGGCGTCGGCGAGGGCGCCCGCACCGGCTTCGCCAACGTCGTCACCGGCGGGCTGTTCACCGTGGCGCTGTTCCTCACCCCGGTGGCCACGATGGTCCCGTCCCAGGCGGCCACCCCCGCGCTGTTCGCGGTCGGCTTCCTGATCCTGGCCGGGTCGATCAAGGAGATCGACTGGGCCGACTACACCATCGCCATCCCGGCCTTCGTGACCATGGTGATGATGCCGTTCACCTACTCGATCACGAACGGCATCGGCATGGGCTTCATCACCTTCGTGGTGCTGCGCCTGGCCGCCGGCCGGGCCAGGGAGATCCCGGTCGCGATGTACGTGGTCTCGGCGGTGTTCACGTTCTACTACCTGATGCCGGCGCTGGGTCTCACGTGACCCTGACCTGATCGCCGTAGAACCTCTCCGTCTCCTCGACGGCGGCCGAGAACCGCTCGTCGAAGTCGTCCCGAATGAGCGTCCGGACCACGTAGTCCTGGACGCTCATTCCTCTTTTCGCCGCATGACACCGGAGCCGTTCGAGCAGCTCCCCGTCTATCCGCAGGCTGAGCACACTGGTCCCCATGCATACGAGGGCGCCACATCCGCGCGCCCGATGCGTCACTTTCCGGATTCGGCTCACTCGTACGGGTGACGCGATGTTTTCCGGGGGGTGCCCCCGGATCCCCGGGTTCAGTGGCCGAGGTCACGGGCGTATCGGCGTGTCCGGGTGGTCTTTAGGTTGGGTAATGAGTTACTCTAAAGAACATGCCGGACCTTACCCATGGCGACGACGCGGCCGCCGTGAACTCCCTCCGCTCCGCCGTGATGCGACTCTCGCGACGGCTCAAGCACCAGCGGGTCGACGAGTCACTGAGCCCCACCGAGATGTCGGTGCTGGGCACCCTCTCCAACTGCGGCCAGGCCACCCCCGGTGAGCTGGCCCGCAAGGAGCACGTCCAGCCGCCGTCGATGACCCGCATCGTCGCGCTCCTTGAGGCCAAGGGACTGGTCCGGCTGGAGCCGCACCCCGAGGACCGGCGCCAGAAGGTCGTCACCAGGACCGAACAGGCCGAGACGATGCTCGAGGAGAGCCGTCGCAAGCGCAACGCGTTCCTGGCCGGCCTGGTCGACGGCCTCGACGAGGACGAGTGGGCGAAACTCCGCGCCGCCGCCCCCGTCCTGGAGAAGCTCGCACACCTGTAACAGCCGATAGAAGGAGGAGGCGAATCCGTTTGAGTACGGGACCCGGAACACCTTCCGCCCCCGCACCGACCGCCCCGACTACCCCTGCAGCCCGTAGGTCCTCGATGTTCAGCTCGCTGAAGGTCAGGAACTACCGGCTGTTCTTCGCCGGCCAGGTCGTCTCCAACATAGGCACCTGGATGCAGCGGATCGCGCAGGACTGGCTGGTCCTCAGCCTCACCGGCTCCGCGACCGCGGTCGGCGTCACCACCGCCCTGCAGTTCCTGCCGATGCTGCTCTTCGGCCTCTACGGCGGGGTCCTGGTCGACCGCCTCAACAAGCGGCGCGCCCTCCTCGTCACCCAGACCTCGATGGCCCTCACCGGCATCGCGCTGGCGCTGCTGACCCTCTCCGGCAACGTCCAGGTCTGGCAGGTCTACCTCGCCGCCTTCGTCGTCGGCCTCGCCACGGTCGTCGACAACCCGGCCCGCCAGTCCTTCGTCTCCGAGATGGTCGGCCCGGACCAGCTGCAGAACGCGGTCAGCCTGAACTCCGCGAACTTCCAGTCCGCCCGCCTGGTCGGCCCCGCCGTCGCCGGCCTCATGATCACCGGCGTGGGCACCGGCTGGGCGTTCCTCTTCAACGGCCTTTCCTTCGTCGCCCCCCTCGTCGGCCTGCTGCTCATGCGCGGGCGTGACCTGCACGTCGTCCAGCGCACCCCGAAGGGGAGGGGCCAGCTCAGAGAGGGCCTGCGCTATGTCGCCGGACGTCCCGACCTGACCTGGACCATCATCCTGATCGGGTTCATCGGCACCTTCGGCTTCAACTTCCCCGTCTACCTCTCCGCCTTCGCGGACGACGTCTTCCACGCGGGCGCCGGCTCCTACAGCCTCTTCAACACCCTGATGGCGGCCGGCTCCCTGGCCGGCGCCCTGCTCGCGGCCAGACGCGGCACCGCCAAGATGCGCGTGATGCTCGCGGCGGCGGTCGCCTTCGGCGGCCTGGAGCTGGTGGCCGCGACCGCCCCGTCCCTCTGGCTGTTCTCCCTGCTCATGATCCCGATCGGCATGTTCGGCATGACGGTCAACGTCACCGCCAACACCACCGTCCAGATGGGCACCGACCCGGCCATGCGGGGCCGGGTGATGGCCCTCTACATGATGGTGTTCATGGGCGGCTCACCCATCGGCGCGCCCATCGCCGGCTGGATCACGGACACCTACGGCGTCCGGGCCGGCCTCGCCGTCGGCGGTGCGATCGCCGCCGCCGCGGCGGTCGTCATCGGCCTCGTCCTGGCCCGGGTCGGCAACCTGCGGTTGTCGGTCGGCTGGCACGGCGGCCACCCCCGGGTCCGCTTCGTCCCGAGAGAACAGCAGGAACAGCTCGCTCCGGCGGCCTGAGACCAGTTCCGGCCCGGAGGCCTAGAGCCTCCGGGCCAGTACCTGTCCCGGCCAGTCGCGCATCGCCGTGTAGGCGTCGGTGCGGACGAAGCCGTTGCTCTCGTAGTAGCTGACCAGCTTTCCGTCGGCGCCCGCGTAGCAGTCCACCCGCAGCAGCCCGACCCCGGCCCGCCGGGTCTCCTCGGCCGCGTGCGCCAGCAGGGCGCTGCCGATGCCGTGGCCCTTGAAACGCCGGTCGGAGGCGAGCCAGTGGATGTACCGCTCGGGCTCGCCGGGCGGCGGCAGATGGGCCAGGTAGGCGCCGGGGGCGTCGGTGAGGGTGAGCGTGGCGGCCGGCACCCCGTCCGCCTCCGCGAGATACGTCACGCCCTCGTCCATGTACCGGGCGACCGACTCCACGGTCTTCTCGTTCGCCGACAGCGGTGTGGTCCCCCACTGCTCGGTCCGGCCCAGCCCCACCAGCCACTCCACGGAGCTGTCGAGCATGCCGAGGATCACGGGTATGTCGTCCGGGTCGCCTTCTCTGATGGTGATCTGCATCGCCCCATGATGGCAGGGTGGCCCCCATGAGACTCTTCGCCGCCGTGCTGCCCCCGGCGGACGTGGCCGCCGAACTCGCCGAGTGCGTGGCCGGGTTGAAGAAGCTGCCCGGTGCCGAGGCGCTGCGCTGGACCGGCCGCCCCGGCTGGCACTACACCCTCGCGTTCTACGGCGACGTCGACGACGACGTCGTACCGGACCTCTCGGACCGCCTCGCCCGCGCCGCCCACCGCACCCCGCCCTTCGAACTGGCCGTCGCGGGCGGCGGGCAGTTCGGGCACGGCAGGGCCCTGTGGGCGGGGGCCGACGGCGACCTGGACACCCTCCGGCTGCTGGCCGACCGCGCGGAGGCTGCGGCCCGCAAGGCGGGCGTGGACATGGGGGAGCACCGCCGCTACAAGGCCCACCTGACGGTGGCCCGCAGCCGGGACGCGGTGCAGGTACGGCCGTACGTCGCACTGCTCGCGGAGTTCGCGAGCCGGAGCTGGACGGTCGGGGAGCTGGCGCTGGTGCGGAGCAACCTGCCGACGTCCGGGGTGCCGGGGGAGCAGCCGCGGTACGAGACGGTCGGCCGCTGGGGGCTCGGGGCGGCCGGTTAGGCTCGTTGCCGTGGACCCGAAGACCCGGAACCGGATCATGGCCGGTGCGCTTGTGTTGTTGTTCGTGGTGGTTGCCGTGGCCTCTGCCATGAGGTGAGGGCGGCGAGGTGGGGCGGCGGGGAACTGCGGTCGGCTCGTCGGCTGCGGGCCGGCGGGGGCCGGTCGCGCAGTTCCCCGCACCCCTGACGGGGCGCCTTCCCTGACGGGACTACCAGGCGAAGGCCTCCGGGGAGGGGCCCGGGCCCTGGAAGATCTCGTCGAGGCCTTCCAGGAGGTCCGTGCTCAGGTCGAGCTCGACGGCCCGCACGGCCGAGGACAGCTGTTCGGCGGTCCGGGGGCCGACGATCGGGCCGGTGACGCCCGGGCGCGTGAGCAGCCAGGCCAGGGCGGCCTCGCCGGGCTCCACGCCGTGCTTGTCCAGCAGGTCCTCGTAGGCCTGGACCTGGGCGCGGATGGTGGTGTTGGCGAGGGAGTCGGCGGCCCGGCCGCCGGCCCGGCGCCCGCCCTCGACCTCCTTCTTGAGCACGCCGCCGAGCAGCCCGCCGTGCAGCGGCGACCAGGGGATGACCCCGAGGCCGTACTCCTGCGCGGCCGGGATGACCTCCATCTCGGCGCGGCGCTCGGCGAGGTTGTAGAGGCACTGCTCGCTGACCAGCCCGATGGTCCCGCCGCGCCGGGCGGCGATCTCGTTGGCCTGGGCGATCTTGTAGCCGGGGAAGTTCGAGGAGCCGACGTAGAGGATCTTGCCCTGCGTGACGAGGGTGTCGATCGCCTGCCAGATCTCCTCGAAGGGGGTCCGCCGGTCGACGTGGTGGAACTGGTAGACGTCGATGTGGTCGGTCTGCAGCCGCTTCAGGCTGGCGTCGACCGCGCGCCGGATGTTCAGCGCGGAGAGCTTGTCGTGGTTGGGCCAGGCGTCGCCGTCGGCGGCCATGTTGCCGTACACCTTGGTGGCGAGCACCACCTTGTCGCGGTGGTCGGGGCTCTTGGCGAACCAGTTGCCGATGATCTCCTCGGTCCGCCCCTTGTTCTCACCCCACCCGTACACGTTGGCGGTGTCGAAGAAGTTGATGCCGGCGTCGAGGGCCGCGTCCATGATCGCGTGGCTGTCGGCCTCGTCGGTCTGCGGGCCGAAGTTCATGGTGCCGAGGACGAGTCGGCTGACCTTGAGTCCGGTACGTCCGAGCTGCGTGTACTTCATGGTCACCCAGCCAACGGCGTGGAGTGCGCTCTAAGCAAGGCCTGGGCGCCGCCTCGGACGCTCGGTCGCCTCGGTCTCCTCGTTCGCGGGGAAACCCGTCGGTCACTCCGCCGCGGCCGTGTACTCGTCGCCCAGGTCCCAGCCCTGCCACATCGCCTCCGCGAACGCCCCCGCGATCCGGTGCTCGCCGTTCGCGTTCGGGTGCGTGCCGTCGTAGGTGTCCGTGTGGATGTCGTACGACTCCGGCGGCGCGGCCATGAGGACCGGGGAGCGGGGCTCGTCGAGGTCGGCGGCGGCCTTCGCCAGGAGTTCGTTGAAGAGGGTCACCTGTTCCGCGAACGGCTCGTCCGTCGTCGCGCGGATGTTCGGGATCACCGGCAGGAGGACCAGGTGGATCCTCGCGTTGGCCTCCCGCGCCGCCGCGACGAAGGCCCGCGCGTTGGCCGCCGTCTGCTCCGCGTTGGTGTAGAAGCCCAGGTCGATCAGGCCGAGGGAGACGAGGAGGACGTCGGCGCGGCAGGAGCGCACCGCCTCCCCGATCAGCGGCGCCATGTGCAGCCAGCCCTCGCCCCAGCCGGCCAGGTGGGCGCGGGGGAAGCCGGGGTCGGCGTAGGCGTAGGAGGTGGGCGCCTCGGCCGGCTTGTCGTAGAGCGTCTCGCGCGGACCGACGAGCGTGAACGGGCCGCCGTACGTGGCGCACAGGTGCTGCCACATGCGGTACCGCCATGTGTGCTCGCCCGCGCTGCCGATCGTCATCGAGTCCCCGACGGGCATGAACCTGAGCATCCGCTCATGATGGACGATCAGCGGGAGCGGCGGGGTGTGAGGACCGACACGTCCGCCGTGTCCGGGCACAGCGCGGGATGGCAGGCTTGGGCCCATGCGTCCACGATCGCTCGCCCTCCTCGCCGGTGTCCTGCTCACGGGCGCCCTCGCCGCCGCACCCGCCGCGCCCGCATCCGCGGCCGACGGCACCGGCGACAAGGGGTTCACGATCACGGACCCGCGGATCGCCGAGTCCAGCGGACTCGCCGCCTCCCACCTGCACCCCGGCATCTACTGGACGCACAACGACAGCGGCGACGGCCCGTACATCTACGCCGTCGACAGCGCGACCGGGAAGACCGTCGCCAGGATCACGCTCAGCGGAGTCGGCACGCCCCGTGACGTCGAGGCCATCTCCATCGGCCCCGACAACCAGATCTACGTCGGCGACATCGGCGACAACCTCGACGGCAGCTGGCCGTACGTCTGGATCTACCGGCTGCCCGAGCCGAAGCGGCTGGTCGACCAGACCGTGCGGGCCACGCAGTACGTCGTCAAGTACTCGAACGGCGCCCGGAACGCCGAGTCGCTGATCGTGCACCCCAAGACGGGGCGGGTGTACATCATCGACAAGAAGGAGGACGGCGGGCATCTGTACGAGGGCCCGGCGACCCTGTCCTCGACTGGCACGAACATCTTCACGCCCGTCGCCGCCGTGGACCTCTGGGCCACCGACGCCGCCTTCTCGCCCGACGGCACGCAGCTCGCCGTACGCGGCTACTTCGGCGGCATCTACTACGACTGGAACGGCGGGAAGATCAAGCGCGAGGGCCGGCTCGACGTGCCGCTCCAGAAGCAGGGCGAGTCGATCACCTACTCCGCCGACGGCACCAAGCTCATGTACGGGAGCGAGGGCACCGACAGCCCGGTGCAGGCCGAGGACGTGCCGGGCGGGTCGGGCAAGGCCTCGCCGTCGGGCGGGAGCGGCTCGGCCGCCGGGAGCGGCGGCGGGAGTTCCCCGAGCGCCGGGGTGAAGGTCGGCGCCGTCGCGGTCGGGGTCGCCGTGCTCGCCCTCTTCGGGCTGCGGCGGCTGCGGCGCCCGTCCGCCCGCCGGCACTGACCCGCCGGCACTTACCGGCTGGCACTGACCCGCCGGACGGTCACGCCTCACCCTTCCGGCTCACCGGCCGGGCGGCCCCGCACCGGGCCGGGCAGGCTGGGAACCGTCCCGCGGGACGGGGCGGCAACGAGGCGGCACCGGGTCCCGCCGCACGGAACGGGAGTACCCATGCGCCGTAACACCCCGCGCCTGGCCGGGCACGTCTGCCTGCTCACGGCCGCCCTGGGCCTGACCGTCCCCGCCACCGCCGGCACCGCCACGGCAGGGCCCGCCCGGACGGCCCGGGCCGTGGCCGCGGCCCTCCCGCAGGTCCGCTCGGTGAGCCTGCCGATCAGGGGCACCTTCAAGGGCCCGCGCGAGAACATCGCCGTCACGGGCACCCTCGACGTCTCCGTCATCACCGTCCCGAGCGCCGCCGGCGGCGGCACCGCGCAGATCATCAGCAGCCTGGACGACACCTCCGGCACCGGCGACCCGAGCGGCGGCGCGTACGACGTCGTCGGCGCGCACCGGGACAGCCTGCCGTTCTCGGCGGCGGCGACCACGACGCTCAAGGTCAGGCCGCTCTTCCTGCTGCTCTCCCCCCTCGTGCCGCCCAACCCGGTCGTGCCGCCGAACCCGATCCGGCCGGTCACGGTCTCGGTCACCGTCGACAGCACCGGCGTGATCGGCGCCGTCACCGCGACGGTCGGCGACCCCGCGCCCTGAGCGGGACGGGCCGCCGGCCGTCACCCGGGCGGGGGACCGTGATGCCCGAAATGCGGCGTTCCGATGGGTGATACAGCAGGCTGTTCCTGCCGGTCGTCGACAGGGACGGCCGGACCACACCGCACCACGACGGCTGATGGAGCTGAGATGTCCTACGTGCCCGCCGACCTCCGCTACACCGACGACCACGAGTGGATCCGCACCGAGGCCGACGGCAGCATGACCGTCGGCATCACCGACCACGCCCAGAAGAACCTCGGCGACATCGTCTTCTTCGAACTGCCCGCGGTCGGCAGGAAGGTCGAGGCGGGCGACCCCATCGGCGTGGTGGAGTCGGTCAAGGCGGCGTCCGACCTCTACACCCCGGTCGACGGCGAGATCCTCGCGATCAACCAGGATGTCGTCGACACCCCCGAAGAGGTCAACGACAGCCCCTACGAGTCATGGCTCTTCAAGATCAAGATCAAGGGAACGCCGTCCAACGGGCTGCTCGACGCCAAGGCGTACCAGAAGCTTCTCGGCGGGGAGTAGAAAGCCCGAGGGGCGCCCGGTGTGTGGGTACACACCGGGCGCCCCTCGTCGTACGGGCCGCGCGTGCGGTCAGAGCTTCTCGATCACGTAGTCGACGCACTTCGTCAGCGCCTCGACGTCCGCCGGGTCGATCGCCGGGAACATCGCGATGCGCAGCTGGTTGCGGCCGAGCTTGCGGTAGGGCTCGGTGTCGACGATGCCGTTGGCGCGCAGCACCTTGGCGACGGCCGCCGCGTCGATCTCGTCGGCGAAGTCGACCGTGCCGATGACCTGCGAGCGCTGGGCCGGGTCGGTGACGAACGGGGTGGCGTACTTGCTCTCCTCGGCCCAGGTGTACAGGCGGGTCGAGGAGTCCTTCGTGCGGCCGGTCGAGAAGGCGAGGCCGCCCTGGCCGTTGAGCCACTCCAGCTGCTGGTCGAGCAGGAAGAGGGTGGCGAGGGCCGGGGTGTTGTACGTCTGGTTCTTGCGGGAGTTGTCGATCGCCGTGGGCAGGCTGAAGAACTCCGGGACGTGGCGGCCGGACGCGTGGATGCGCTCGGCACGCTCGATCGCGGCCGGGGAGAAGATCCCGATCCACAGGCCGCCGTCGGAGGCGAAGGACTTCTGCGGGGCGAAGTAGTAGACGTCGGTCTCGGCGACGTCGACCGGGAGGCCGCCGGCGCCGGAGGTGGCGTCCACGAGGACGAGCGCGCCCTCGTCGGCGCCCGCGACCCGCTTGATCGGCATGGCGACACCGGTCGAGGTCTCGTTGTGCGTGAACGCGTACACGTCGACGCCGGCCTCGGCCTGCGGCAGCGGGTGGGTGCCCGGCTCGGAGGCGATGACGGTGGGCTCGGCAAGCCACGGGGCGAGCTTGGCCGCCTTGGCGAACTTGGACGAGAACTCGCCGAAGTTCAGGTGCTGCGACTTGGCGTCGATCAGGCCGTGGGTGGCGACGTCCCAGAACGCGGTCGAGCCGCCGTTGCCGAGGACGACCTCGTAGCCGTCCGGGAGGGAGAACAGGGCGCTGATGCCCTCGCGGACCCGGCCGACCAGGTTCTTGACCGGGGCCTGGCGGTGGGAGGTGCCGAGCAGGGACGTACCGGTGGCGGCCAGCGCGTCCAGCGCCTCCACCCGCACCTTGGAGGGACCCGCGCCGAACCGACCGTCAGCGGGCTTGATGTCAGCAGGAATCTGGATGTCAGCCACGAGTCGGAGGGTAGCCGCTGGGCGAAACGGGACGGAACCGTGTCCGTTCGATGAGACGAGATCGCCAAGCCCTGGACTTGTGAGGTTGTACGACGATATCGGCGTGGCTGTGGAAAAGGGTCGGTGACTGTGCGTGATCGGATGCATTCTGGACGCATGACGGATCTGGCGGGACTTGAGACGGAACTGCGGGGTGCGGTCCGGGGTGAGGTCGGCTTCGACGTCACGTCCCGGGCGCTGGTCACCATGGACGCCTCCAACTACCGGCGGGTTCCGGCGGGGGTGGTGGCCCCGCGGGACGCCGACGACGTGGCGGCCGTCCTGGAGGTGTGCCGGGCGCGTGGCGTGCCGGTGGTGGCCCGCGGCGGCGGCACGTCGATCGCGGGCCAGGCGACGGGCACGGGCGTGGTCCTGGACTTCACCCGGCACATGAACCGATTGATCGGCCTCGACCCGGCCACCCGGACGGCCGTCGTCCAGCCGGGTCTGGTCCTCGACCGCCTCCAGGAGGCCGCCGCCCCGCACGGCCTGCGCTTCGGCCCCGACCCCTCCACGCACGGCCGCTGCACGCTCGGCGGGATGATCGGCAACAACTCCTGCGGCTCGCACAGCGTGGCCTGGGGGACCACGGCGGACAGCGTCCGGGAGCTGGAGGTGCTCACCGCGCGCGGGCGGCGGCTGCGGCCCGGGCGGGACTGGGCCGGGGCGCCGGAGGGCCTGCGGGCGCTGGTCGAGGGGGAGTTGGCGCGTCTGCGCACGGGCTTCCCCGACCTCCCCCGCCGCATCTCCGGCTACGCCCTGGACGCCCTGCTCCCCGAGAGAGGTGGGGACGTCGCCCGCTCCTTCTGCGGCAGCGAGGGCACGCTGGGGATCCTCACCCAGGCGACCGTAGGGCTCGTGGACGCGCCACGCGCGCGTGCGCTGGCGGTGCTCGGCTACGGCGACGAGAGCGCGGCGGCGGAGGCGGCGGCCGGGCTGCTGCCGTACGGCCCGCTCACCGTCGAGGGCATGGCGGCCGACCTGGTGCCGTCCCCGGCCGGACTGCCCCGGGGCGGCGCCTGGCTGTTCGTCGAGACGGGCGGCGAGACGGCGGCCGAGGCACGCGCGCGTGCGGAGACGATCGTCCGGGCCGCGGACGTCCTCGACGCCCTGGTCGTCACCGACACGGCCGGACAGCGCGCGCTGTGGCGCGTCCGCGAGGACGCCTCCGGCACGGCGACGCGGATGCCGGACGGCAGCGAGGCCTGGCCGGGCTGGGAGGACTGCGCGGTCCCCCCGGCCCGCCTGGGCGCCTACCTGCGGGACTTCCGCACCCTGCTCACGGCCCATCAGCTGCGCGGCACGCCCTACGGCCACTTCGGCGACGGCTGCATCCACGTCCGTATCGACTTCGACCTGCTGACCGAGGCGGGCGTGGCCCGCTTCCGCCGCTTCTCGGAAGAACTCGCGGACGTGGTGGTGGCCCACGGCGGCTCACTCTCCGGGGAGCACGGGGACGGCCAGGCCCGCGCGGAACTGCTCCCGAGGATGTACGGCGCGGAGATGGTGGCGCTGTTCGAGCGGGCGAAGGGAGTGTGGGACCCGGACGACCTCCTGAACCCGGGCATGCTGGTCCGGCCCGCCCCCCTGGACACGAACCTCCGCTTCGCGGTCCTCCCGCGCGAGCCGGTGCCCGTGGCCTTCGGCTACCCGTCCGACGGCGGCGACTTCTCGGCCGCGGTCCGCCGCTGCGTGGGCGTGGCGAAGTGCCGGACGACCGAGCCGTCCGGCGCGTCCGTCATGTGCCCGTCCTTCCGGGCCACGGGCGAGGAGGCGCACTCCACGCGCGGCCGGGCCCGGCTGCTGCACGAGATGCTGGCGGGCGAACTGGTCACCGACGGCTGGCGCTCGACGGAGGTCAGGGACGCCCTCGACCTCTGCCTGTCCTGCAAGGGCTGCCGGTCGGACTGCCCGGTCGGGGTGGACATGGCGACGTACAAGGCGGAGTTCCTGCACCACCACTACGCGGGCCGCAGGCGCCCGGCCGCGCACTACAGCATGGGGTGGCTGCCGAGATGGCTGCGCCTGGTGGCCCGCACGCGCACGGCGGCGGTCGTCAACGCGCTCGCTTCGGTACGGCCGCTGGCGGCACTGGCGAAACGCCTGGGCGGGATCGCACCGGAGCGCGGGCTCCCGCGGCTCGCGCGGGAGCCGTTCAGCCGGTGGGAGCGGCGCCGGCAGCGGGCGCGGCTGCGGGACTGGGCGGCCGAAGCGCGGAAGGGACGCCGACCGGACTTCCCGGGGCGGACGGCCTTCCTCTGGCCGGACACCTTCACGGAGTACCTGTCACCGGAGGTGGGCCGGGCCGCCGTACGGGTGCTGGAAGCGGCGGGAGTAGGAGTGGTACAGCTTCCGTCACGAGGGTGGAAGGCACGGCGAACGGCCGGCGGCCGGCCGGAGGGCTACGGCATGTCCGTGCTGAACCCCCGCCGCACCCGCGCCTGCTGCGGCCTCACCTACCTCTCGACGGGCCAACTGGACCGCGCCCGCGAGGTGCTCCGCCGGACGCTGGATCTGCTGGAGCCGTTCCTGCTGCTGCCGTCGGACGTCGACGTGGACAGCGAGTCGGACGCGGACCCGGAGTCGGTGCCGGACCCGGAGCCGGACTGGGACGGGGCCGGGGATGGGGACCCGGACCCGGACGCCGACCCCGACCCCGACCCCGACGACGATTTCCCGTACCCACCGCCGTTCGTCGTCCTGGAACCCAGCTGTGCCGCCGCCCTCCGCGCCGACCTGCCGGAGCTGCTCCCCGACGACCCCAGGGCCGCCCGCCTCGCCGCGAACGTCCTCACCTTCGCGGAGGCGCTGGAACGCCTGGCTCCCGGCTGGACCCCGCCCCGCCTGGACCGCTCGGTCACCGGTCAGACCCACTGCCACCAGCACGCGGTCCTCGGCGACACCCCCGACCGCCGTCTCCGCGAGGCCGCCGCCCTCACCGGCGACCTGGCCGGCGGCTGCTGCGGCCTGGCCGGCAACTTCGGCTTCGAGAAGGGGCACTACAAGGTGTCGAGGACGTGCGCGGAGGAACAGCTCCTGCCGGCGGTACGGGAGGCGGAACCCGGCACGGTGATCCTCGCCGACGGCTTCTCGTGCCGGACACAGCTGGAACAGCTGACCGGGGTACGGGGGAGACACCTGGCGGAGGTGCTGGCCCAGGGGCTGGACGGGGAGGGGAAGTGACGGGCGGCGAGACCGGGTTCGGCCGGGTGGCGGTGCTCTCCGACATCCACGGGGTGCTCCCGGCGCTGGAGGCGGTGCTGGCGGAGCCGGACGTGGCCGCGGCCGACCGGATCGTCCTCACCGGTGACATCACGGCGGGCCCGCAGCCGGCCGAGACGATCGACGTGCTGCGCGGCCTGGGCGACCGGGTGCTGTGGCTGTCGGGGAACGCCGACCGGGAACTGGTGGAGTACCGCAGGGGAGAGCGCACCGGGATCCCGGACCCGATAGGCCCGTTCGCGGCGGACGCGCTCCGGGACGACCAGGTCGACTTCCTCGCCGCCCTCCCGGGGACCGCCACCCTGACGGTCCGGGGCCTGGGCCGGGTCCTCTTCTGCCACGCGACGCCGCGCGACGACGAGGAGATCGTCCTGGTCGACTCGCCCCTGGACCGCTGGGCGGAGGTCCTCGCCCCCGTCGCACCCGACATCGGCACGGTCGTCTGCGGTCACACCCACATGCCCTACCTGCGCCTCGCCCACGGCCGTCTGGTCGTCAACCCCGGCAGCGTCGGCATGCCGTACGGCCGTGCGGGCGCCCACTGGTGCCTCCTCGGCCCCGGCACCGACCTGCGCGTCACGCCGTACGACATCCCGACGGCCGTCGCCCGGGTCGTGGCGGAGTGCGCCTATCCCGGCATCGAGGAATGGGCCGACTACTTCCTCCGGGCCCGGGCGTCGGACGGGGAGGCGCTCGGGGTGTTCGGGGCGCGCTAGCGGGCCGGGGCCCCGCGGGCGTCCGGGGACGCCGGTGCGCGCCGTCCCCGGACGCCGCCGACACGCCCTCGTGCTCTCGCGCGCCGAAACGATTCCCGGCGGGCGGGCGTCTGTTGTTCTTGATGCCGACGCCACCGGACCCGTCCGACGCTCCACCCGCCGTCCCACCCGAGGCCCTGTCCGCCGTCCCGTCCGGTGAGCGTCGTCAGTGAGACGTCGCCGACCTGCCCAGGAGCCCCGCCCATGACCGCAGCCCTCCGCCTCCGGCCCATCTCCCGTGCCGAACATCTCGCCTTCGCCGGGTCCCGCCCCTCCGTCAGCCATATGCAGCTGCCGTCCTGGGGCGACGTGAAACCCGACTGGGAGGCCGAGAGCCTCGGATGGTTCGACGGGGAGGGGCGGATCGTCGGGGCCGGGCTGGTGCTGCTGCGGGCGGTGCCCCGGGTGAAGCGGTATCTGGCGTACCTGCCGGAGGGGCCCGTCATCGACTGGCACGACCCGCAACTGGAGCGGTGGCTCGATCCGCTGCTGGCGTATCTGAAGGGGCGCGGGGCGTTCGCGGTGAAGATGGGCCCGCCGGTCGCCGTACGGCGGTGGAGCGCTGAGGCCGTGAAGGAGGCCATCGCCGATCCGGCCTCGCGGCGGCTGGGGGACGCCGAGCCGACGTCGTACGACGCCCTCGGCACCGGCCTCGCCGAGCGGCTGCGCCGGACCGGGTGGCGGCAGGCCGAGGCGGGCGGCGAGGAGGGGTTCGCGGCCGGGCAGCCCCGGTACGTGTTCCAGGTGCCGTTCGCTGGGCGGTCGTTGGAGGACATCCAGCGCGGGCTCAACCAGCAGTGGCGGCGCAACGTGAAGAAGGCGGAGAAGGCCGGGGTCAAGGTGGTGCGGGGCGGGTACGAGGACCTGCCGGCCTTCTACGGCCTGTACACGGAGACCGCCGAGCGCGACCGCTTCATCGCGCGCCCCCTCTCCTACTTCCAGCGCATGTGGACCGCGCTCACCGCCGAACACCCCGACCGCATGCGCCTCTACCTGGCGCACCACGAGGGCGACGTCCTCGCCGCGGCCACCATGCTCACCGTCGGTGACCACGTCTGGTACTCCTACGGCGCCTCCACCGGCCGCCGGCGCGAGGTCCAGCCCAACAACGCCATGCAGTGGCGGATGATGTGCGACGCCCACGAGCTCGGTGCCGCCGTATACGACTTCCGGGGCATCACCGACACCCTGGAGGAGTCCAACCACCTGCTGGGGCTGCTCCGCTTCAAGGTGGGCGCCGGCGGCGAGGCCGTCGAGTACGTGGGGGAGTGGGACTTCCCCCTCAACAAGCTGCTCCACAAGGCGTTCGACCTGTACCTGGCCCGGCGCTGAGGCCGGTCCCGCTCAGCTTCATAAGCTGGCTCTCAGGTTCATAAGAGAACTCTCAGGTTCGGGGTCGTTATACAGCTGTTACCCAGGTATTCACAGCACCTGTTTGCCGTTCGGAAGCCGACTTTGCCGTTGCTTGGGAACTGGGCCGTGTAAGTTTCTGGATGTCGGGCGGCGGGGATTGCCGAGGATGACGATCCAAAATCCCCGGACGTTGCCCCAAGAGAATTCTCGTACCATCCTGCACCACTTGCACTTCGAACTCTCAAGGAGTCGGAATGAGCCTCAAGAAGCTCGCCCCGCTGCCCCCCAAGCCCAAGAAGCAGCTGCCTCCCCCGCCGCCGCCGAAGCCCAAGAAGAAGGCTCCGAAGCCGGCTCCGAAGCCGATCCCCGGCGGCCAGGACAACTGAGCCGGCCGTAAAAAGGACCGACGGTTCGCCGTCGGTCCTTTTTCGCTCTTTTATTTCGGTGGTTCCGGCGTCGGAGAATGGAGGTAGTGAGAAATGCGTGTGAAGGGGAACGGAGACGCGGAATACGAATACGAAGTCGCCGACTCGAAATACGAGGTCGATGACGAGGAGTACGAGGACGACGAGGGCGAGGACACGCCCACCATCCCGGCCCGTGTCGCCTTCCGCCGCTTCTGGCCGCTGACCCGGGGGCTGCGCCGCTGGCTGGTGATCGTCTGGGTGTGCACGGTGATCGCCGCGCTCGCCGAGACCGAGGCCATCCTGCTCTTCAGCGACCTCACCGACCACGCCCTGCAGAAGGGCTCGCTCAGCGCCTTCTGGAGCCCGGCGACCAAATGGCTGGGCATCGCGATCGTCGGCGCGATCGTCGCGTACGCCGGCAACTCCCTGGCCGCCTGGGTCACCGAACGCTTCGTCATGCGGCTGCGCGAACACGTCTTCGACCACGTCCAGCAGCTGCCCCCGCACTTCTTCCAGCGCCACCGCCAGGGCGACCTGCTCTCCCGCCTGACCAGCGACGTCGAGGCCATCGAGACCATGGTCGTGTCCGGGCTCGTCGGCGCCGCGTCGGCCCTGTTCAGCGCCATCTTCTACGCGGCAGCCGCGTTCTGGCTGCGCTGGGACCTGGCCGCCGCCACCTTCGTCCTCGCGCCCCTGTTCTGGCTGGCCGCCCGCCGCTTCTCCGGCTCCATCAAGGACGTGTCCCGGGAGGGCCGGGTCGCCGACGGCGCGATCACCTCCGTCGTCGAGGAGTCCCTCGGCAACATCGTGCTGACGCAGGCGTACGACCGCCGCGACGCCGAGCGCCGGCGTCTGAACGAGGAGGCGAGCGCCTGGTTCCGCGCCTCCGTGCGTTCCACCCGCCTCAACGAGGCCTACGAACAGCTCGTCGCGGTCATCGAGACCGTCTGCGTCCTCGCCGTCATCGGGATCGGCGCCTGGGAGATCTCCACCGGCCGTATGACCCTCGGCCAGCTCCTCGCCTTCTCCGCCTTCCTCGGCTACCTCTACCCGCCCGTGCGCGGCCTGGCCCAGCTCGGCCTCACCGTCACCGCCGCCACGGCGGGCGCGGAACGGCTGATCGAGATCCTGGACGTGCGGCCCTCGGTCACCGACCCCCGCCGCGGCACCGGCACCGACGTCGGCCGCCCGGACGGCGCCGTCGAGGTCCGCGACGTCGGCTTCCGCTACCCCGGCGCCGACCGGACCGCCCTGGAGGGCCTCTCCTTCGCCGTCAGCCCCGGCGAACTCGTGATCATCACCGGCCCCAGCGGCGCCGGCAAGTCCACCGTCTCCAAGATGCTGCTCCGCTTCTACGACCCGGACAGCGGCGAGATCCTCCTCGACGGCGTCCCGATCCGCGACTTCCCGCTGGCCCGGCTGCGCGAGTACGTCACCCTGCTCCCCCAGGAGACCCTCGTCCTGCACGACACCGTCCGCGCCAACATCGCCTGCGGCCGTCCCGGCGCCAGCGACCAGGCCATCGAGGACGCCGCGAAGGCCGCCGACGCCCACGACTTCATCGTCAGACTCCCCGACGGTTACGACACCAGGGTCGACCCCAACTCCGCCCGGCTCTCCGGCGGTCAGCTCCAGCGTCTGGCCATCGCCCGCGCCATCCTGCGCGACGCCCCCGTCCTCGTCCTCGACGAGCCGACCACCGGCCTGGACGCGATGGCCGCCCGCCGGGTCGTCAAACCGCTGCGCCGCCTGATGGCCGGCCGCACCACCATCATGATCACCCACGACCTCAACCTCGCCCCGGACGCCGACCGCATCCTCGTCGTCGACCGCGGCCGCATCGTCGAAACCGGCCGCCACGACGAACTCCTCGCCCGCGGCGGCGCCTACTCCCGCCTCCACCGCTCCCAGAACAACGCGGTCATGGACACCGGCGAACTGCGCCTGCCGCTGTTCATGGAACAGGGCGGCGTGGTCCCGGCACCGGCGGCGGCAGAGGCCGTGGGGGTGGGAGCGGGGGCGCCCCAGGGCGACGCGTACGCGTACCAGCAGCCGTACGGGAACATGTACGACTACAACGTGTACGCGGCGGCGGGGCTATGGCCGCAGCCCATGTACGAGCCTCATGCGGAGGTCCACATGGAGGCCGCCCACATGGAGGCCGCCCACATGGATGTCGGCTACGGGGCGGATGTGCCCACCACCCTCCCCGACGGCCGCCCGCTCTTCCGCGACGAGGAGCCCTGGCCGGGTATCTGAGCCGCCGGGCCGGTGAGCACTTGTCAGGAAAGAGAGCGCCTTGACCATAGTTGGTCGCCTTTTGGCCTTGCTTTGGTTGCCATTTTTTCACCTGCGTTCACCTGAGCTACACATCGTGTCGTGACCATGATCAATGCCCTGGTTCGGGGTCCGGCTTCGGCCGAACCCTCCTGGGCTGCCAAGTGGGCGACGGGGGGCCGGTTGCCGCAGGCGGGGGATGTGGTCATGCCGTGACACGTGTCGGTCTCGCGCGCCCTGGAGGCCGGTGGGTGACGGGAGAGGTTCTCCGCGCCTGAACGGGCCTTCTGTCCGCCTCCGTCACGGAGAAGGACAGTCCTTTGCGATTCAGACGTCTGTACAGACACTTCCAACGCCCTCCCACGGCCGAGCACCCGGCGGGTGCCTCGCCCGGCGGCAGGCTCGCGCGGCGACGCCGCGTCAACGGCTCCCTCGTTCCGCTGGTGGTCGCCACCGCGGTTCTCGGAGGACTGCTGGGCGGCAGCCCCGCACCGACGGGGGCCGCCATGACGAACGTGGCGGACAGCTACGACGGGTTCGACGCCGCGGCGGCCGAGCAACTGCGCCAGGACCAGTGCCTGATGGCCGACGCGCTGCGGATCGGCGGCACCTCCACGGTGCCGCTGGCACAGAACGCGCTGAACCAGACCGCCGATCAACTCCACACCGCCGCCAACCGCGAGTACTGGGACGACACACCGCTGTCGACCGCGTTCCAGCAGGACCGGGACACCATCGACGCGGCGAGCGACGTGCTGCCCACCCGGCTCGCGGCCTGGCAGACACCGCTCAAGGGCCTCTCCTTCCCCGGCAACTTCGCCACCGACGCCGAGTTCTACTGGCCGCCGGGCGTCCCCGCCACCACCGACGACTTCTTCGACCAGGTGGGCTACGGGAAGTGGCTCGGCGAGCAGTGGTGGAAGACCGAGGGCGACCTCTACAAGGACCCCACCGCGCAGGCCGACGACGCCACCCTCCAGGCGGTGAAGGATCTTGGTACACCCCTGTACGGGACCGTCGACCCGACGCTGCCCACGCAGCAGTGGCAGCAGGCCTATGCCGAGCACGAGGCGTTCGAAAAGCTGGTCAGCGACTACTACGGGACCGGTGCCGACGACGCCCGGATGTTCCTGTCCTCCGGCGGTTTCCCGCGTACCGCAGCGGAACCGGGCAGCCTGGAGTTCCGGATCGCCGTCGAGGACCTGAAGTCCCGGTTCGCGGCCTGCGCCTGGCGCAACCCGATCGACCCGAACAAGGTCCTGGGGCAGGAGGTCGCCACCGCGTCGGCGGAGTGGCAGCAGGAACTGGCCGCCCAGGCCACCCAGCGCAACCAGATCCTCGACGCGAACACCTCCGCGACCAAGGCGCTCACCACGACCGCGCAGGCGCTCGGTGAGATGCTCGGCCAGTCCTGGATCGCCGACCACCTGGCCCGATGGCAGGACTACTGGTCCGCCGGGGGTGCCGGCTGGATCGGGGACAGCCCGATGGCCATCCACGTCCACGGGTCGTCCGACAAGTGCCTTGAGGTCGGCGGTAATTCGACCGCCAACGCCGCCATCGTGCAGATCTACACCTGCAACGGCAACGCGAACCAGCAGTGGCAGATCTCCGGCGACACACTGGTCAACGTCAACTCCGGCAAGTGCCTGGTGCCGAAAGCCTCCGCGAGCGCGGACGGCACGGCGATGGTGCAGGGCTCCTGCACCGTCACCAGCACCAGTGCCAACCGTTGGCAGTACAACCCGCACGCCACCACGCCGCTGACGAACCTCGCCAACGGCAAGTGCCTGAACCTCGCGTCCTACACCAACAGCCAGGACGCCACCCTGGCGACCTGCTCCGGCAGCGCCTTCCAGAAGCTGGACATCGTCCCTGTCGGGCACAACGGCACCGACGACCTCGACTACCCGACCTCGGCCCAGTTCCTCCAGGCCACCAAGGGCATCGCCGCCGCCCAGTCCGCCGCGCAGACCCAGCTGACGCTGATCCAGAAGCAGGCGCAGACCGCCACCTCCGCCGTCACCAGCACCGACACCTCGCTCAACGCCGCCTACACGATCGCCGACCAGGCGGGCGCGCCACGGGGCCGGGGTCTGCTGGTCGGTCTGCAGAAGGCACAGGTGACCAAGGCGTCGTCGGCCGCGATCAACGCGATGCAGGCCGCCGCCCAGACCGCGCTCTCGGCGACCAAGGCGTCCGCGGCCGACAGCGCGACCATCGCCGCCCGCGCCGTGACCCAGGGCGCGGCCTCGACGGCGGCGTTCCGCAACGCGGCCGCCGAGGCGGCGAAGGAGCAGGCGAAGGCCGCCGCCGACGCCGCCGCGGCCCAGGCTGGCAACGCCAAGGCCGCCCGCGACACGGCCAAGGCCAAGCTGGCC
This sequence comes from Streptomyces sp. NPDC048291, assembly GCF_043201715.1. Lineage (NCBI taxonomy): Bacteria > Bacillati > Actinomycetota > Actinomycetes > Kitasatosporales > Streptomycetaceae > Streptomyces > Streptomyces sp. NPDC048291. The sequence goes on from NZ_JBICZC010000007.1 coordinate 267,121, forward strand.
GTGGCCGTACAGGCGGAGACGGACGCGAAGGCCGCCGCGGCCACCGCGCACGCCCGCCGCCTCGACGCGGAGGCCGAGGAGGCCACCGCCAAGGCGGAGAAGGAGACCGCCGCCCAGAAGCAGGCGGAGGCCGCCGAGCACAAGACCAAAGCCCAGGGCTACGCGAGCCAGGCGGAGGACGCCAAGGACAGGGCCGAAGCGGCCGACGCCACCGCCACCGAGAAGCGGCAGGCGGCCGAGACCGCGTCCGACAACGCGAAGGACCTGCGCGACAAGGCCTGGGACGCCAAGCAGAAGGCGGACGCCGCTCGCGCGAAGTCGTACGCCAAGGACACCTACGCGGAGGCACACGAGTCCGACGATCAGGCCCAGTCGTCCAGGCAGGCCGCGGACGCCGCGGACGCCGCGGCCGACGACGCGGAGAGTGCCGCAGACTCGGCCCGCTCGGAGGCGGACGCGGCCACCCAGGCCGCGGCCGACGCCGACGCGGCCGCCACCCGCGCGGAGGCCGCGGCCAAGCGGGCCCACGCCGACGCGAACGCCGCAAAGGCTGCCAAGGAGGACGCGGACGCCGCCGTCGCCACCGCGACCAGCGCCGCCGCCGACGCCATCGCCGCGTCCAAGACCGCCGCCACGGCCGCCAGTGCCGCGGTGAAACTCGCCGACGAAGCAGAGGGGCACGCCGCCGACGCCAAGTCGCAGGCCGACGCGGCCAACACGGCCGCCCAGACCGCGATCGCCGGCGCCAACGTCGCCTCCGGGCACGCCTACGCCGCCTCCCAGGCCGCCGTCGACGCAGGCAACGCCGCCCGCCAGGTGGCCGCTCCCGCCAACGACGCCGTCCAGCTCGGCGCCCCCTATGTCACCACCGACTCCGCCGCCGGCCTCGCCGTCCTGACCGGGCAGTCCAGCAAGACGATCGCCGAGCAGCAGCAGGCCGTCGCCGAGGCCCACGCCCAGAACGCCCAGGAGGCCGCCGCCCAGGCGACGAGCACCGCCAACGCGGCCACCGGCGACGCCAAGGCCGCGTACACCCTCGCCGCCGAAGCCGCCGGATACGCGGCCGACGCCCGCGCCTCCGCGAAGCAGGCCCTGGACTACTCCGCCGAAGCCGCCGGATACGCCTCCCAGGCCGCCCAGTCCCTCGCCCGCACCATCGCCTACGACCAGCAGGCCACCGACGACGCCAAGGCCGCCGACGACGCGGCCGGCCGCGCCGACGGCTACGCCACCCAGGCCCGCGACTCCGCCGATGCCGCCGCCCTCGACGCCCAGGCCGCCCGCGACGCCGCCAGCCAGGCGGAACAGGCGGCCACGGACGCCCGGGCCGCCGCCAAGGACGCCGACGCCCAGGCCACCGCAGCCGAAGAAGCCGCCAAGGATGCCCAGAAGTACGCCGAATCCGCCCAGCAGGCGGCCGAGGAGGCGGCCGCCGCCCAGGCCAACCAGCAGGTCGGCACCGGCGCCGGAACGGGCGTCGGCGGCACCTTCTACGTCATCGACAAGGACACCCTCAACGTCACGGACGTCAAGCAGGACAAGCCCTGTGAGATCCCCCCGGGGTTCGGCACCAGCTGCACGGTGACCTTCACCTACACGTTCGACGTGTCGGTCGACTTCTACCTGTGCCTCAACCCCGACGTGCCCGCGACCGCGGCCGGCTGCCCCGACGAGGACACCCTGTTCCTCAAGTCCGAACAGCTCAAGGGCCTGACGAAGGACGACACCAAGACCTTCACCCAGCTCGACATCCTCAAGGGCCTGCTGCACACCTACCAGACCATCGGCAAGGAGATCCTCGTCCAGGACTTCGTGGACTGCTGGCACGGCAGTGCCAGCGGCTGTGCCTGGGCCGCCTCCAACTTCGTCCCCGGCAAGACCCTGGAGAAGATCGCCGAGGGGATCAGGGCCCTCGACGTGGCAATGCGGGCCGGCACCGGCATCCGTGAGGCGTTCGACGCCCTGAAGGTCATCGACGGCATCGACCCCACGATGCTGAAGCACATCGAGGACACCGTCGAAGAACTCGAAGACGTCATCTCGGTCTGCACCAAGGACAGCTTCCCGGCAGGCACGGGCGTGGTGCTGGCCGACGGCTCCGTCAAGAACATCCACGCGGTCCGCAGCGGCGACCTCCTGCGCACCACGGATCCGGTCACCGGCCGGACCGTCATCGAGCCGGTGATCTCCACCCACCGGCACGACACCTCCGCACTCACGGACATCACCGTCGGCGGCGCGCTGGTCACCAGCACGGCAGGCCACCGCTTCTACGTCGACGGCCGAGGCTGGACGGCGGTGTCGGACCTGCGCGTCGGGGATCTGCTCCGGGCACCCGACGGTTCGCTCAGCCCCGTGACCGCCCTGCGCGAGCACGGCGTCCTGGCGCCCCGCGAGGTGTACGACCTCACCGTTCAAGGCACGCACACCTTCTACGTCCGTGCCGAGGGACCCTGGTCCCGGGACGTCCTCGTCCACAACTGCACCGACATCATCGGGGACGAGGGCCTGGAGGGCGCGCACACCATCACGGACCACGTCGACAAGTCGGACCAGCAGATGGCGGACAAGGCGGTGGCAGAGAAGAGCGGTGTCGCCACCCGATGGACCGACACGGCGACGGCCGCCGAAGCGGTCGACAAGGCCATCACTGCCTGGTCGAAGAAGAACGCCGTCCAGTTGGAGAACTGGGTGACCAGGCAGGCGCAGCGTCGGGGGAAGAAACTGGCACTGGAGAACAAGACGTTCACCTGGGACGTGCGGGACATGGGCCCCTCGCTGGGGAAGGTCTGGGTACGCAACGGTGTCCAGGGGGCGGCCACCGGGACCAAGGTGGTCGTCACCCTCAAATACATTGGTAAGGTCCCGGGCCACCCGAAGAAGTGGGTTGTCTACACCGCCTATCCGGAGGGGTGATCATGACGGCGGAATTCGGGCTCTCCTGGCTGTCCATGCAGTGCGACGGCCTGGATCTGACCCTGACCGTGGCGGAACTGGACTGCCTCGCGGACAGCAGCCGCAAGGGTGCCCTGCTCATGATCGCCGCCCGTTCGGTCACTGACGTTCCCGCGCCGGGCCACACCCTGCTCGGCCGGGACGTACGACGGCTGCTGGAGTCGCCTTTCGACGACGCCGTGCTGCGCACGGTGTGGGTCGGCGGCGCTGAAACTGCCTTCGATCCCGACTGGGACAAGGAGAGCATGCGGGACTGGCTGGCCGGGATCGAGGCGGCGTGGCTGGAGGCCGAACGGCTGGCGGACCCGGACTTCGTCCCGCCTCCGCCGGCGCAGGCGCCCGATTCGGGGCTGCGCGCGGCAGTGCTGGAAGCCGTCGACCGCGTGGCGCCCCGGCTGACGGCCGCGACGGAGGACCGTGTCTGGCCTCCCAAGCTCCCCGGCCTGGTGTCTGCTCTGACCGAGGTGGTCGAGAAGGTCGACGCGGACTTGGGGTTCCGGCTGTTCCTACGGGTGCTGAAGTCCTCGGCCCTGCCCATCGACCCGCGTGACCACCAGGCGTTCCTCGCGGTCGGCGAACGGTTCGGCTACCCGGACCTGGTCGGGGAGGGCTACCTCCATGTCGTGCCGATCGTGTCCTAGGCGCGGCTTGCGGCAGGGCAGGTGGTGAGCGGGCCACCCTGCGACCCGGGGCCCCGGAACGGCGACTGGCCGTTCCGGGGCCCCTGCGCTTTGGCGCGGCTCGGCATCTCAGCATCCAGGACAGTTCCATAAGGGGTTCACGCGCCTGTCTCAGTCCATTACCCTGGACTGAGAAGTGCATCGTAATGAACAGCGAATCCCCTGGACCGCCCGTGACCACCCCCAGCACCTCGCAGTCGGCGCCGGCCTCCACGGCCGCCCCGGTGTCCGTGTCCGCCGCCGGCCTCCCGGGCCGGCTCGGCTCGCTCGGGCCCGTTGGGCTGGTCCTCGCCGGAGGGATCTCCGTCCAGTTCGGCGGGGCCCTCGCCGTGACCCTGATGCCCCGGGCGGGCGCGCTCGGCGTGGTGACCCTGCGGCTGCTCGCGGCCGCGGTGATCCTGCTCGTCGTCTGCCGGCCACGCCTGCGCGGCCACTCCCGCACCGACTGGAGCACGGTGATCGTCTTCGGTATCACCATGGGTGCGATGAACGGCCTCTTCTACGAGGCGGTCGACCGCATCCCGCTGGGCCTCGCCGTCACCCTGGAGGTGCTGGGACCGCTGGCCCTGTCCGTGCTGGCCTCCCGGCGCGCGATCAGCGTGCTGTGGGCGGGACTGGCGCTGGGCGGTGTCTTCCTGATCGGCGGCGGAGACTTCAGCGGCCTCGACCCCGTGGGTGTCGGCCTGGCCCTGGCCGCCGGCGCCATGTGGGCCACCTACATCATCTTCAGCGCCCGTACCGGCCGCCGCTTCCCGCAGGCCGACGGGCTCGCCCTGGCCATGGCGGTCGCGGCCCTGCTGTTCCTCCCGCTGGGCGTCGCCGACGCCGGTTCCAGGCTGTTGGATCCGGTCACGGTCGCCCTGGGCTCGTCGGTCGCGGTCCTCTCCTCCGTCCTGCCCTACACCCTCGAACTCCTCGCGCTGCGGCGCCTGCCCGCCCACACCTTCGCCGTCCTGATGAGCCTGGAACCGGCCATCGCCACCATCGCCGGCTTCCTCGTCCTCGGCCAGGCCCTGTCGGCGACCCAGGCGGCCGCCGTCGCGCTCGTCGTCGCGGCGAGCATCGGCGCGGTCCGCTCCCAGGTGGGGCGCGGCCGGAAAGCGGCGGGCGGCGCCCAGCCGGAGCCGGTGGTCGCTGCACGGCCGGAGCCGGACCCGGTCGTCGCCGCTCAGCCGGAGGGGAACGGCAGCGCGTCCTGATAGCCGTTCGACGGCCGCTGGATCTTCTTCATGGTCTGGGCGTCCAGCGCGACCGGCGCGGACTTCGTGCCCAGCTTCCCGCCGGGGTGCCAGTTCCCCGTGACGGACACCCAGGTGTTGGCGGGCGGGATGCTGCCGCTGTAGATCCGCACCTTCACGGACTGCGCGTCCGCCGCGCAGCAGGAGATGATGATCCGGGTCAGGTCCCAGCTCCCGCCCCCCGGGACGGGCGTGACCAGCCCACTCATCTCCACGGTCCGCGCCTTGATGGCCAGCGAGCGGTCCTGCTGCACCCGCGTGGTGAAGTCCGTGAGCGTGATGGGCAGCGGCGAGGTCTTCGGCAGCGGGTCGAAGTCGTCCTGCTCCGCGACGACCTTGGCGGGCTGCCGGGCCGCGGTGTACGCGCCGAGCGCCGGCGGGGCGTAGAAGAGCAGACTCAGCGCGGGCAGCAGGAGCAGCCAGGCGACCCGGGGGACGGTCGAGTGGTCGTGGCCGTGGTGCTCTTCCGGCTCGTTGTGGGGGTCGGCCCCATGTGCGTGCGCGCCATGCCTGCCGTGCCCCGCCCGCTCGCCCCGCCCCTCCCGCACGGCCGCCTCCACGATGCCCAGCACCAGCAGCACGAACCCGGACGCGATCAGCAGCGGCCGCATCCCGGGCTTGACGTAGCGCAGGCACAGGTCGGTGAAGAGGGAGGCGTGCAGCAGGCCGAGGCCGCTGAGGATGAGCAGGGTCACCTGAAGGGGACGTCTCACTGGATTCCTCCTAGGGTGCCCCGGCTCGCAGGCCGGGGCGGAATCGGACGGCTCCCGCGGAGCAGGGCAGGGGAAGCCGAATCGCCGTCAGGGCGATTTGACGTCTGCCGCGGCGGTGTCGCGCTCGGCCTCCAGCCGGTAGACGATCTCGGAGTTGAGGGACCTGCGGGCGGACTTGGCTTCAGCGACCAGCCATGCGTGCAGGCCGACGGGCAGCCGGAGGGTGATGCGCTTCTCTTCATCCATGACATCAGAATAGTGGTCTTCTGCCTCTCGACCGGCGGTAGAATGACACTATGGCGACACGACAAAAGGTTTCGGAGGATGTCGGGCGCACCCGGTACACCTACCGGCTTCGCGTTTCGTCGACAGCCCGCACTGCTCTGCTCGCGGAGTGGGGCCGGTGTCGCTGGGTGTGGAATGAGGCTGTGGCCAAGTCCCGCCAGGTGCACGCCCGCAACCGGGCGCACCCCGAGGACAAGCAGACGTGCGGCCCGGCCCAGCTCGACAAGATGCTGACCGACGCCCGTGCCCGCACGCCATGGCTTCGCGATGGCGCCTCGGTTCCGCAGCAGCAGATCATCCGCGACTTCGCCAAATCTCGGTCCAAGGCGCTGAAGGACATTGAGAAGCGCCTGCCGATGCGGCAGCGTGCGGGCATGCCCCGGAGCAAGAAGAAGCGCGAGGCGCTGCCCACGTTGAACTACACGCAGCGCGGATTCCGGCTGAAGGACGGCCGCCTCCACCTCGCGGGCGGGATCGCCTTGACTGTGGTGTGGTCGCGCGAACTTCCGTCCGCGCCCTCTTCGGTGCGGGTGTACCAGGATGCGGCGGAGCACTGGTACGCCTCGTTCGTCGTCTCCACCGAAGCGCAACCGCTCCCAGCCACAGGCCGCGTGCTCGGCGTGGACTGGGGCGTCAAGGAAACCGCCACCACTACCAGCGACGCCCACGACCTCCCCCACGCTCAGTACGGGCGGAAGGCGCAGGCCAAGCTGACCCGCTACGACCGGATGATGGCCCGTCGCAAGCCTAAGAAGGGGCAGGCCGCCTCGAAGGGCTACCGTGAGGCGAAGAAGTGGCGGGCCAAGGCGTACGCGAAGGTGGCCAGGCAGCGCCAGGACGCCGGCCGCAAGTGGGCGAAGAAGGTTGTGACCGACCACGATGCCATCGCCGTCGAGGACTTCCGGCCGAAGTTCCTCGCGAAAACCACCATGGCCCGCCAGGCGGCGGACGCCGCGATCGGCGCCACCAAGACGGCCCTGATCGAGATGGGCCGAAAACACAGGCGGGACGTCCGCCTCGTGCATCCCGCGCACACCACCATGGACTGCGCGTCGTGCGGAGCGAGAACCAAGCACGCACTTCCTCTTTCGGAACGTACCTACACCTGCACCGCGTGCGAAGCCGTGTCTCCCAGGGACAAGAACTCCGCCCGCGTGATGCTCGTCCGGGCTGGTCTCAACCCGGCTGGTGCTGAAGGCGTAAGACCTCCGGGAGCGCTGCTCCCGGAGGCTGCCTGAGCCAGGAATTCCCTCCTTCAGGGAGGGGAGGATGTCAAAGCAGCACTCCTCCGACCAGCACACTGCACAGGACCGCGACGACCGTGGTGGCGGCCGAGAAGCGGGCCGCGAAGGCCCGTCCGAACGTGCCCGCCTGCAACGCGATCAGCTTGAGGTCCACCATGGGCCCGACCACCATGAACGCCAGCCTGGCGGTGGGCGAGAAACCCGTGAGCGACGACGCCACGAACGCGTCCGCCTCCGAGCACACCGCGAGGATGATCGCCAGCGCCGCCAGGAACAGCACCGACAGCCAGGGCGAACCGGAGAAGGTGTCGAGGACCGACCGCGGTACGGCCACGTTGAAGGTGGCCGCGGCCATGGCGCCGACCACCAGGAAACCGCCGGCCTGGAGGAAGTCGTGCTGGAAACCGCGCCGGAACTCCGTCCAGCGGTTGTGCCCCGGCTGGTGCCCGGTGTGCCGTACGGCGGGCCGCAGCCACTCCTCCCGGCCCAGCCAGAGCCACAGCCAGCCCATCACGGCAGCGGTGACCAGCGAGGCGACCAGCCGGGCCAGCACCATGAGGGGGGTGCCGGGGAAGGCGATGGCGGTGGCGGTCAGCACGACCGGGTTGATGGCGGGCGCGGAGAGCAGGAACGCGAAGGCCGCGGCCGGGGTGACCCCGCGCCCGATCAGACTGCTGGCCACCGGCACCGACGCGCACTCGCAGCCCGGCAGCACGACCCCGGCGACCCCGGCGACCGGCACGGCGAGCGCGGGCCGCTTGGGCAGCAGCCGGGTGAACACCCGCTCCGGCACGAACGCGTTGATCGCCCCCGACAGCGCCGTACCGAGCAGCAGAAACGGTGTCGCCTGCACGATCACCGCGAGGCACACCGTCTGCCAGGCCTCCAGCGCGGCCTTGCTGACGCCCTGGCCCACGAGGAAGAGGGCGGTACCGGGCAGGACGGCGGCGGCCACGAGGAGGAGGGGCCAGAAGCGGGGCGGTTCGCGCGGGGGCGGGTCCTCGGTCCCCGCGTCCACCGGGTAGCCGCCTGCCTCGCCCGCCGGGGGTGTCAAGACGGCAGTCGTCTCGGCCCCCACGGCGCGTTCATCTGTCCTCCGCACGCCCCGCACGCCTCACACATCACTCCATCGCCGGATGTTCGCATCGAACATAGGGCATGACGGTCCCCCTGCCACGACGGGTTGTGCCAAGGTTTGCCCCGGCCTGACTCCGGATGCCGCCAAGGACCACCGCCACGGCGTCACACCGCCACAGCCTCAGAGCGCCTCGGCCGCCCTGTGTGCCCGGCCACGGCTCTCCCGAATTCATGCAAGCGTGCTTGATTGTTTCTGGGCCCGCTGCCATGCTCCCCCCATGTCCGATCCGACGCCCGTCATCGACGACCTGCGTGAGGAGAGTGCGGAACTCGACCGGCTGGTAGCCGAGTTGGGTACCGAGCAGTGGGCTCTCGCCACCCCCGCACCCCGCTGGACCGTCGCCCACCAGATCGCCCACCTCGCCTGGACCGACCACTCCTCGCTGCTGGCCGTGACCGACCAGGACGCCTTCTCCCGCGAGGTCGAGAAGGCGCTGACCCAGCCCGGGGACTTCGTGGACAACGGGGCCGAGGAAGGCGCCGCCAAGCCCCCCGCCGAGTTGCTGGCGGACTGGCGGGCCGGGCGCGAGGCCCTGGACCAGGCGCTGCGCGCGGCGCCCGCACCGGCGCGTTTCCCCTGGTACGGCCCCCCTATGTCGGTCGCCTCCATGGCCACCGCCCGGCTGATGGAGACCTGGGCACACGGCCTCGACATCGCCGACGCGCTGGGTGTGTCCCGTACCCCCACCGACCGGCTCCGGCACATCGCCCGACTCGGCGTCCGCACCCGCGACTTCGCTTTCGGCGTGCACGGACAGCCCGTGCCGTTCGAGGAGTTCCGCGTCGAACTGACCGCCCCGTCAGGCGAACTGTGGACCTACGGACCCGACGACGCCGACGACCGCGTCACCGGCCCCGCCCTCGACTTCTGCCTCCTGGTCACCCAGCGCGCCCATCGCGCCGACCTCGCCCTCGAAGCCACCGGCCCGGACGCCGACCGCTGGCTCGACATCGCCCAGGCCTTCGCGGGCCCGCCGGGACCCGGCCGCACCCCGAAGGGCGGCACCCCGTGACCCTGCGCATAGGCAACGCCTCCGGCTTCTACGGCGACCGTTTCGACGCGCTGCGGGAGATGCTCGCCGGCGGCGAACTCGACGTCCTCACCGGCGACTACCTCGCCGAGCTGACCATGCTCATCCTGGGCCGCGACCGGCTCAAGGACCCCGGCGCCGGATACGCCCGCACCTTCCTGCGCCAGCTGGAGGACTGCCTGGGCCTGGCCCACGAGCGGGGCGTGCGGATCGTCACCAACGCCGGCGGCCTCAACCCGGCCGGACTCGCCGACGCCGTACGGCAGCTCGCCGACCGGCTCGGCATACCTGTGCGCGTCGCACATGTGGAGGGCGACGACCTCACCGCCGCCCACCCCGGCAGCCTCGCCGCCCACGCCTACCTCGGCGGCTTCGGGATCGCCGAGTGCCTGCGCGCCGGCGCCGACATCGTGGTCACCGGCCGGGTCACCGACGCGGCCCTGGTCACCGGGCCCGCCGCCGCCCACTTCGGCTGGCGGCCAGGGGACTACGACCGGCTCGCCGGCGCCGTCGTCGCCGGGCACGTCCTGGAGTGCGGGACGCAGGCCACCGGCGGCAACTACGCCTTCTTCGCCGAGGCCGAGGCCGGAGCCGGAGCCGCAGCGGGGGCGGGCCGCGACCTCCGCCGCCCCGGCTTCCCGCTCGCCGAAATCCACGAGGACGGCAGCTGCGTCATCACCAAGCACCCCGGCACCGGCGGCTTCGTCGACGTCGGCACGGTGACCGCCCAGCTCCTCTACGAGACCGGCGGCGCCCGCTACGCCGGACCCGACGTCACCGCCCGCCTGGACAGCGTCCGGCTGAGCCCGGACGGCCCGGACCGGGTGCGGATCGAGGGCGTCCGGGGCGAGGCCCCGCCCCCGACCCTCAAGGTCGGCCGCAACCGGCTGGGCGGCTTCCGCAACGAGGTCGTCTTCGTGCTCACCGGGCTCGACATCGAGGCGAAGGCGGCCCTCGTACAGGAACAGATGGGGGACGCGCTCACGCGAGCCAAGCAGGCGCCGTCGGAGATCCGCTGGGACCTCGTCCGCACCGACCGCCCCGACGCCGACACCGAGGAGACGGCCAGCGCGCTGCTCCGGCTCGTCGTACGGGACCGGGACCAGGAGACCGTGGGCCGGGCGCTGACCGGCGCCGCCGTGGAACTCGCGCTCGCCAGCTACCCCGGCTTCCATGTGCTCGCCCCACCGGGAAAGGGCGCGCCCTATGGGGTCTTCGAGGATGTGTACGTCCCCCAGGAGGAGGTGCCCCATGTGGCCGTCCTCCATGACGGACGACGGACCCCCGTGCCGCCGGCCCAGGACGCCCTCGTGCTCCAGGACCCGTCCGAACCCCCGCTGCCCGAGCCGCCCTCCGAGGGCGGCCCCACCCGGCGGGCGCCGCTCGGGCTCGTCGCCGGCGCCCGCAGCGGGGACAAGGGCGGCAACGCCAACGTCGGCGTCTGGGTGCGCTCGGACGAGGCGTGGCGCTGGCTCGCACACACCCTGACCGTCGACACCTTCCGCCAGCTGCTCCCCGAGACCGCCGAGCTGAAGGTCACCCGGCACGTCCTCCCGAACCTCCGCGCCCTCAACTTCACCGTCGAAGGCATCCTCGGCGAAGGTGTGGCCGCGCAACACCGTTTCGACCCCCAGGCCAAGGCCCTCGGCGAATGGCTCCGCTCCCGCCACCTGGACATCCCGGAGGCCCTGCTGTGACGGTCATCGAGACCACCCTCGACACCCACACCCCCGACTACCGGGCGAACCGCGACGCCATGCTCGCCAAGCTCACCGACCTGGAGGCCGAACACGCCAAGGCCCTCGCGGGCGGCGGCGCGAAGTACGTCGAACGGCACCGCAAGCGCGGCAAGCTCCTCGCCCGCGAGCGCATCGAACTCCTCCTCGACCCCGACACCCCCTTCCTGGAGCTGTCCCCGCTGGCCGCCTGGGGCAGCGCCTACGCGGTCGGCGCCTCGCTGGTCACCGGGATCGGGGTGGTCGAGGGCGTGGAGTGCCTGATCACCGCCAACGACCCGACGGTGCGCGGCGGCGCCAGCAACCCCTGGTCGCTGAAGAAGGCGCTGCGCGCCAACGACATCGCCCTTGCCAACCGGCTGCCCTGCATCAGCCTGGTCGAGTCCGGCGGCGCCGACCTGCCCTCGCAGAAGGAGATCTTCATCCCGGGCGGCGCCATCTTCCGCGACCTCACCCGGCTCTCGGCCGCCGGGATCCCCACCGTCGCCGTCGTCTTCGGCAACTCCACCGCCGGCGGTGCCTACATCCCCGGCATGTCCGACCACGTGATCATGGTCAAGGAGCGCGCCAAGGTCTTCCTCGGCGGACCGCCCCTGGTGAAGATGGCCACCGGCGAGGAGAGCGACGACGAGTCGCTGGGCGGCGCCGAGATGCACGCGCGCGTGTCGGGCCTCGCCGACTACTTCGCCGTCGACGAACCGGACGCGCTCCGGCAGGCCCGGCGTGTGGTCGCCCGCCTGAACCACCGCAAGGCGCACCCCGACCCCGGCCCCGCCGAACCGCCCAAGTACGCGGCCGACGAACTCCTCGGCATCGTCCCCGGCGACCTGAAGATCCCCTTCGATCCGCGCGAGGTGATCGCCCGCCTGGTCGACGCCTCCGACTTCGACGAGTTCAAGCCGCTGTACGGGACGAGTCTCGCGACCGGCTGGGCGAGCCTGCACGGCTACCCGGTCGGCATCCTGGCGAACGCACAGGGCGTGCTGTTCAGCCAGGAGTCCCAGAAGGCCGCCCAGTTCATCCAGCTGGCCAACCAGCGCGACATCCCCCTCCTCTTCCTCCACAACACCACCGGCTACATGGTCGGCAGGGAGTACGAGCAGGGCGGCATCATCAAGCACGGCGCGATGATGATCAACGCGGTCAGCAACAGCCGTGTCCCGCACCTCTCCGTCCTCATGGGCGCCTCCTACGGCGCCGGGCACTACGGCATGTGCGGCCGGGCCTACGACCCCCGCTTCCTGTTCGCCTGGCCCAGCGCCAAGTCCGCCGTCATGGGCCCGCAGCAGCTCGCGGGCGTGCTCTCGATCGTCGCCCGCCAGTCGGCCGCCGCGAAGGGGCAGCCGTACGACGAGGACGGCGACGCGGCGCTGCGCGCCATGGTCGAGCAGCAGATCGAGTCCGAGTCGCTGCCCGCGTTCCTGTCCGGGCGGCTGTACGACGACGGCGTCATCGACCCGCGCGACACCCGCACCGTCCTCGGCCTGTGCCTGTCCGCCATCCACACCGCCCCCTACGAGGGCGCGCGGGGCGGCTTCGGCGTCTTCCGGATGTGAGGCATCACATGATCTCGACCCTGCTCGTCGCCAACCGCGGCGAGATCGCCTGCCGGATCTTCCGCACCTGCGCCGAACTCGGCATCAGGACCGTCGCCGTGCACTCCGACGCCGACGGGAACGCACTCCACGCGCGCGTGGCCGACACCGCCGTACGGCTGCCGGGCGCCACCCCCGCCGACACCTACCTGCGCGGCGACCTGGTGGTGAAGGCGGCCGTGAGCGCCGGCGCGGACGCCGTGCACCCCGGGTACGGCTTCCTCTCCGAGAACGCCGACTTCGCACGGGCCGTCATCGACGCGGGGCTGGTCTGGATCGGGCCGCCCCCCGAGGCGATCGAGGCGATGGCGTCCAAGACCCGCGCCAAGGAGCTGATGGGCATCGCCCCGCTCGGCGAGGTGCGCGGGTCCGACCTGCCGGTGCTGGTCAAGGCGGCCGCCGGCGGCGGCGGGCGCGGCATGCGCATCGTGCGCCGCCTCGGCGAACTGGACGCCGCGCTGGAGGGCGCGCGCGCCGAGGCCGCGAGCGCCTTCGGCGACGGCGAGGTCTTCGTCGAGCCGTACATCGAGCGCGGCCGCCATGTCGAGGTGCAGATCCTCGCCGACACCCACGGCACGGTCTGGCCGCTCGGCACCCGTGACTGCTCGCTCCAGCGCAGGCACCAGAAGGTCGTCGAGGAGGCACCCGCGCCCGGCCTCCCCGAGGGGCTGGTGAAGGAACTCCACGCGCTGGCCGTGCGCGCCGCGCGCTCCGTCGCCTACGTCGGCGCGGGCACCGTCGAGTTCCTCGTCGCCGACGGCAGGGCGCACTTCCTGGAGATGAACACCCGCCTCCAGGTCGAACACCCCGTCACCGAAGCGGTGTTCGGCCTGGACCTCGTCGCCGAACAGATCCGCGTCGCCGAGGGCCGCACCCTGCCGCTCGACGCCCCACGCGCGCGTGGCCACGCGATCGAGGCCCGCCTCTACGCCGAGGACCCCGCCCGCGACTGGGCCCCGCAGACCGGCACCCTGCACCGCCTCGCCGTACCGGACAGCGTCCGCCTGGACACCGGCTACACCGACGGCGACGAGATCGGCGTCCACTACGACGCGATGCTCGCGAAAGTCGTTGCCCACGCCCCCACCCGCGCGGAAGCCCTCCGCAAACTGGCCCACGCCCTCGAACAGGCCACCCTGCACGGCCCCGCCACCAACCGCGACCTCCTCGTCCGCTCCCTGCGCCACGAGGAGTTCACTACGGCCCGCATGGACACCGGCTTCTACGACCGCCACCTCGCCCACCTCACGGCACCCGCCCCCGACCCGCACGCCCCCCTCGCCGCCGCCCTGGCCGACGCGCACGGCCGCTCCCGCTTCGGCGGTTGGCGCAACCTGCCCTCCCAGCCCCAGACCAAGCGCTACCTGATGGCCGGCGAGGAGCACGAGACCCACTACCGGCACACCCGCGAGGGCCTCACGGCAGACGGCGTACGGGTCGTGCACGCCGGCGCGCGACTGGTCGTACTCGACATCGACGGCGTACACCGCAGGTTCGAGGTCGCGCGTTACGGCGACCATGTCCACGTCAACAACACGACCCTCACCGCCCTGCCCCGCTTCCCCGACGCCAAGGCTCAGCTGGCACCGGGATCCCTGCTGGCACCGATGCCGGGAACGGTCGTACGGATGGCCGAAGGCCTGGAAGCAGGGGCAGCGGTGGAGGCCGGCCAGCCCCTTCTCTGGCTGGAGGCGATGAAGATGCAGCACCAGATCACCGCACCGGTCACGGGCACGCTGAGCGAACTGCGAGTCGTGGTCGGCCAACAGGTGGAGCCCGGCTCTCTACTGGCAGTAGTGCAAGCAACTTAGGGGCGCGGGGAACTGCGCGAGCAACCACATACAACCCGCACCCGAAGGAGCCACCATGAACGCCCAAATCGAAACCGACGAACACAAGGCACTCCGCGCAGCGGTGGCCACTCTCGGCGCCAAATACGGCCGCGACTACATCACCCGCACGATCGCCGAAGGCCGCCCCCCGACCGAACTCTGGCAGGAGGCCGGAAAACTCGGCTACCTCGGCGTCAACCTCCCGGAGGAGTACGGCGGCGGAGGCAGCGGCATCGCCGAACTCTCCATCGTCCTCGAAGAGCTGGGCGCGGCAGGCTCGCCGCTGCTGATGCTCGTCGTCTCACCCGCCATCTGCGGCACCGTGATCGCCCGCTTCGGCACCGAGGAGCAGAAGCGGACCTGGCTGCCCGGCCTCTCCGACGGTTCCCGCCTCATGGCGTTCGGCATCACCGAACCCGACGCCGGCTCCAACTCCCACCGCATCACCACCACCGCCCGCCGCGACCCGGCCGGCGGCGACTGGCTGCTCACCGGCCGCAAGGTCTTCATCTCCGGCGTCGACCTGGCCGACGCCGTCCTGATCGTCGGCCGCACCGAGGACGCCCGCACCGGCCGCCTCAAGCCCTGCCTGTTCATCGTCCCGACCGACGCCGAGGGCTTCCACAAGCAGCCCATCGACATGGAACTCAACGCCGCCGAGAAGCAGTTCGAGCTCACCCTCGACGACGTACGGCTACCCGCCGACGCCCTCGTCGGCGACGAGGACGCGGGCCTGCTGCAACTGTTCGCCGGACTCAACCCCGAGCGGATCATGACGGCCGCGTTCGCGATCGGCATGGGCCGCTACGCGCTCTCCAAAGCGATCGAGTACGCGCGCGACCGCACTGTCTGGAAGGCCCCCATCGGCGCCCACCAGGCCATCGCGCACCCCCTCGCCCAGGCGCACATCGACCTCGAACTGGCCCGCCTGATGATGCAGAAGGCAGCACACCTGTACGACGCGGGCGACGACATCGGCGCAGGTGAAGCCGCCAACATGGCGAAATACGCGGCGGGCGAGGCGTGCGTGAAGGCCGTCGACCAGGCCGTGCACACCCTCGGCGGCAACGGACTCACCCGGGAATTCGGGCTCGCCTCATTGATAACGGCCGCGCGCGTGGCTCGTATTGCTCCGGTGAGCAGGGAGATGATTCTCAACTACGTCTCCCACCAGACCCTCGGCCTGCCCAAGTCCTACTGAGGTCGACTCCTACCGAGGTCGACTCAGTCCGCACCGAGGCCGTACCGAGGCCCAAGGCCGCCTTGGAGGAACCGTGTTCCGCAGTGAGTACGCAGACGTTGCGCCCGTAGAACTCCCCATCCACGAGGCCGTGCTGGGCCGGGCCGCCGAGTTCGGCGACGCGCCCGCCCTGATCGACGGCACCGACGGCACCACCCTCACGTACGCACAACTGGACCGGTTCCACCGGCGGATCGCGGCGGCGCTCGCCGACACGGGCGTCCGCAAGGGCGACGTCCTCGCCCTGCACAGCCCCAACACGGTCGCCTTCCCGACCGCGTTCTACGCGGCCACGCGCGCGGGTGCCTCCGTCACCACCGTGCACCCGCTCGCCACGCCCGAGGAGTTCGCCAAACAGCTCCAGGACTCCGCGGCCCGCTGGATCGTCACCGTCTCACCGCTCCTGGCGACCGCCCGCAGGGCCGCCGAACTCGCCGGCGGCATAGCGGAGATATTCGTCTGCGACAGCGCACCCGGACACCGCTCCCTGCTCGACATGCTCGCCGGTGAGGCCCCCGAGCCGCAGGTCGACATCGACCCCGCCGAGGACGTCGCCGCCCTGCCGTACTCCTCCGGCACCACCGGCGTCCCCAAGGGCGTGATGCTCACCCACCGGCAGATCGCCACCAACCTCGCCCAGCTCGAACCCGCCGTCCCGGCCGGCCCCGGCGACCGCATCCTCGCGGTCCTCCCGCTCTTCCACATCTACGGCCTCACCGCGCTCATGAACGCGCCGCTCCGCGCGGGCGCCACCGTCGTCGTCCTGCCCCGCTTCGACCTGGACACCTTCCTCGCCGCCATCCAGAACCACCGCATCACCGGCCTGTACGTCGCCCCGCCGATCGTCCTCGCCCTCGCCAAGCACCCCAAGGTCGCCGACTACGACCTCTCCTCCCTGAAGTACGTCATGAGCGCCGCCGCACCCCTGGACGCCCGCCTCGCCGCCGCCTGTTCGCAGCGCCTCGGCCTGCCGCCGGTCGCCCAGGCCTACGGCATGACGGAACTCTCGCCCGGCACCCACGTCACCCCGCTCGACGCCCTGGACCAGGCACCGCCCGGCACCGTCGGCAAGCTCATCGCCGGCACCGAGATGCGGATCGTCTCCCTCGACGACCCGCACAAGGACGTCATCACCGGCGAACCCGGCGAGATCCTCATCCGCGGCCCCCAGGTCATGAAGGGCTACCTCGGCCGCCCCGACGCCACCGCCGACATGATCGACACCGACGGCTGGCTGCACACCGGCGATGTCGGCCACGTCGACGCCGACGGCTGGCTGTTCGTCGTCGACCGGGTCAAGGAACTCATCAAGTACAAGGGCTTCCAGGTGGCCCCCGCCGAACTGGAGGCACTCCTGCTCACCCACCCGGGCATCGCCGACGCCGCCGTCGTCGGCGCCTACAACGACGACGGCAACGAGATCCCGCACGCCTTCGTCGTCCGCCAGCCCACCGCCGCCGACCTCACCGAGAACGAGACCATGCTGTACGTCGCCGAACGCGTCGCACCCTACAAACGCGTCCGCAAGGTCACCTTCATCGCCGGAGTGCCCCGCGCGGCCTCCGGGAAGATACTCCGCCGCGAACTGCGCGCCCTCGCGAAGACCGCGGAACCCGAGGAGCGCCCATGACGTTGATCGGACGGGCACACGCGCGTGCCGTCACCACCCTCAGCCTCGACGCCACCGCCACCCGCAACGCCCTGTCCGCCGCCCTCGTCGCCGAACTCGCCGAGGCCCTCACCGACTGCGCCAAGGACCCCGACGTCCGGGCCGTCGTCCTCACCCACACCGGCACGACGTTCAGCGCCGGCGCCGACCTGCGCGACCCGCCCGACCCCGACGCGCTCGTCGGCCTCCTCCGGCAGCTCGTCGAACTGCCCAGACCCGTCGTCGCCCGCGTCACCGGCCACGTCCGCGCGGGCGGCCTCGGCCTCCTCGCCGCCTGCGACATCGCCGCCGCCTCCGCCGACTCCACCTTCGCCTTCACGGAGGTACGGATCGGCGTCGCCCCCGCGGTGATCTCCCTGCCCCTCCTCCCGCGCACCGACCCCCGGGCCCTCGCCCGCTACTACCTCACCGGCGAACGCTTCGACCCGGCCGAAGCCGTCCGCCTGGGCCTCCTCACCACCACCGCCGACGACGTCGACACCGCCCTCGAACCCATCCTCGACGGCCTCCGCCGCTCCGCCCCCCAGGCCCTGGCCGAGACGAAACAGCTGCTCACGGCTAGGGTGCTGGAGACATTCGACCGGGACGCGGCCACCCTCACCGCACTCTCGGCCCGGCTGTTCTCCTCCGACCAGGCCCGCGAGGGGATGACGGCCTTCCTCGAACGACGGGACGCGGCGTGGGTGGTGTGAACACGGGCGTGAGCACGGGTACGGGCACGGCGGAACGCGCCCCGAAACAGGACCGCAGCCGGGCCACCCGGCAGCGGCTCCTGGAGGCCGCCGTGGCCTGCCTCGCCGAACACGGCTGGACCGGCTCCACGGTCGCGGTCGTCGCCGAACGCGCCGGCGTCTCCCGGGGCGCGGCCCAGCACCACTTCCCGACCCGTGAGGACCTCTTCACGGCCGCCGTCGAATACGTCGCCGAGGAACGCTCCACGGCCCTGCGCGCCCTGTTCCCCGAAGGCACCGCCGGCGACCGCCGCGCAGCCGTCACGGCCATCGTCGACCTCTTCACCGGGCCCCTCTTCCGCGCCGCCCTCCACCTCTGGGTGGCCGCCTCCAACGAGGACCAGCTCCGCCCCCGGGTGACGGAACTGGAGGCCCGCGTCGGCCGCGAGACCCACCGCATCGCCGTCGACCTCCTCGCCGCCGACGAATCCCGCCCCGGCACCCGCGAAACCGTCCAGGGCCTCCTGGACATGGCAAGGGGCCTGGGCCTGGCCAACCTCCTGACGGACGACAGGGCGCGGCGGGAACGGGTGGTGGCCCAGTGGGCGGCACTGCTCGACGAGGTACTGGACAGCGCCCCGTAAGGGGCGCGGGGAACTGCGCGAGCAACCACACACAACCCGCGGTCGCCCACCCACCGCCGCACCGCCTCTAGTGGGCGATATCCGCAAACCCCGCGATGTCCTGCGGCTTCCGCACCCCCGGCCCCACATACTCCGCCGACGGCCGCACCAACCGCCCCGTCCGCTTCTGCTCAAGAATGTGCGCCGACCACCCCGCGGTCCGCGCACACGTGAACATCGACGTGAACATGTGCGCCGGCACCTGCGCGAAGTCCAGCATGATCGCCGCCCAGAACTCCACGTTGGTGGCGAGCACACGATCCGGCCGCCGATTGTGGAGCTCCTCCAGCGCCGCCTTCTCCAACGCCTCCGCGATCTCGAACCGCGGCGCCCCCAGCTCCCGCGCCGTCCGCCGCAGCACCCGCGCCCGCGGATCCTCCGCCCGGTACACCCGGTGCCCGAACCCCATCAGCCGCTCACCACGGTCCAGCGCCCGCCTGACGTAGCCCACCGCGTCCCCGGTCCGCTCGATCTCCTCGATCATCCCGAGCACCCGGGAGGGCGCACCCCCGTGCAGCGGCCCCGACATGGCCCCCACCGCACCCGACAGCGCCGCGGCGACATCGGCACCGGTCGAGGCGATCACCCGCGCCGTGAACGTGGACGCGTTCATCCCGTGCTCGGCGGCCGAGGTCCAGTAGGCGTCCACGGCGGCCACATGTTTCGGGTCCGGCTCCCCCCGCCACCGGATCATGAACCGCTCGACCACCGAGTGCGCCTTGTCGATCTCCCGCTGCGGCACCATCGCCAGCCCCTGCCCGCGCGCGGACTGGGCGACGTACGACAGCGCCATCACCGCGGCCCGCGCCAGGTCCTCCCGGGCCTGGTCGGCATCGATGTCGAGGAGCGGCTTCAGCCCCCACACCGGCGCCAGCATGGCGAGCGCCGACTGCACGTCCACCCGGATGTCACCCGAATGGACGGGGATCGGGAACGGTTCGGCCGGCGGCAGCCCCGGGTTGAAGGCCCCGTCGACGAGCAGCCCCCACACGTTCCCGAACGAGACGTGCCCGACCAGATCCTCGATGTCGACGCCCCGGTACCGCAGGGCGCCTCCCTCCTTGTCCGGTTCGGCGATCTCCGTCTCGAACGCGACGACTCCTTCGAGCCCAGGCACGAAGTCGGACATGGGGCGGCTCCTCATGGGTGTAGGCGGAGGCAACTGCACCATAACTCCGAGTGCCAGAGTTGGGGACCCCAGCGGCACTGAGTGCCACGGTGGGTGTGCGTCACATGTGCCCCGGACCCATATGTGCATACGGCAAGATGACCGCGTGACCGATCGCGACGCCGCCGCCTCCGACGAACCCGTCCTCGACCCCGCCGCGATGCGCAAGCACTACCGGGCCGAGGGATTCGAGGAGCACGACCTGGCGGCCCACCCCATGGACCAGTTCACCCGCTGGTTCGAACAGGCCGCGCGGGCCGCCGCCGACGGGATGATCTACGAACCCAACGCGATGGTCCTCGCCACCGCCGACGCGGAGGGCCGACCCAGCTCACGCACGGTCCTGATGAAGCAGTACGACACCCGCGGCTTCGTCTTCTACACCAACTACGACTCCCGCAAGGCCCAGGACCTCGCCGCGAACCCGTACGTCTCGCTGGTCTTCCCCTGGCACGCCATCGCCCGCCAGGTCGTCGTCACCGGCACCGCCCGCCGCACCGGCCGCGACGAGACCGCCGCGTACTTCCGCACCCGCCCGCACGGCTCCCAGCTCGGTGCCTGGGCCAGCACCCAGTCGACGGTCATCTACTCCCGCGCCGAACTCGACGCCTCCTACGCGGAGCTCAGCGCCCGCTACCCCGAGGGCGAACAGGTCCCGGTCCCCCCGCACTGGGGCGGCTTCCGCATCGCCCCCCAGACCGTCGAGTTCTGGCAGGGCCGCCAGAACCGCCTCCACGACCGCCTCCGCTACGTCGCCGACCCCGCCGGCACCTGGCACGTGGAACGCCTCAGCCCCTGACACCCCCTGCGGGAGCGGGGCCCGGGTGCCGCAAACGCAGACGACCCGCGAGCTCGGGTCCCTCCGCCTGACGGCGAAGAGGCCGGCCGGACGTACCGGCGAGCTCGCGGGTCGGGTGACTGCTTGGGATTGGGCCGGCTGCGTGTTTCGAGCACACGCTGGTCCGGCACCGCACATGTGTGGTGCCGGGCCGCTAGCCCGCAGCCACCTCGCGCGTCCGGGTTTCACTCATTTACCCGATCACCTCCTCTCTCACGTACGGGCCAGCCTAAGAAGCTGCCGGGCAGGACTCAACTGTTTTTCGGGGGTGCTTGCGGGTGCGCTTCTCGCCGGGTGCTGTAGCCGTACCCGTCGCCCCGTTGCAGGAGCCGCAGATTCCAGCGCGAGACGTTGACGCGGCCTCGGGGGGTGGTGAGGCTGTGCCGAGCCGGGTGCCGTGATCCTTCATGCGCGTGCAGCGTAGGGCTCCGTGGTGCTTTCCCGCGGTGCTGGTTGATCGGCTTCCGAGTCGCCCCCTGGCGTTCCGCGCATGGCACAGGAAGGGATCGAGGTTTGCGCGCGGCGGTCGGCAGAAGGAGAGGGCGAGGCGTGAAGGGGTTTCGGGTCGGCCTGGTGGACGGGGACGGCGAGGCGCTCGAGGAGTGGCGGTATGTGCACAACGTCGTCGTGCCGCCTGCTGCGATGTCGGTCGAGGAGGCGCGGGAGCGGCTGGGGCGGGGGTACCGGCTGGAGAACGCGTACGACGGGGACGTGCTGGTGGGGTGTTCGACCGTGCGGCCTGTTGTCGGCGGGGTGGTGACGGTGATCGCGCGGGTGTTGCCGGAGTTCCGGCGGCGGGGGTTTGGGGCGGCGCTGTACGAGCATGCGCTCGCGTATGCGCGTGTGCAGGGCGCCGAGGTCGTCGAGACGTGTGTGCTGGGCGTCAACGAGGACGGGTTGCGGTTCGCCGCGCGGTGCGGATTCGTCGAGGTCGAGCGGTATGTGCTCGACGGGGAGAGTGACGAGTGGGTGGACCTGCGGCTGGGTCTGTGAGTGACCGCTTGCAACGATTCCCTCAATCTTGCGGGAACACAGTGTGGGCTGCGTCACGTTCGAGTTGAATGAAGGGCAGCGAGTGAGCCTGATGGGGGTCCAGGTGAGTGCTTCCCGGCGTAGTGGGGCCACGGACGAGCTGGGGCCCGACGAGCCCGAGCCGGAGCCGGAGCGCGATGTTCCGGAGGACTCGGGCGGTTCCGACCTGCTCGCGGCGCTGCTCGACGGCATGGACGCGGCACTGTGTGCCTTCGACGCGGACGGTTTCGTCACGCACTGGAACCGTGAGGCCGAGCGGATCCTGGGGTGGACGGCGGCCGAGGCGGTGGGCCGGCAGGGGTTCGCCGGCTGGGCGGTGCGGGAGGCGGACGCCGACGAGGTCGAGGGACGGCTGCTCTCCGCCATGCACGCTCCCGGGCGCCAGGTGCACGAGTTCGCGCTGCTCACGAAGGACGGCGGGCGGGTCCTCGTACGGACGCAGTCGGCGGCCGTGCGCGGGCCGGACGGGAAGCCGGCGGGGGTGTACTGCGCGTTCAGCGAGGTGCACGCGCAGATCGACCTGGAGCGGTCGATCGCGCTGAGCGAGGCGCTGTTCGAGGACGCGGCCTGGGGCGTCGTGGTCGTGGACGCGGATCTGCGGCCCGCCGTCGTCAACGCGTATGCGGCGCGGTCGCTCGGTATCGGGCGTACGTCGGCGCTCGGGCGGCCGTTGGGGGAGTTGCTGGCGCTGGGGGTGGAGGACCTCGAGGGCGCGCTGACGCATGTGCTGGCCGAGGGGGCGCCGCCCGCGCCGGCCGAGATGTGGCTGAGCGTGCCGACGCCGGAGGGCGAGCAGCGGCGCTGCTGGCGGTCGGGGTTCCTGCGGCTGGCGTCGCCGCTCGCGGAGGAGCCGGTGCCGCTCGGGGTCGGCTGGTTGTTCCAGGACGTCACGGAGGCCAAGCTGGCCGAGCAGGAGGCGGCGATGCTGCGCTTCCGGGCCAACCAGCTGCATCGTGCGGCCCGTGCGGCCGTGGAGTGCGAGGACCCGGCTGAGGCGGCGACCGTCCATCTGGACTTCGCGCTGGCCGGGTTCGCCGACCATGCGGTGATCGACCGGGTGGTGGGCGGTTCCCGGGCCGACGGGGAGGTGGGGCCGGTGCGGCTGGTGCGGATCGCCGCCACGCCGTCCGGGGCGCCGGGGCCGAGCATGCTGACGGGTGCGGCGGGGCTGCCGGTGCGCTACGAGGAGGGGCATCCGGCGTTGCAGTGCGTGGCGCGGGCAGGGAGCGTGCGGGCGGACGCCGGTTCGGTGCCGCTGGACCGGGCGCGGGCCTGGGCGCTGGACCGGCAGTGGCCCGGGGACGCGGTGCACGCGTTGTGCGCGGTGCTGCGCAGCCGGGGGCGGACGCTGGGCGTCGTGACGTTCCTGCGCGGGTCGGGCCGCAGCCGTTTCGAGCGCGCGGACGCGACGTACGCCGAGGACGTGGCCGTGCGCATCGCGACCGCGCTGGATCTCGCCCACCTCGTGAAGGACCGGCAGCAGTAGCCGCCGGCGGGCTTCACTGCTGGTAGAAGATCCGGTCGCGGTACTCCTCGAACATGCGGGCGTTCCATTCGTGGCCGCCGTCGACGTTGCCGGAGCGCAGCAGCGGGGGTTCGGTGCCGCGGTCGGCGAGGGTGGCCGCGGTGGTGGCCAGGACCGCCTGGAGCAGGGCGCTGGTGACGACCGTGGAGGCGGGCGCGAAGGGGGCCGGGATGGTGTCGAGGGTGAGTTCGGCGTCCCCGACGGCGATCTTCGAGTCGAGGACGATGTCGCAGTGGTCCTTGAGGTAGGTGCCGGAGGCGTGCCGGGAGGTGGTCTCGGCGGCGTACGCGACCGATGTCACGCCGATGACCTTGGCTCCGCGGTCGCGGGCGCTGATGGCCATCTCGACGGGCAGGGCGTTGCGGCCGGACAGGGAGATGATCACGAGGGTGTCGCCGGCGCGCAGGGGCGAGGTGTCGAGGACGGCGGTGGCGAGTCCGTCGACGCGTTCGAGGCGGGAGCCGAGGGTGGCGGGCATCACGTCGACGCCGACGAGGCCGGGGGCGGCGAGCAGGTTCATGAGGGCGAGGCCGCCGGCGCGGTAGACCACGTCCTGGGCGGGGAGGGAGGAGTGCCCGGCGCCGAAGGCGAACAGCCGGCCGCCTGCGGTGACGGTGTCGGCCAGCAGGGCGCCGGCGGCGGCGATGGCCTCGGCCTCCTCCTCCCGGACCCGCTGCAGGAGGCCGATGGCGGCGTCGAAGAACAGGTCGGCGGGCGTGCCGTCGCTCATGCGGGCCCCTTTGCGCGGTCGGCGTCAGCGTCTGTGTCGCGGATCACCCTCAGGTCTGGACCAGGTCGGTGTCAATACGGCCTGTGCGGGGGCGAGGCGGGGCGGGGGTGAGGGCGAGGGCGGGGGACGCTTACCGGCGCTTGCAGGGTGCCGCTGCGCCCACCCGTGCCGCCCTGCGGCACGCCTGCCCGCAGCTGGGTAGCCGGGTAGCTGAGTAGTTGGGTAGCTGAGCAGCTGGGAGCTGTGCGGCGTTCCCGTTTTTCCGGTGTCCCCCGCTTGTCAGTGGGATCCGGCAGAATTGGTTCCAGGGCCAGCGCACGCCGCCGGGGCTTCCGGCAGAGGTAATCGAGGGGCACGAATGTCCGGACTGATCGACACCACGGAGATGTATCTCCGCACCATCCTCGAGCTCGAAGAGGAAGGCGTCGTCCCCATGCGCGCCCGCATCGCGGAGCGGCTCGACCAGAGCGGGCCGACGGTGAGCCAGACGGTGGCGCGGATGGAGCGGGACGGACTGGTGTCCGTCGCCACCGACCGGCACCTGGAGCTGACCGACGAGGGGCGCCGGCTGGCGACGCGCGTGATGCGCAAGCACCGGCTCGCCGAGTGCCTGCTGGTCGACGTGATCGGCCTGGAGTGGGAGCAGGTGCACGCCGAGGCGTGTCGCTGGGAGCACGTGATGAGCGAGGCCGTGGAGCGGCGCGTCCTGGAGCTGCTGCGGCACCCGACCGAGTCGCCGTACGGCAATCCGATCCCGGGTCTGGAGGAGCTGGGCGAGAAGGACGGCGCGGACCCGTTCCTGGACGAGAGCATGGTGTCGCTGGCGGACCTGGACCCGGGTGCGGACGGCAAGACCGTGGTCGTGCGCCGGATCGGCGAGCCCATCCAGACCGACGCGCAGCTGATGTACACGCTGCGGCGGGCGGGTGTGCAGCCCGGTTCGGTGGTGAGCGTGACGGAGGCGGCCGGCGGGGTGCTGGTGGGCAGTGGCGGCGAGGCGGCCGAGCTGGAGGCGGACGTGGCCTCCCACGTGTTCGTCGCCAAGCGCTGAGCGCCGGGTGGAACCGGAGCGCCCCCGAACTCCGCGGCGCCCTTGAACTTCCGTTGCCCGTGCGGTAGTTGACGTCTCTCCTCGACGTCTTTCCCGTGTGTGTCGAACGCGTCGAATCCAAGATTCAGTGTGCCGAATCGCAGCGCTGGAACGTTTCGCGTGCAAGGCTGTCGCGAGAGGCATATGACCTGAGGGGGGCGGGGAGGATGTGCCGAAGGCGTGGACACGGGATTGGCCCCGGCACCTTTCGGTACCGGGGCCTGTCCTCCCCAGTGCTGACCCGGAGCCCCGAGCTCTCAGGGTCATCCCCGCGGACCGTTTTCCCCGAGCGGCCCGCCCCCCGCAGAACAAATCCCCCCGGCGGCGCCGATCATGCCTGGGGAGGGGTCACTCGAATGAGGGGTGTTGCCCGCGGGAACCCGATTTTCGAATAGAGGTTCGATAGGCTGCGGTGGTACCGAAGCACCACGAAGCGATCCGAGGCGACACTAGGCACGCGGAGCTAGGGGGGTGCCAAGCCCATGGCACGGCGCATCGACGTGACAGGAGCCGGCGGCGTACACCTCGCCGCCTGGGAGTTCGCGGACCCGCCCAAGACGGAGGACCCGGGCCACTCGTCGCCCGGCGTGTTGTTACTGCACGGCCTGATGGGCCGCGCCTCGCACTGGGCGTCCACCGCCCGCTGGCTCGCCGGCCGGCACCGCGCCGTCGCCCTCGACCAGCGCGGCCACGGCCAGAGCGACAAGCCCCCGCAGGCCGCCTACACCCGTGAGGCGTACGTCGAGGACGCCGCTGCCGCCGTCGAGCAGCTGGGCCTCGCCCCGGCCGTGCTCATCGGCCACGCCATGGGCGCGCTGACCGCCTGGCAGCTCGCCGCGAAGCGCCCCGAACTGGTGCGGGGCCTGATCATCTGCGACATGCGGGCCTCCGCGCTCGGCGCGGCCTCGCAGCGCGACTGGTCCGACTGGTTCAAGGCCTGGCCCGTCCCCTTCGCCACGCTCGCCGACGTACGCAAGTGGTTCGGCGAGGACGACCCCTGGGTGGAGCGGCCGAACCCCGCGCGCGGGGAGTTCTACGCCGAGGTGATGCACGAGTGCGCGGACGGCTGGCGGCCGGTGTTCGACCCCGACCGGATGCTGAGGTCCCGGGAGACCTGGGTGTACGACGCGCACTGGGAGGAGCTGGCCCAGGTGCCGTGCCCCACGCTGGTGGTGCGAGGGGTGGACGGGGAGCTGGGGCGGGCCGAGGCACAGGAGATGGTCCGGGTGCTGCCGAGGGGGGAGTACGCCGAGGTGGCGGACGCCGGGCACCTGCTGCCTTATGACCGGCCGGAGGCTTGGCGGGCGGCGGTGGAGCCGTTTCTTGATCGGGTGGGGGAGTGAAGAGCGCCCACGGGGCAGGGAGCCGCGCGACGTAGGCGGCCGCGGGTGCGTCGTGGTTGCTCACGCAGTTCCCCGCGCCCCTTTCAGGGCGCTGTTCCCCGCGCCCCTGACGGGGTGCCCCGGCTAGCCCTTGCTGACAGCGACGAGGATCTCCGGCAGGTTCGCCGCCGTGCGCGGTGCCGCCAGGCGCAGGCCCGCCCAGGTGATCGCCGCGCCGTAGCCGGCCCCCACCGGCAGCAGCAGCCAGGTCCACTCGCCGCCTCCCGCGCTGACGTTCAGTGCGATGGCCAGGGCGATGACCGGGGAGCAGAGCAGGGCCGCCGAGACCATGCCGCCGAAGATCGCGATCCAGGCGAGGCCTGCCTGGCCGGGGGCGACGTTCTTGTGGCCCTCCTGGGGGATGGAGTACGGGAAGCGGGCGGAGGTCCAGGCACCGGTCGCCAGCATCGCGCCGAGCAGGGCGAAGGAGAGGCCGAGCACCTCGGGCAGCCGGGGCCAGTCGCCCAGCACGGCCGTGGTCACGACGGTCACCAGGGTGGCGTACGGCAGGGTGATCAGCAGCAGGGCCAGCGCCCGCCCGCGCAGTTCCGCGTAGGCGTCCCGCGCGGACGAGATGGTCGTCGCCACCATCCAGAAGGCGGAGGTGTCCTGCCCGAACTGGTTGTACATCTGGATGCCGAGCATCCCGGCGGCGAAGCACGCGAAGTAGATCGAACCGGTGCCCTGCAGGGCGTTGAAGACGGGCACGATCAGGCCGATGGCCATCGAGGTCACCCAGGCGGCCTTGGTCTTGGGGTCGCGCCAGACGTAGCGCAGGCTGCGCGCCATGACCGTACCGGTGCGTCCGCCGGGCAGCAGCCGCCCCAGACCGCCGCCCTCGGGCGACCGGCTCCGGGTGGCCGCGTCGGGCGCCTGGAGCGTGGAACCGTCGGGTGAGGTCATCAGCCGGTCCAGCGTCCGCGCCCAGACGCCGACGAGCAGCGCCAGCGCGGCGAGGGACAGGCCGAGTTGGAGGGCCGCGGTCCCGTACGACCCCTCGCTCGCCGAGTGCACGGCGCCGATCGCCGATGCGGGCGGCAGCCACCGCACCACGTCGGCCACCGGCGCGAGCCTGCCGAGTCCGGCCGAACCGAGGCTCTGGGCACCGAAGTTGACGAGCTGCGCCCCGACGGCGATGACCAGGCCGCTGAGGACGGCCAGGTCACGTCCCTTGCGGCTGCTGAGCAGCCGGACGTTGGCGGTGGCCACGGCGCGCGCGAGGGCCACGCAGACCAGCAGCGCGAGGGCCACGGCGACGACCGCGACGCCGTAGCCGGCCGCGCCGTGCGCCACCGACACCGCGCAGCCCACCAGCAGCAACAGGCTGAACACGGGGCCGATGCCGATCAGCGAGGCGGCCAGCAGGGCCCGTACCAGCGGCCGGGGCCGCAGCGGGAGCATCACCAGCCGGGTCGGGTCCAGGGTCTCGTCGCCGCTGGGGAAGAACAGCGGCATGAACGCCCACCCCAGCGCCAGCACGGCGGCCCCCAGGACGGCCACCGCGTCCGCGTGCGCGTGCCCGCGCAGCAGGATCAGGCCCAGCAGTTGCAGTGCCGCGAACAGCAGCGCGACGACCGCCGACGCGACGAACGCGGCCCGCCGGCCGCCGGACTGGCGCAGCCCGTTGCGCAGCAGCGACAGCTTCAGCCGTACGACGGTGGCGGTCACGTCCGTCATCGGGCCGCCCCGCCGCCCAGCCAGTCCAGGTCGGAGGCCGTGTCCCGGCCGCTCGCCCCGACGAGTTCGAGGAACGCGGCCTGGAGGTTGGGATGCGCCCCGCGCACCTCCTCCAGCGTCCCCGTCGCGCGGATCCGCCCGGCCGCCAGCACCGCGACCCAGTCGCACAGCGACTCGACGAGCTCCATCACGTGGGAGGAGAAGACGACGGTCGCGCCGGAGCCGGTGTACCGCTCCAGGACGCCCCGGATGGTCTGCGCGGAGACCGGGTCGACGCCCTCGAACGGCTCGTCCAGGAAGAGGACTTCGGGGTTGTGGAGGAGAGCGGCGGCGAGCCCGATCTTCTTGCGCATGCCGGTCGAGTAGTCGACGACGAGTTTGTGCTGGGCGCCGGCCAGGTCGAGCACGTCCAGGAGCTGGGTGGCCCGCTTGTCGACCTCGGCGCCGGGGAGTCCGCGCAGCCGGCCGGAGTAGCCGAGCAGTTCGCGTCCGGAGAGCCGCTCGAAGAGGCGGAGGCCTTCGGGGAGGACGCCGATGCGGGCCTTCACCGCCACCGGGTCCCGCCACACGTCGTGGCCGACGACCTCGACGGAGCCCTGGTCCGGGCGGAGCAGCCCGGTCACCATGGAGAGGGTGGTGGTCTTGCCGGCGCCGTTGGGCCCGACCAGCCCGACGAACTTCCCGGCGGGCAGCGACAGGTCGATCCCGCCGACCGCCACCTGTTGCCCAAACCGTTTCCAGAGCCCACGAACACGTACGGCATCGGTCATGGGTGAACCCTACGGTGGGTGGGTTGGGGCCGGGGGGTGGGGACGCTCACCGGCGCTGGCCGTGTGCCGCTGCGCCCACCCGTGCCGCCCTGCGGCACGCCTGCCCGCAGCTGGGTAGCTGTGAAGCGCCCCGTAAGGGGCGCGGGGAACTGCGCGAGCAACCCCCACCGGCCCGCAGCCGCCGGGACCACAGCACTCGGCAGCCCGATAGGCGCGCTACCGGTCCCGCCCGCACGCATACGCCAACGGCGAGATCAGCTCCTCCGCATCCGGCAGCCACCGGTTCGCGGCGGTCGGCCGGCAGGCCCACTGCACGGCCCCCCGCGACCCGTACCGCGTCGGCGGAGCGGGGACGTAGGCCCCCTCGCCGAGCGCCGTGAGGTCCAGTGACGCCGGTGACCAGCCGATCTTCCGGACCAGGTCCGGCACCTTCACCGACGCTCCGGGAAGAACGAAGAACTGCATCCGGCGGTCGGGCGTCAGCGTCACCGGACCCAGCGTCAGCTCCATCCGCTCCATGCGCGCCAGCGCGAGAAACCCCGCCGTCTCCGGGACGGACAGCGCGTCGAAGGTACGACCCGTCGGCAGCAGGATCGACGCCGTCGGCTGCTTCTGCCACATCCGGCGCGCCACCGTCGCACTACCGGTGGCCTGCGTCGCCCAGTCCGGGCGCGCCGCGTGCGCGCCGGGCGCGCCGCACGCGACCTCACCGCAGGAGCAGCGTTGCACCCCCTCGACCGCTTCCAGCCAGGTGCCGGGAAAGACGTCCCAGTGACGCTCCTCGGCGTAGCGTACGGCGGTGTCCAGCAGCGATTCCCCGCGCTGCTTCGGAATCTGAGCGGCTTCGGCGCCGGCGATCGTCTCTTCCACGCCCAACACAACTCCCGCACCCACCTGGAGTTACGGGCGTAACGCGCGCGGGGGAGGAGCATCCTCTCCGCAACTGGGGCGCATGGATGCATGTGTGGGGGCGCGCAGGAGGAACCGGGGCGTGAGCGGGTAGTCACACGTGGGGGGTTCGGTGGCGGTCGTCCCCGCAGTTCCGCTGCCTTTACCCGGCAATCCTCGCATGTCCCGCATTTTCGGTATGTCCGCTGGGCAGTGATCGCAAAGGCCGGATCTTTTCCCTACAGGGAGTTCGCAGGGGGTACGCCATGGCCGCAAGGCCGCTTGTCGCGCGGCAGCCGAACGAACGGTTGCAGGCGCTCATCCAGGAGGCGGGGTGCTCGAACGCCGGGCTGGCCCGCCGGGTCAACATGTGCGGCGCCGAGCACGGTCTCGACCTCCGGTACGACAAGACGTCGGTCGCCCGCTGGCTGCGCGGCCAGCAGCCGCGGGGCCGGGCGCCCGCGATCATCGCCGAGGCGCTGGGGCGGAAGCTGGGCCGTACGGTCACGATCGACGAGATCGGCATGGCCAACGGCAAGAACCTCGCGTCGGGCGTCGGTCTCCAGTTCTCGCCGACCGTCCTGGGGGCCATCGAGCAGGTCTGCGAGCTGTGGCGGAGCGACGTGGGGCGCCGGGACTTCCTGTCCGGGTCGTCGGTCGCCGCGTCCGCGCTGGTGGAGCCCAGCCGGGACTGGCTGATCTCGGCGCCGGACGCGCAGGTGGCGCGGCAGGCGGGGCCGCGGGTCGGGCAGTCGGACGTGGCGGCGGTGAAGGCGATGACGCAGGCGCTCACCGACCTGGACCACCAGTTCGGCAGCGGGCATGTGCGGCCGGTCGTCGTGCACTACCTCAACAGCGTCGTCTCCGGGCTGCTGGCCGGCTCCTACCGGGAGTCCGTGGGGCGGGAGTTGTTCGCCGCCGTCGCCCGGCTCACCGAGCTGGCCGGGTACATGGCCGTCGACACCGGTCAACCCGGGCTCGCCCAGCGGTACTACATCCAGTCGCTGCGCCTCGCGCAGGCGGCGGGCGACCGCGGCTACGGCGGCTACGTGCTCGCCTCCTCCATGAGCCACCTCGCCGCGCAGCTCGGAAACCCGCGTGAGATCGCCCAGTTGGCGCGGGCGGCGCAGGAAGGGGCGCGGGGTCGCGTGACGCCGCGCGCGGAGGCGATGTTCTTCGCGGCCGAGGCCCGCGGCCACGCCCTGCTCGGCGATGTGCGGTCGGCGCAGCTGGCGTCCGGGCGGGCGGCGTCGGCGATGGAGGCGGCCGATCCGGCGTCCGGGGACGACCCGGCGTGGATCAGGCACTTCGACGAGGCCTACCTGGCCGACGAGTTGGCGCACTGCCACCGCGACCTGGGCCAGGCCGACGCGGCCGCCCGGTGCGCGCAGCAGTCGCTG
Source organism: Streptomyces sp. NPDC048291 (assembly GCF_043201715.1). NCBI lineage: Bacteria > Bacillati > Actinomycetota > Actinomycetes > Kitasatosporales > Streptomycetaceae > Streptomyces > Streptomyces sp. NPDC048291. Next base: position 298,330 of record NZ_JBICZC010000007.1, read on the forward strand.
GACGGGCACCCGGAGACCCGGGCCCGGCGCCGGGCGATCGGCTATGTGCTCCTCGCCACAGCGCAGGTGCAGCAGCGCGAGATCGAACAGGCCTGTGCCACCGGGACGAAGGCGGTCGAGCTGCTGGAGTCGGTCCGCTCCAACCGGGGCGCGGAGTATCTGGACGACTTCCAGCAGCGGTTGGAGCCGTTCCGGGACGAACCGGTGGTCAGGGAGTTCGGAGCGCGTCTGGATCTCCAGGCGGCCGCATGAATTCCTGCCCCGCGGGTGCGTGAACGTGTGGGAAACCACACCTTGCCGCGCAAGAAGCGGCATATACAGCGCACCGCGGGGCGGTTCTGTTACTGCTGTCACAGGGAACAAGATCGCGCCCTCGGCTGCGTGGCACCTTGCGGAGGGGACCCGGTAGCGTGAGTCCGATTCACAAGGTCCCCCATTAGTAGGAGTCCCGGTGACGCAGAGTGGACAGGGCGAGCCCGCGCGCGAAGGCATCGTGCTGCCCTCCGACGGTGGCGAGCCGCTGCTGCCGGGTATGACGGGCAGCCCGGTCCCCGTCGCGCAGCCGCCCGCCCCGGCCGCCGCGCCGCCCGAGGGCCAGTCCTGGGGCCAGCCGTGGGGCCCCGGCCACCAGCAGAGCCCGCAGCCCGAGCAGCCCGGCCAGGGCTGGCCGCAGGCGGCCGGCCAGGAGTGGGCCGCTCCGGAGCAGCTGCCGGCCGCCTGGACCGCCCAGTCGCACGCCGCCCAGTCGTCGCACGCCGCCCAGGTCCCCGGCGCGGGTCCGCTCCCGGCGGAGGGCGCGCCCACCCCGTCGTACGGCGGCGGCTACGGGCAGTCGTACGGCTACGGCGCCGCCCAGCCCCAGCAGGGGTACGGCGCCCCGCTGCCCCAGGCCGCCGGACAGGACCCCTACGGCGCTCCGGGCGCCGCGCTGCCGCCCGCCGTCCCGCAGGGGGGCCACGGCGGCTACGGCGGTGCGCTGCCGCCCGCCGACGAGGGCGCGACCCAGTTCATACCGCCGGTGCCCGCCGCGCCGGTGGACGAGGGCGCCACGCAGTTCATACCGCCGGTGCCCGCGGGCGCCGAGGGAGCCACCCAGCTCATACCGCCGGTGGGACCCGGGGCGCTGCCGCCCGAGATGTCCCACGAGCAGACCGCCTACCTCGGCGGCCGGCCGGCCCCCGCGGCGCACTCCGACGCCGATGCCACGCAGTACATCCCGCCGTACCAGGCCGCCGGCCCGCAGGCCGACGGCGACCGGCAGCCGCCCGCAGAGTTCGACAACCTCTTCCGCAGCGCGCCCGGCGACGAGCCCCCGGCCGCCTCCACGGCCCAGCTGCCGCGCTTCCAGCAGCAGCCCCAGAGCGGCTACCAGCAGCCGCCGGCGTACACCCCGCCCCCGACGTCGTACGACCCGACGCCGTACGACCACCACGACGACGGCGGCGGCCGGGGCGGCCGGGGCAGATCGAAGGTGCCGCTGATCGCGGCCGTCGGGATCGGCATCGCCGTGCTCGGCATCGGTGCCGGCGCCATGTTCAGCGGGGGCGGCGGGGGCTCGGACGACACCGGCAAGACGGTGGCCGCGTCCGCCCCGGCCTCCGACGGCTCCTCGTCGGCCGCGGCCGACCCCGCGAAGGCGCAGGCCGTCGCCCTGGACAAGCTGCTCGCCGACAGCGGCAGCAGCCGGGCCTCGGTGATCAACGCCGTAGCCCAGGTCAAGCAGTGCAAGAACCTCGACGGTTCCGCCTCCGACCTGCGCAACGCCGCCCAGCAGCGCACCGAGCTGGTCACCCGGCTGTCGAAGCTGTCCGTCGACAAGCTGCCGGACAACGCCCAGCTGAGCGACTCCCTCACCAAGGCCTGGCAGGCCTCCGCGAACGCCGACAACCACTACGCGGCCTGGGCCGACCAGGCCAAGGGCAAGCACGGCTGCCGCAAGGGCCAGGCCCGCACCACCGGCCAGACCGCCGCCGGCAACCGGGAGAGCGGCACTGCCAGCAGCCAGAAGGTGAAGGCGGCCGCGCTGTGGAACACGATCGCGAGCAAGTACGGACTGACCCAGCGGCAGCCGACCCAGCTGTGACCGGGAACGGACGGCCGGCGCGGGCGGGTGCGCGGGCCGGCCGTCCGCGGCCGGCCTCAGCTGAGGTCGGCGTTCTCCAGAATCTTGGTCATGTCCAGGGCCTGCTTGTTCGCCGACTGCAGCAGGCCGCTCTTGACCGTCTGCACGTTCACGTCGGCGTTGACCAGCCGGGCGAAGCCGGCCGCGGCGAGCTTGCCCTGGTAGGGCCAGGTCAGGGACGGGGTGAGGCCGCCGGTGGAGACCTTCAGGCCGTCGTTGAGGGTGTGCCGCACGCTGTCGGAGCTGACGTCGCCCTCGCCGATCTTCTCCAGCGCGGCGTTGAGGACCTGGTAGGCGATCCAGGTGGTCTGCACCCCGGCGTCGGCCGGGTCGATCCGGTTGTCGCCGAAGGCCTCCTTGCTGATGACCTTCTTCATCTCGTCCCAGCGCTTGTCCGAGGCCGCCGGGTACCAGCCGGTGATGTACGACCCCTCGTACGGGCCGGCCGCGCCGCCGGTGGAGTTGATGACCGTCTGGTCGACGCTGCCGACCTCGGCGGCCGTCTTCACCTTCGGGTAGTCCTGGCGGGCCCGCTGGAAGTTGTCCATGAAGGTGGCCGTGCGGTCGCCCAGCTCGGGCACCACGCAGCCCGTCTTCCCCGCGTTCGAGGTGGCGCTCTCCAGCGCCTTCTGCGACTGCTCGTCGTACTCGGTGAGGTCCTCGGCCGCGAGCTGGTCGATCGCCTTGGCGTGGCCGCCCGCCTGGAGGCCCGAGTCGAGCAGCTGGGGCAGCTGGTCGCCGGCGATGCTGTCCGGGCGGACCAGGGTGACCGGGCCGCAGGAGTCGGCCAGCGCCTCCCCGAGTCCGGCCAGCAGGGTCAGCGAGCCGCCGTTGACCGGGTAGGAGACGGGGCTGGTGAACTCCTGGTTCGACGCCCCGTAGCCGCCTATGTAGGGGATGGCCGCGCCCTCCAGCGGGGCGAAGTAGGAGTCGCCGAACTGGCTGTAGGAGCCGACCACGGCGACGACGTTCTCGTCGACCGCGCGCTGGGCGCAGGTCGCGGCGCCCACGCTGGAGTTGTGGTCGTTGCAGGTGAGGAGCTTGAGCTTGTGGCCGTGGATGCCGCCCTGGGAGTTGACCCACTTGATGTAGGCGGAGGCCATGGCGGGCATGCCGGGCTTGTTGGTGGCGCTGGTCCCCTGGGGCGCCCAGGTCATCACCTTGATCGAGTCGTCCGTCGAGGTGGAGAGTCCTGGGATGACGCCGCAGCCGGCCGCGAGTGCGGCGCAGGCCGTCATGGCCACCGTGGACAGAGCGGTGGCTCTGCCGCGCCGGTGGGTCGCGGGACGGATTCTGCTGGGGGTGGTGCTGGGAGTGGGGCGCCTGCCGGTCATGGACACGCACGATTCCGCCACATCACTAACCTGAAAGTGACCCATGGTCAATGAGAGGTGACGTGCAGGTGAATTGCGGGGGCCCGGTTAAGGGTGTGTGACGAGGAACGTACGATCGACGACCGTGCAAGGTTCGGAGAACTCTTCCCGTCGCGGCCGTCGCTCCTCCACCATGGGCGGCATGCCACTCAACGACATGCCGTGGTGGCGCTGGCGCAGCAATGTGCGCTCCGCGCTGCACATGCTCTCGGACCCGGACTTCCAGCGGAACGTCTGGCTGGCCGGGCAGGAAGGCTACGGCGACGTGACCGACGCGGTCTACCGGCTGGTCGAGGACACCTGGCTGGACAACTGGTCCGCGGAGAAATACGTCGGGACGATATTCCGCGACTCGCAGGAGGCGGCGCTCGTCGACACCGCCGTGCTGCGGGTGCTGCGGATCATGCACCAGGTGGGGCCGGACGCGCACGTCTCCGCCTACCTGGAGCACCAGGGCTGGCCGGACGCGATCCGCGCCGCCCGGGACGCGCACATACGCCTGGCGGCGAGCGACGGCGACGACCCGGACATCCCGCCGCGCAGCCTCGACGTGCTGCGGATCATGACGCGGGCGGCCTGAGTCCGCGGAGCGGACGCTGACCGGCGGGGCGGACGGGGCATGAGATTCTGTGGTGCATGACCGATCAAGGCACCCGAGCCCAGGCCGCCCCGGCCGACCAGTACGTCCTCACGCTCTCCTGCCCGGACAAAAAGGGCATCGTGCACGCCGTGTCGAGCTACCTGTTCATGACCGGCTGCAACATCGAGGACAGCCAGCAGTTCGGGGACCACGACACGGGTCTGTTCTTCATGCGGGTGCACTTCTCGGCGGACGCGCCGGTGACGGTCGACAAGCTGCGGGCGAGCTTCGCGGCGATCGGTGACTCCTTCCACATGGACTGGCAGATCAACCGGGCCGACGAGCGGATGCGCATCGTCCTCATGGTCAGCAAGTTCGGCCACTGCCTGAACGACCTGCTCTTCCGCGCCCGCATCGGCGCCCTGCCGGTGGACATCGCGGCCGTGGTCTCCAACCACACCGACTTCGCGGAGCTGGTGGAGTCGTACCACGTCCCCTTCCACCACATCCCGGTGACGAAGGAGACGAAGGCCGACGCCGAGGCCCAGCTCCTCGCCCTCGTCCGCGAGCAGGACGTCGAGCTGGTCGTCCTCGCCCGCTACATGCAGGTCCTCTCGGACGACCTGTGCAAGCAGCTGAGCGGCCGGATCATCAACATCCACCACTCGTTCCTGCCGAGCTTCAAGGGCGCGAAGCCGTACCACCAGGCGCACGCGCGGGGCGTGAAGCTGATCGGCGCGACCGCGCACTACGTCACGGCGGACCTGGACGAGGGCCCGATCATCGAGCAGGAGGTCGAACGCGTCGGCCACGACGTCACCCCCGACCAACTCGTCGCGATCGGCCGCGACGTGGAGTGCCAGGCGCTGGCCCGCGCGGTCAAGTGGCACGCGGAACGCCGCATCCTCCTCAACGGCCGCCGGACGGTCGTCTTCGCCTGAGCTTCGTACGACGGCCGCGGGTGGTTCGTGGCTGGTCGCGCAGTTCCCCGCGCCCCTGAAAAGCCGGAACTGCGCGAGCAACCCCCACGCACCCGCGGCCGCCGTACGACCGAACCCGCCTACATCCGGCTCAGGCTCGCCGCGGCGAAGAGTACGTCCCTGATCGCCGACCGGTCGCCGAGCTGGCCCGCGGCGGCCTCCTCCGGGGGGACGTGGCCCGCGGCCAGCCGGCAGAACTCCACGTCGTCCAGCGCCACATGCGCGACCTCGAACTCCGCCGAGCCCACCGCCCCCGGCGAGTCCAGCGGGATCAGCCACTCGCCGCCGCCGTTGCCCTCGATCTCCAGCCGCAGGCTGCGGCCGGGCCGTCCCGCAGGGACCAGGTGGGGGGTCTGGCCGGGCGACGCCAGCCCCGCCCGCCGGCGCTCGGCCAGCGCGTTGGGCAGCATCCGGGCCGCGAGGTCGATCATCCGGTGCAGGTGCCTGGGCGCCGGCGGCCCGTAGGGGTAGTCCACCGCGTCCGCGATGTCCTCCGCGTGCACCCAGCACTCGAAGGCGCGGTCCAGCATCGCGTCGTGCAGGGGCAGTTCGAAGTCGCCGTACGACACCCCGAGGCGCCCGGCGCCGCCGCCGGTGAAGGAGACGGTCTGTACGAGCCGGTGGCTCTGCTCCCGCCAGGGCACCCGCACCCCGCGCGTCGGCGGGAAGTGCGAGGCCTGCCAGAACGCCTCGGTGCGGGCGGCCGGGCCCTGCGCGCGGGCGTCCCCCAGCGGGTCCTCAAGGCCCAGCGCGGTCGCCACAAGACCGTCGACGGTCAGCAGATGCGCGATCACGCCGGCGACCGTCGTACGGCGGGTCGCCGCCGCCTCGCCGTCGAACCAGCGCAGCCGCACCGGCGCGTGCCACTCCGCGTCGCCGATGTCCTGGAGCAGGGCGTCCAGGCGGGCGGTCTCCGCATCGTAGGGCGCCGCCCAGGCGGGGATCGGGATCCTGGCCGGGCGGCGGTCCAGGCAGGCCTCCAGGACCCGGGTGCGCAGGCCGGGGTCGAGGTCCAGGCTCTCCGGCTGGTGCAGCAGGCCGACCGCCTCGCGCAGCCGCCGCGCCTCGTCCGCGCAGGCCCCGCAGTCGCCGAGGTGGATCTCGACGGCGAGGGACTCCGCCGTCGAGCACGCGGCCAGCGCCCACGCGCCGAGCAGCGACTTCAGGACGTCGTGCGACAGCTCCAGCGGTACGGGCGGCAGGCCGCCGACCGGGTCGGGCAGCGGCTGCCCGCCGTCCTCGACGGAGCTGCGGGGCAGCGGTATGCGCGGCGGCCGGCCGAGGTCGCCGCCGCCGTCCCGGGGCACCCCACCGTCCCCGGAGCCGGTGCCGTCGTGCGCCCCGGAGAACTCGGCGCCGGTCACCGCCCACCTCCGTAACCGGGAGGCGTCCCGGCGTCGTGCGCGGTGGACAGCAGCTGGAGGCCCAGGCGCAGCCGGCGGCGGGCCTCGTCCTCGGTGACGCCGAGGTCCACCGCGGTCTGCCGGTAGTCGCGGCGCTGGAAGTAGGCGAGCTCCAGGGCGGCGCGCAGCGGGACCGGCATGGAGTGCACGATGTAGTCCGCGCGGGCCGCGACGGAGGCCCGCCGCACCTTGTGCTCCAGCTCCTCCGCGGCCTGCGGGGAGCCGCTCTCGCCGGGGGCCAGCGCGGCGGTCTCGGTGGCCCGCAGGCGCTGCACGGCGAGCCGGTGGGCCAGCGCAGCGAGCCAGGAGCGCAACGGCCCCTGCCGGGGGTCGTAGGCGTCGGGGTGCTCCCAGACCTGGGCGAAGACCTCGCGGGTTATGCCGTCGGCGGCCCGTTCGTCCCCGAGGACGCGGTGCGCGAGTCCGTGCACGAGCGAGGCGAAGCGGTCGTACAGCTCACCGAGGGCGGCCGCCTCGCCGCGGGCGAGCCGCTGCTGCATCTTGCGGTCCCAGCGGGGCGGAACGTCCTTCTTCGCCATGCGGCCCCCTCCCCGTGCCTGTGTCCAGCGTGTCTCCACCGTCACCTCGAATGTAGTCGGCACGTCCGGCAACGCACGCCCCTTTATGGCAATGCGCGCCCCTTGACGGACCGCAGGTGGTAGTAGGCGCTTCCGGTAATCCCCTGCTCCTCGGCCGTCCCTCTGCTGCTCCCTGGCTACTCCTCGACTACTCCTCGGCTCTCACGCGCGTCTCCGGCCAAACCTTCTGTTTCTGATCGAACAGGACTGACCGTGACCGAAACAAGACCCTTACCGATCGGTGCTCGTTTGTCATCGGGGGTTTCGGGGAACGGCCGCTGGGCAGCCGCGCGAGAAGAAGCGTAGGAACACGCTCCGTTTCCGGGCGGTTCCGGAGATCCGGCGAGCGGAGGGCTGAGCCGTGGCTTTCAAGGTGACCGGCGTCGAACAGGGTGAGTGGGCCGTGCTCGGGGTGTCGGGCGAACTGGACCTGGTGACCTCGCCGGCGCTGCGCCAGCGGGTGCACGACGTGGTCGCGGAGGGCCACCACAGTCTGGTCCTCGACCTGTCCGACGTCTTCTTCTGCGATTCCAGCGGGGTCGGCGTCCTCATCGCGGCCCGCCGGCTGATCCGCTCCTGCCGGGGCCGGCTGCGGCTGATCCTGCCCGCCCACGGCGCGAGTGACGGGTCTCACGTCAACCGGGTGCTCGGCGCCCTCGGCGTGCGACGCCTCTTCGACGTCTACGCCGACATCGACAGCGCGACCTCCGACGAGGAGGACCCGCTGTCGGCATAGCCGCGTCCCACGGGCCCGACGGGCCCATAGCCGACGATGACGACAGTGCCACGTTGTTGTCGCGGAATTCCCCCGGTCTTGGCACAACCGTCGTTTTCCCGCTCTCCGGCCGCCGCCGCGTCGTACGCTCCCTGCGAGATGAACCCCCACGTCAAGTAAGGCGGCCCGAACAGACATGGTCAGCACCGAGTACGAGCGACGGATCGCCGCCCGGTTCGCAACCTTCGACCAGGACGGCAACGGCTGGATCGACCGAGAGGACTTCAACTCGGCGGCCAAGGCGCTGCTCGCCGAGTTCGAGGTCCCCGCGCGCTCCGCCAAGGGCCAGGCCCTGTACGCCGGCGCGGAGGCCTTCTGGCAGGGCATGGCCGGCATGGCGGACCGGGACGGCGACCAGCGCATCACCCGCCAGGAGTTCGTGAGCGGCGCGGTCAAGCGGCTGCACGACAACCCCGAGCGGTTCGGCGAGATCGCCCGCCCCTTCCTGCACGCGGCCCTCGCCCTCGCGGACACCGCGGGCACCGGCACGGCGACCGTCGCCGACACCGTGCGCGTGCTGCGCGTCCTCGGGGTCGTCCCGGAGCTCGCGCAGGCCATCGCGTCGGGCCTCGACACCGACGGCGACGGCAATGTCGCGGAGGCCGAGATCGTCCCGGCGTTCGCCCGCTACTTCACGATCCCGGAGTAGCTCTCCCGGGCGCCTCGGAGAACCGCTCGCGCAGCTTGTACTTGAGCACCTTGCGCAGCGTCTCGTTGCGCGGAAGGGCGTCCACCACCTCCAGCCGCTCCGGCAGCTTGTGCACCGACAGCCCCTCCGCGCGCAGGTACGACACCAGCTCCGGGAGCGTCGGCGCGGCGGATCCCGGCGGCTGTTCGACCACCGCGCAGACCAGTTCCCCGCGCTCCGCGTCCGGCAGCCCGACCACCGCCGCGTCGGCCACCGCCGGATGCGCGGCGAGCAGGTCCTCGATCTCCTTCGCCGAGATGTTCTCGCCCTTGCGGATGATCACGTCCTTCAGCCGCCCGGTGAGGACGAGATGGCCGGTCCCGGTCACCCGACCCAGGTCGCCGGTGCGCAGGAACCCGTCCTCGTCGAAGGCCGCGGCGGACTGCGCCGGATCCAGGTACCCCTGGCACACCGCCTCCCCGCGCAGCCGCACCTCGCCGCCCTCCGCGATCCGTATCTCCATCCCCGCCGGCGGCTTCCCCTCGGTCGTCGCCAGGTTCTCCGCGGTGTCGTCCGGCGCCCCCATCGTGATCATCGGCACCTCGGTCATGCCGTACCCGTGCGTCAGCTGCACCCCCATCTCGCGCACCACCGCGTGGTACACCTCAGGCGGCTTGGGCGCCCCGCCGCCGGCCAGCAGCCGCAGCGAGGGGATCACCGGAGTCCCGGGCCGTTTGCGCTGCTCGGCCAGGAACATCGAGTAGAACGCCGTCGAACCGCCCGCCACCGTCACCCCGTGCCTGCGGTACTCCGCCAGCGCGTCCGGCAGCGCGAACTGCTCGAACATCACTGCGGGGAAGCCGTACAGCAGCAGCATCACCGTGTAGTCGGGGCCGGCGATGTGCGCGTACGGGAACGCCATCGAGCCCACGTCGTCCGCCGTGAGCCGCAGCGCGTGCGCGAGGCACGAACCGCCCGCGATGAGCGAACGGTCCGTGTGGAGAACGCCCTTGGGGTCCGAGGTGGTTCCCGAGGTCCAGTAGATCCACCGGACGGAGGTGCCCTCGGCGGGCGGCGCGGGCAGCACGCCCGGATCGCCGTCGGGCAGCCCGGCGTCGTCGTACGCCTCGAAGATCCCCTTCGCGCCCAGCCGCCGCGCCAGCTCCGTGTGGTCGAAGCCGCGCCACACGCCGGGCACGGCGAAGAACTCGGCCCTGGACTCGCGCAGCGCGAAGCCGACCTCGCGGTCCCGGTAGAAGGGGATGACCGGGGACTGGACGGCGCCGAGCCTGGCCAGCGCGAAGGAGAGCACGGCCGTCTCGATCCGGGTCGGCAGCTGCCAGGCGACCACCGTGCCGGGGCGTACGCCCATGCCGTACAGGCCGGCCGCGACGCGTTCGGCACGCGCGCGCAGCCCGCCGAAGGAGAGGGCGCGGTCGCCCTGGAGGAACACCGGCCGGTCGGGGGTGAGCGCGGCGCGCCGGTCGACCAGGTCCCAGAGGGTGCGGGCGGTACTCAGCTCGTGTGCGGTGGCGTTCACGGAGTCCGTCATGGAGTCCCCCTGCCGGGCAGAACTGACGAGTCGTCAGATCGTAGGTCCTGGTGCCTTGTCGGTCCAGGGGTGCGCGGCTAGCCTGCGAGATCTGACAGACCGTCAACCATGGAGGGCCGGTGGATCTGTCGTACACACCCGAGGAGGAGGAGTTCCGGGCGCGGCTGCGGGAGTGGCTCGCCAAGGCGCTGCCCGGCCTCCCGCCCAAGCCGAGCCCCGACGACTGGCCGGGCCGCCGCGCCTACGACCTCGGCTGGCAGCGCACGCTGTACGACGCCGGGTACGCCGACGTCCACTGGGACGCCTCGCCGACCACCCGGCTGATCTTCCTGGAGGAGACCGAGAAGGCCGGCGCGCCCTACGTGGGCGCCAACTTCGTCGGTCTGCTGCACGCGGGGCCCACCATCGCGGCCGAGGGCACCGAGGCGCAGCGGGCCCGCTGGCTGGCGCCGATCCTGCGCGGCGACGAGGTGTGGTGCCAGGGCTTCAGCGAACCGGACGCCGGCTCCGACCTGGCGGCGCTGCGCACGCGCGCGTGGCGGGACGGCGGCGACTACGTGGTGAGCGGGTCCAAGATCTGGACCTCGCACGCGGAGGTCGCCGACTGGTGCGAACTGCTGGTGCGGACGGACCCGGAGGCGCCCAGGCACCGGGGCATCACCTGGCTGGCCATGCCCATGGACGCGCCGGGCATCACCGTACGGCCGCTGCGCACGCTCGCCGGATCGGCCGAGTTCGCCGAGGTGTTCCTCGACGAGGCGCGGGTGCCCGCGGCCAACCGGGTCGGCGCCGAGAACGACGGCTGGCGCGTCACCATGGTGACCCTCTCCTTCGAACGCGGTACCGCCTTCGTCGGCGAGGTCGTCGCCTGCCGCCGGGTGCTCGGCGACCTCGCGCGCGTGGCGCACGCGAACGGCGCCTGGGACGACCCGGAACTGCGCCGCCGCCTCGGCCGCCTGAACGCCGAGTTCCGGGCGCTGTGGCGGCTCACCCAGTGGAACGTCAGCGAGGCGGAGGGCAGCGGCGTGCCGGGCGTCGGCGGCTCGGTCTTCAAGCTGCGGTACTCGCACGCGCGCCAGGAGCTGTACGACGCGGCGGCGGCCGTGCTCGGGCCCGACGCGCTCGACCTGGACCGGCCCTGGGTCCTCGACCGGCTCTCCTCGCTCTCGTACACCATCGCGGCCGGGACCTCGCAGATCCAGCGGAACATCGTGGCCGAGCGGATCCTCGGGCTGCCGAAGGGGCGGTGAGCGGACATGCGCTTTCGACTGACCCGTGACCAGGAGGCGGTCCGCCAGGGCATGCGGGAGCTGCTCGGGCGCCGGTTCGACGGCGCGGCGCTGCGGGCCGCCGCCGACGGCGGCCCGGTGCGTCTCGACCGGGCCCTGTGGCGGGAACTGGGGGCCGCCGGGTTCTTCGCGCTGCGGCTGCCGGAGGCCGACGGCGGGGTCGGACTCGGGCTGCCGGAGGCCGTGTTGGTGTTCGAGGAGGCGGGGCGGGCGCTGCTGCCCGGACCGCTGGTGGCCACCCACCTCGCGGCGGCCGACGTGCCCGGCGCGGCCACCGGGGAGGCCGTGGTGGCCCGCGTGGACGGCGGCCTGGCGGAGTGGCTGGCCGAGGCGGACGCGGTGACGGGGGACGCGTCGGGGGCCGTACCGGTGCGCTCCGCGGACCCGCTGACGCCCCTGCACCGCGTCCCGGGACCCGCCGCCGCGGTGCCCGACCCGGTCGCCGTGCTGCTCACCGCCGCCGAGCAGCTCGGCACGGCCACGCGCGTGTGCGAGCTGGCCGTGCAACACGCCCGCACGCGCGTGCAGTTCGGCCGGCCCGTCGGGGCGTTCCAGGCGGTGCAGCACCTGTGTGCCGAGATGCTGGTGCGCGCCGAGACCGCGCGGGTGGCCGTCTACGCCGCCGCCGTGACCGCCGACCCCGTGGACGTCGCGGCGGCCCGGCTGCTCGCCGACGAGGCCGCATTGCGCGGCGCGCGGGACTGTCTCCAGGTGCACGGCGGGATGGGCTTCACCTGGGAGTCGGAGGTGCATCTGCATCTGAAACGGACATGGGTGCGGGCGCAGCGTGCCGGATCGAATACGGAGAGTGAGGAAATGCTTGCCGCGGAGCTGCTCGGTTGAGCGTTCGAAACGGCTTCGACCTGCGGAATCATGGGTTCGGACGGTCGAGATGTCGCGGATTGTGGCATACCGGAGTCACTGAGCGTTGATACCGGGTTGTGTCCAACGCGTGACTCGTCACGGCCTGGAGTCGGCTGTCCCCTCGGGTACCTTCTGTGGGATGCGAGTGGTTCCGAGGACGAGCCATGCCGGCGGAGCCGTCGAAGCGGCCCCGCCGCTCGTGGTGCGCACCGCCGCTCGCAGGGCGGTAAGGGCTTGCGCCCCCGCTTGTTCGACTCCCCGCCACGAGCGTCGCACAGTATGCCGTAGGCGTACTCCTTCGCGCTGGAATATGCCCGAAGCGCTTGTTGGGGTGACTGTACGTCAACCATGCTGTCTCGTAAGGGAATCACGTTCCGTGACCCTTGCTCTGGCCGTTGTTCTGGCCATGCAGAAAATGGCTACGATCGTGGCCCTCGTCGTGCTTGTCGTCGCGGCCCTCGCCGCGGCGCCCGGTCGGCGCGGGTTCATGTGTCCGCCGGTTCGGATGGTGTGAGCGGTGCAGGTGCTTCAAGTGCAGCTGGAGATCCGGCCCGACCCCGCGGAGGTGGGGCGGGCCAGAAGGTGGGCCCGCTCGCGCCTCGCCGGGTCCGGTATAGCGGCGGACGAGCCGCTGGCCGAGACGCTGATCCTGCTCGTCTCCGAGCTGGTCACCAACGCCGTGGTGCACACGGGCTGTCCGGCCGTGCTGCGGCTCTCGCTGCCGGGCACCGACCGGGAGGGCGCCGACGGCTCGGTCACCGTACGGCTGGAGGTCGCCGACGCCAGCGACCGCGCGCCCGTGCCGCGGTGCGCCGACGGCGACGCGACCGGCGGCCGGGGCCTCGCCCTCGTCGACGGGCTTGCCGACCGCTGGGGCTGGAGCCCCGAAGGCGCCGGCAAGCGCATCTGGTGCGAACTCGACCGCTGTTCGGAGACCCGGCAGGGCGCGGCGGTGGCGTACGGCGGCGGTCTGGCCTCGTACGAAGGGCTGGCCTTCGAGGCGGTGTGATCCCGGTGTGCGGCCATGCGCCGGGGTTTGCATCCGTGCGCGCCCATGGTGAACCGGGGCATAAGTCGTAAAACCCCGAACGGGTGTTGACGCCTTGTGACCGTTTGCTCACGCTTGAGGTCTGCGATTCGCCGCGAGGGGACGGCGAGGGTCTGGGTGACGGACGCCCTCGTCGAGTGTGGGTCGAGTCGGACGGCGGCGTGCGGGACCGGGCTCGGGGCGGGCCGGTGCGCGCAGCCGTCCGGATGCAGGGGGGGGAATGGGGGAGAGCCGGTGTCACGCCCCTTCGGGTGTGACACCGGCTTCCACCGGGACGGCCGCGGTGCTCAGAGGACGGCCACGGGGGCGACCGGAGTGCCCGTCGCCCCGACGAACGGCTCGGGCATCGCCGACAGCAGGAACGCGTACCGGCCGGTTTCTCCACAGGCTGTGGACAACTCTTCGAGGTTCCAGTTCTGCCCCTGCAGCATCCCCATCTCGACCAGGTCCAGGGCGTGCACGGGCAGCCACAGGTCCTCGATCTCGGGCGGGAAGATCTCGAACGTCAGGGTGTCGTTCGCCACGGCGGCCACATCGCGCGCGTGGAACCACTCCGGGGTGTGCACCGACAGGCCCGGCGACGGATAGCCGTACCCGTGCTTGTCCCCGGCGAGGTACACCTGCACCTGCCCGGTCCGTACGAGGACGATGTCGCCGCCGCGCACGGTCGTCCCGGCGAGCTCCTCGGCCGCGTCCAGGTCCTCCGGGGTGACCGCGTGGCCGCCCGCCAGCCGGTCCACGCCACGCGCGCGTGCCACGTCGAGGAGCACCCCGCGCGAGACGATGTGCCGTGCCGTGGCGATCCCGCTGAACTCCGCCCCGCCGTGCGCGGTCACGGTCTCCGCGGGGCGGCCGTTGTACAGCTTCCCCGAGTGCGACACATGGGTGAGTGCGTCCCAGTGGGTGCCGGCCTGCAGCCCCATGGTCACGGCGTCGTCGCTGCACGCGACCGTCCCGGGGCCGAACAGCTCCTGGTTGATCTGCACCATGGCGTGCAGCGGGTTGACCCGCCCCGGGATCATCCCGGTCTGCACCCCGTCCTCCCGCAGCGGCAGGGCCAGCGGCACCCGGCGCCCGGTCCGCACCGTCGCCGCCGCCTCCCGCACCACCTCGTCGGTGATCAGGTTCAGCGTGCCGATCTCGTCGGCGGCGCCCCAGCGCCCCCAGTTGTTGACGCGCTTGGCGATGTCGTGGAACGCGGGATGAAGCGCCGGCAGTGACATCTGGGTCCTCCCCAGGCCTTGTGTCCGCACATCTGACGGGTCATAAAATCTAACGGTCCGTCAGAAACCGCGGGAAGGGGCCGGGCGTGGGGAACTTCTTGGCAGGCAAGGTCGTCGCCGTGACGGGTGCGGGGCGCGGCATCGGACGGGCGGTGGCGCTGGCGGCGGCGGCCGAGGGGGCGAAGGTCGTCGTCAACGACTACGGCGTCTCGGTCGACGGCGCCTCGCCCACCAGCGAGGTCGCCGAGGCCGTCGTCAAGGAGATCGGGGCGGCGGGCGGCGACGCGGTCGCGGTCGCCGACGACATCTCCACGATGGCCGGCGGCCAGCGGGTCGTGGACACCGCGCTGTCGTCGTACGGCCGGCTCGACGGGGTCGTGTGCGTGGCGGGGATCCTGCGCGAGCGGATGCTGTTCAACATGGCCGAGGCGGAGTGGGACCCGGTGGTCGCCACCCACCTCAAGGGCACGTTCACGGTGTTCCGCGCCGCGTCCGCGGTGATGCGCGCCCAGCGCGCCGGCACGCTGATCGGCTTCACCAGCGGCAACCACCAGGGTTCGGTCTCGCAGGCCAACTACAGCGCGGCCAAGGGCGGGATCATCTCCCTGGTCCGGAGCGCGGCGCTCGGCCTGCACAAGTACGGGGTGACCGCGAACGCGGTGGCGCCGGTGGCCCGGACCCGGATGTCGGCGGGCGTGCCGACGGAACTGACCGAGATCGGCGAGCCGGAGGACGTGGCCGCGTTCGTGGTCTACCTGCTGTCGGACGCGGCGCGGGACGCGGGGGTCACCGGGCAGGTCTACACGGTGGCCGGACCGAAGATCGCGGTGTGGGCCCAGCCGAGGGAGTTGCGGGCCGCGTACGCCGACGGGGGCTCCTGGACGCCGGAACGGATCGCGGCGGCGCTGCCCGGGAGCGTGGGGACGGATCCGATGCCGATGCTGGCGCGGCTGGCGGCGATGGAGGCCGCCGCACGAACGGGAAGCCGGCCGAACGCCTGATGGGCAGGGGGGTGCGGTATGTGCGCGGGTGCGGCGCCGCGGGGGTTGTTCGCGCAGTTCCCCGCGCCCCTTGGGGCGGTTGCCCGCGTCGGTGTTCGCAGGCGCCCTCTGCCCACTTCCCTCTTCTCTACGCAGCTCTGGAGGTCACCGTGGATTTCGGCGTAGCGCCGGAGGACGAGGTGTTTCGCAGTGAAGTGCGGGACTGGCTCGGTGCGCATGCCGCATCGGGTGTGGACCGGCGCAGTTGGGAGCGGGCCCTCGGGGCCGACGGGTGGATCGGGCTGGGGTGGGCGGAGGGCGGGTACGGGAACCGGACCGCCACGCTCACCCAGCAGGTCGCCTGGGCCGAGGAGTACGCGCGGTCGGCCGCGCCGCCCCGCTCCGGGCACATCGGGGAGAACCTGTTCGCCCCGACGCTCATCGCGCACGGCAGCCCGGAGCAGAAGGCGAGGTTCCTGCCGCCCGTCGCCGCCGGCGAGGAGCTGTGGTGCCAGGGGTACAGCGAGCCCGGCGCGGGGTCCGACCTGGCCGGGGTGCGGACCGCGGCCGTCCGGGAGGCGGACGGCTACCGCGTCTCCGGGCAGAAGATCTGGACCTCGCTCGCGCACGAGGCCGACTGGTGCTTCGTGCTCGCGCGGACCGAGCCCGGCTCGCGGCGTCACCACGGGCTGAGCTTCCTGCTGGTGCCCATGGACCAGCCGGGCCGCGTCGAGGTCCGCCCGATCCGGCAGATGACCGGCACCAGCGACTTCAACGAGGTCTTCTTCGACGGCGCGCACGCGCGCGCGGAGCACGTCGTCGGCGGCGAGGGCAACGGGTGGCGCGTCGCCATGAGCCTGCTCGGGTTCGAGCGCGGGGTGTCGACCCTGGCACAGCAGATCGGGTTCGCCGAGGAGTTGGGGCGGGTGGTGCGGGACGCGGTCGAGAGCGGGGCGGCCGACGATCCCGTCGTACGGGACCGGCTGGTGCGGCAGTGGGCCGAGTTGCGGGTGATGCGGTGGAACGCCCTGCGGACGCTGGGGAACCCGGCCGCGGAGCCCGGCGCGCCCAGTGTGGCCAAGCTGCTGTGGGGCGGTTGGCACCAGCGGCTCGGTGAGCTCGCCGTGCTGGTGCGGGGCGCCGCCGCGAGCGTCGGCCCGGCCGGCTGGTCGGCCGCCGCGCCGTACGAACTGGACGCCGCCCAGCACCTGTTCCTCTTCTCCCGGGCCGACACCGTCTACGGCGGCTCGGACCAGGTGCAGCGCACGATCATCGCCGAGCGGGTGCTCGGTCTGCCGAGGGAACCGAAGGGGGTCGAGTCGTGATGCGCGGAGTCGTGTTCAACGGGAAGCAGGTGCAGGTCGTCGACGACCTGGACGTACGGGAGCCGGGCCCGGGGGAGGTGCTGGTCGCGGTGTCGGCGGCCGGGCTCTGCCACAGCGACCTGTCGGTGGTGGACGGGACCATACCCTTCCCCGTTCCCGTGGTGCTGGGTCATGAGGGCGCCGGCGTCGTGGAGGCCGTGGGTGTGGGCGTCACCCATGTGGCACCGGGGGACCATGTCGCGCTGTCCACGCTCGCCAACTGCGGTGCCTGCGCCGACTGCGACCGGGGGCGGCCCACCATGTGCCGCAAGGCCATAGGGCGACCGCAGAAGCCGTTCCTGCGGGGTGGCCAGGCCCTGTACCAGTTCGCGTGCAACTCGGCCTTCGCGGAACGGACGGTCGTCAGGGCCGTGCAGGCGGTGCGGATCCCGAAGGACATCCCCCTGACGTCGGCCGCCCTCATCGGGTGCGGGGTGCTGACCGGTGTCGGCGCCGTCCTGAACCGCGCCCGCGTCGACCGCGGCGACACCGTCCTGGTCATCGGCACCGGCGGGATCGGCCTGAACGTCATCCAGGGCGCGCGGATCGCGGGCGCCCTGCGGATCGTCGCCGTGGACGCCAACCCGGCCAAGGAGGAGGCGGCCCGGCAGTTCGGCGCGACCGACTTCCTGACCTCGACGGAGGGCGTGAAGGACCTGCTGCCGACCGGGGTGGACCACGCCTTCGAGTGCGTCGGCCGGGTCGAACTGGTCCGGCAGGCCGTCGACCTCCTCGACCGGCACGGCCAGGCCGTCCTCCTCGGTATGCCCGCGGCCACCGCCGAGGCGTCCTTCGTCGTCGCCTCCATGTTCCTCGACAAGTCCATCCTGGGCTGCCGCTACGGCTCCTCGCGCCCGCAGCACGACATCGCCCGCTACGCCGGCCTGTACCGCCAGGGCAGCCTGCTGCTGGACGAACTGGTGACCGAGACGTACCCGGTGGAGGACTTCGAGAAGGCGCGGGCGGACGCGGAGGCGGGGCGGGTGGCGCGGGGGGTGCTCACCTTCTAGGGGGCGAGGCGCGCACGGAGTTGTCCACAGCCCCGGGAAAACCCCTCGGCGTTGTCGGTCCCGCCGCCTACCGTCGTCCCATGACCTACCGCGATGTCGCGTCCCGGCAGGTCCTGGCCTGGGCCGGGACTGCCGTGGGTGCCCGGATGCCGGTCGCCATGGCGCCGTTGGCCCTGGTGTTCCTGGTGCGCGAGCGGCCCGGCGGCTACTCGCTGGGCGCGCTGCTCGCGGCGGCCTATGTGATCGGCGAGATCGTGGCCGCGCCCGTGCTCGGGATGCGGCTGCGTCCGGAGCGGGCGCGGGCACAGCTGGCCGCCGGACTCGCGGTCGGCGCCGTCGCGTTCGCCGGGCTCGGCGGCTTCCCGACCGCGCCCCCGGCCGTCCTCGCCGTCCTCGCGTGCGTCGCCGGTGCCGCGCCGGCCGCCGCCACCGGGGGCCTGCGCACCCTGCTCACCGCACTGGTCCCGGAGCGTGCGGCGGCACAGGCGCTGTCCGTCGAGTCGATCCTCACGGCGGCCGTGTGGGCCGTCGCCCCGGCCGCCGTGGCCGGCCTGGCCCTCGGCGTCGCGCCCGGCGTCCCGTTGTGGCTCGCGGCCGCCCTCATGGCCTCCTCGGTGGCCGGGCTGTGGCTCCTGCCGGCGGCCTGGGGCATGGGCGCGGGCGAGCACGCGGAAGCGCCCCTCGCACGCGTCCTGGCCGGCGCCTGGCCGGTGTACATCACGGGCGCGGCCAGCATGACCCTGCTCGGGCTGTCCGAACTCGTGCTGCCCGCCCTGCTCGAACAGCGCGGGATCGGCGTGGGCTGGTCGGGCCCGCTGCTGGCCGGGATGGCGGTGGGCGGCGGGCTCGGCGCGTTCCTGCACGGCCTGCGCGCCTGGCCGGGGCGGCTGCGCACCCACAGCGTGCTGCTGATGGGCGGTACGGCGGCCTGTGTGGCGCTCGCGGCGCTGATACCGCACACGGCCGGGATCGCGCCCGTGCTCGTCCTGGGCGGCATGCTCCAGTCGGCCGCCATGCTCACCCGCAACCTGGCGCTGCGCGCGGTACTCCCGCCGAGTGCCCTGGCCGCCGGGTACTCGGTCATGTACGCGGCCGCGGGCGTCGGTTACGCCGCGACCGGGTCCCTCGCCGGTGCGCTGCTGCGGGTGGTGGCACCGTCCACGGCCGTCCTGGCCGGGGTCGGGGTGACCCTGACGCTCAGCGCGCTCGGCTGGTGGGGCGAGGTGCGGCGGGCCGGGAGGTCAGCGCGTGGCGCCTACCGTGCCGGGGCCGTCGCCGGTGCCCGCCCCGGTGCGGAAGGTACGGCGGTACGCGGTCGGGGTGACGCCGAGCGTCGTCTGTAGGTGCTGGCGCATCGACTGGGCGGTGCCGAAGCCGGCGTCCCGGGCGACCTGGTCGACGGAGAGGCCGGTGGACTCCAGGAGGTGGCGGGCGCGTTCGACGCGCTGCTGGGTGAGCCACTGGCCGGGGCTGACGCCGGTCTCCTCGCGGAAACGGCGGGTGAAGGTCCGTACCGACATGGCCTCCTGCTCGGCCATGTCGCGCAGCTGGATGGGCTCGTGGAGGCGGCCCAGCGCCCAGGCGCGGGCGGCGGTGGTGGTGGCGACCTGGGGGTCGGGGACGGGGCGGTGGATGTACTGGGCCTGGCCGCCGTCCCGGTGCGGGGGGACGACGGTGCGGCGGGCCACCTCGTTGGCGACGGCCGTGCCGTGGTCGCGGCGGACCATGTGCAGGCACAGGTCGATGCCGGCGGCCACCCCGGCGGAGGTGAGGATGTCGCCGTCGTCGATGAAGAGGACGTCTGCGTCCACCTCCAGCCGCGGGAACAGCCGCTGGAGGTGGTCCGCCTCGGCCCAGTGCGTGGTCGCCGGGCGGCCGTCCAGGTAGCCGGCGGCGGCCAGCACGTAGACGCCGGTGCAGATGGAGGCGAGCCGGGTGCCGGGGCGGATGTGGGCGAGGGCGGCGGCCAGTTCGGGGGTGAGGACGCCCTGCTCGAAGACCGGGCCCAGCTCGTACGAGGCCGGGACGATCACGGTGTCGGCGGTGGCCAGCGTCTCCGGGCCGTTGGGCACGTGGATCGCGAAGTCGGCGTCGGTGGCGACCGGGCCGGGCGGGCGGACCGAGCAGGTCACGACCTCGTAGAGATGACGCCCCCGGTCGTCCTTGGGACGGCCGAAGATGCGGTGCGGGATGCCCAGCTCGAAGGGGAGCAGGCCGTCCAGGGCGAGGACGACGACACGGTGCGGGCGGAAGCCGGGGTCACTGCTCATGGCCCGATCCTAGCGAATGCTGTCCTCCTGGCCACTCGATGGAGGGAACCCGCGGCCGGATATTTGTGGCGTGCCCCAGACAAGCGCAGCCGCAGCCGCCCCCGCCGAGGACTCGGAGGGCTCGAAGCCGACCCGTTCACCGCGCATCCACCGCGCCTGGTTCGTCGCCGCCGTCACCTTCGTCACGATCATCGGCGCGGCCGCGTTCCGCTCCCTGCCCGGCCTGCTCATCGACCCCCTGCACACGGAGTTCGGCTGGTCGCGCGGCACGATCGGCGCGGCGGTCTCCGTCAACCTCGCGCTGTACGGGCTCACCGCGCCCTTCGCCGCCGCGCTGATGGACCGTTTCGGCATACGGCGGGTGGTGGCCGTCGCGCTGACCGTGATCGCCGTCGGCTCGGGCCTGACCGTGTGGATGACGGCGGCCTGGCAGCTGATGCTCTGCTGGGGCCTGCTGGTCGGCCTCGGCTCCGGCTCGATGGCGCTCGCCTTCGCGGCCACGGTCACCAACCGCTGGTTCACCACCCGCCGAGGCCTGGTCAGCGGCATCCTCACCGCGGCCTCCGCCTCCGGCCAGCTGATCTTCCTCCCGCTCCTCTCCTGGATGGTCGAGACGTACGACTGGCGCCCGGCCGCCGTCACCGTCGCGCTCGCCGCCCTCGCGGTCGTCCCCTTCGTCTGGCTGCTGCTGCGCGACCACCCGGCGGACGTGGGGCAGAAGCCGTACGGCGCCACCGAGTTCGTGCCGAAGCCGGCGCCGGTCACCGGAGCCGCCCGCAGGACCCTCGGCGTGCTGGCCTCCGCCGTCCGCACCGGGCCCTTCTGGCTGCTCGCCGGGACCTTCGCGATCTGCGGGGCGTCCACCAACGGCCTGGTCCAGACCCACTTCGTGCCCGCCGCCCACGACCACGGCCTGCCGGTCACCACGGCGGCCTCGCTGCTCGCGGTCATCGGCGTCTTCGACGTCGTCGGCACGATCGCCTCCGGCTGGTTCACCGACCGCTTCGAACCGCGCCGCCTGCTCGCCGTCTACTACGCCCTGCGCGGCATCTCGCTCCTCTTCCTGCCGATGCTGCTGGGCCCGGCGGTCCACCCCTCGATGATCTTCTTCATCGTCTTCTACGGCCTCGACTGGGTCGCCACCGTCCCGCCCACCCTGGCCCTGTGCCGGGAGCGGTACGGCGACGACAGCGCCATCGTCTTCGGCTGGGTCCTCGCCTCCCACCAGATCGGCGCGGCCCTCGTCGCCTGGCTGGGCGGCGTCGCCCGCGACGCCTTCGGAACGTACGACATGGTCTGGTACGCCTCCGGCACCCTGTGCGCGGCGGCGGCCCTGATGGCCCTGCTGATCCGGCGCCGGCCGGTGGCGGCGGGGGCACTCGGCGCCGTGAACCGGGCGGTGTCAGCGGCCTAGGGCAGGAACCCCGTCGGCATGGACCGGCCGTACAACTCGTCCAGGCCGATCAACAGCGCTCCGCTGCGCGTCGCCTCGGCGCGCAGAGCTTCGCTGAAGCCGGCCGCACTGAAACAGGCCAACCCGCAGTGCGAGGTGTCCATGCCGCGCCCGGCGAGCAGTTCCCTCGCGCGTGCAAGGCGTTCGAGGTGGTTGACCCCCATGACCGTGCCCCACTTCGCCTCGCCGAGCAGCGCGACCGACGGGCGGTTTGCTCCGGACCCCTGCTCGACGACGGCTACATCGACCTGGATCTGCCGACGTTCCTTCGTATCGGTCACAACGCCGCTGCCCACCTCACCCAGAGACGTGCTCAGCAGGGTCCGCCCGGGCCCCAGGACGTACTCACGGCACATCGCCTCGAAGTGCGGACCGGCCACCTGCGCCGCGAAGCGTTGGCCTGCCTGCGCCCACACCTCGGCGGCCTGACCCGCTTCCAGCCGGGCCCAGGCCGGACGCATGACGGCCTCGTAGAAGGTGATCAGGGGCTCGGTGATGCGGTACTGGGACTTCCCGGCCCGGAAGATGTCGGCCTCCCGCATCAGAAGATGGCTGTCCTCCAGGACGTTGAGCGGGTGCGAGATGTCGACGGACTTGCGGCCGATGTAGCTCGCGATGCCTCCACGCGTGGTGTTGCCCTGCGCCACGGCAGCCAGCACCGAGTGGTACAGCGCCGTGTCCCGGATGTCGGCCTCCTCGGCAAGCAGGTAGCGGGCCTCCCGGAAGAGGGGACTGAACGGGGAGAGAACCGTCCGGCAGATCCATTCGTCGAAGCCGTCCAGATCGGCGGGGACATCGTCCGCCAGGAACTGGCGGCGGTAGGCCGGGGTGCCGCCGAGGACCGCGTGCAACCGGGCTGCCAACGCGGGATCCGTGGCGACACCCCAGAAGTCCGCCGCCGCCCGATAGCCGAAGGGCCGTACGACGAGTTCGAGCTGGGCCCGCCCCCGCAGCGGCGCACTGCTGGCCAGCAGTCCGCCCATGACGGACATCGCCGAGCCGCACAGCAGCAGTCGCATGCGGCTCTCCTCCACTTGGCCCCGGTCGATCGCGCGCTGGATCAGGGAGGGGAGTTCCGGAGCCGCCCGCACGAGATACGGGAACTCGTCGATGACCGCGAGAAAAGGGGAGTCAGGTGCCTGGCCACCGGGTGTCCGGGCACCGGTGGAGAGCCCGAAGAGGTAGGTGACCGCGTCGTCCCAGGAGGCGAACGAGAAGGGCACGGGCGAGCCCACGTGTTCGGCCAGGGCGGCGCTGAACTGCCTCAGGGACTCCGCCTCGGTGGCGTCGGTGGCCCCGAAGTAGAACCCGCCGCACTGTTCGACGAGCGCCCGCAGCAGATACGTCTTCCCCATACGGCGCCTGCCGCTGAGGACTCCGAGCGCGGCGTGCGGTACGGGCCGGTTCGCGAAGGCCGTGAGTGCGTCCCACTCGGCGCCCCGGTCGAAGACGCGTGACGGCTTGGCCGGCCTCGGCTGCTGCATGACCACTCCCGGGGTCTCGCTACCCTTAGGGATACACTTCTAAGGAGTGTATCCCTAATGACTCAAATGCCGAGGAGGCCCCCGACGGCGAGCGCCGGCGTCGCCACCCCGAACTCCTGGCCGATGAGTACGTTCCCCAGGCCGCCCCGCCCCGGTACAAGGCGTCCGGTCTCGAGGGACGGCGCCGTTGGGAGGGGCTGTGGGAGGCGCAGCGCTGGGAGGAGGGCGAGGGGTATGCCGATGGTGAGGTACCCGCACCCGGTAACGCCGCGCTTCACGTCGGCGGACTTCCTCAGGCCCTTCTGCTGGAGGCGGCGGGAAGTACGACATGCCGAGCGAGCGTTTCATCTCGTTCGGCCTTGCGGCTGCTCAGGGCACGCGTGGAGCAACTGCCCCGGATCACAGAGCCCGGGGCCGAACCCGCCGCTCACCCGAGAAGGGGGAGGAGCCTCTTGGCAGCCTCTACACCGAACGCCTCAACCGTCTCGGCCTGTCCGGGGACGAAGTGATGTCCTGGCGTCCTGTCGGTCCGAAAAGTGGCAGGCCGCCCAGGGGTGCCTGACCGGCTAAAGGAAGCGTCCTTTGTGGAACAGCAGCGGCGCCCGGTCCGGGTCCTCGCCCGTGCCCAGCGCGGTCACCCGGCCCACCACGATCAGGTGGTCGCCGCCCGTGTGCACGGCGTGGACCGTGCAGTCGATCCAGGCGGCGGCGCCGGTCAGCCGGGGGGAGCCGGAGACCGGGGCCGGGTCGTGGGTGACGCCGGTGAACTTGTCGGTGCCGCTCACCGCGAAGGCGCGGCACAGCTCGCCCTGGCCCGCGCCGAGGACGTTGACGCAGAAGACGCCGGCGCGGGCGATCCGCGGCCAGGTGGCCGACGTGCGGCCGACCATGAAGCAGACCAGCGGCGGGTCGAGGGAGAGGGAGGAGAAGGACTGGCAGGCGAAGCCGGCCGGGGAGGACTCGCCCTCGGCGGCCGGTGCGGTGATCACGGTCACCCCGGTCGCGAAGGTGCCGAGCACGCGCCGGAACTCCGTCTGGTCGACCGGCGCCCGCTCGTCCGCGCGCACGCACCGCAACTCCGGGCGCGGCAGCGCCTCCACGGGCCCCGCCGCGGGAACCGACCTCAGATAACGGACGGCAGCCGCGGCTGCCCCTGCGTGTCCCATCACCTCTTCATTGAAAGTGACGGGGCATCAGATGGGAAGGGGCAGGGACCCGGTATCGGCGTCATCTGCCCTGGAAATCGGGGGTCCTGCGCTCCACGAAGGCCCGCACCCCGTCCTGGGCGTCCCGGGTCGTCATGTTGATCTCCTGGGCGGCGGCCTCGGCGGCGAAGGCGGACGCCCGGTCGGTGTCCAGGGAGGCGTTGACGAGCTGCTTGGTGAGGGCCAGGGCGCGGGTGGGGCCGGTGGCCAGGCGGGCCGCCCAGTCGCGGGCCGTCTTGGGCAGGTCGGCGTCCGGGACGACCCGGTTGACCAGGCCGAGGCGTTCGGCCTCCGGCGCCGAGAGCGCGTCGCCGAAGAACATCAGCTCTTTCGCGCGGTGCGGGCCGATCAGCCGGGGGAGCAGGTAGGCGCCGCCGCCGTCGGGGACCAGGCCGCGCCGCACGAACACCTCGATGAACCGGGCCGACTCGGCGGCCAGGACCAGGTCGCAGGCGAGCGCGAGATGGGCGCCGAGGCCGGCTGCGGTGCCGTTGACGGCCGCGATCACCGGTTTCTCGCAGTCGAGGACGGCGCCGATCAGCCGCTGGGCGCCGAGCCGGATGGTGCGGGCCACGTCCCCCGGCACGCGTTCGGCTGTGCCGCTGCCGCTGCCGCTGCCGCTGCCGCTGCCGCGGAGGTCGGCGCCCGCGCAGAAGGCGCGGCCGGTGCCGGTGATGACCACCGCGCCGATCCCCGGGTCCGCGGAGGCCTCGCCGAGCAGGTGGATGACGTGGTCGCGCTGGTCGGGGGTGAGGGCGTTGAGCGCGTCGGGGCGGTCCAGGGTGAGGTGGGCGACCCGCTCCGCGGTCACGTACCGGACGGTGTCCATCAGCGGCACACCGCCAGCGCGTCCAGCGCCACCGCGCCCTGGCCCTGCTCCAGCACCATCAGCGGGTTGATGTCGAGCTCGGCGAGCTGGTCGCCGAGCTCCAGGGCCATCCGCTGGACCCGGAGGACCACCTCGACGAGGGCTTCGAGATCGGCCGGCGGCCGGCCCCGGACCCCGTCCAGCAGGGCCCGCCCGCGCAGCTCCGCGAGCATGTCCCGGGCCTGCTCCTCGCCGAACGGCGGCACGCGCACCGCCGCGTCGTGCAGCACCTCGACCAGGACCCCGCCGAGCCCCACGGTCACCGTCGGCCCGAACAGGTCGTCGTGGGTGACCCCGACGACCATCTCCACGCCCCGCTCCACCATCTGGCAGACCAGTACGCCGTCCAGGGCGACCCCCTCGTAGCGGGCGATGTCCGTCAGGTCGCGGTACGCGTCCCGGACCTGGCTGGCCGAGGTCAGGCCGATCTTCACCAGGCCCAGCTCCGTCTTGTGGGCGATCTGGCCGCCGGACGCCTTCATCACCACCGGGTAGCCGACCAGCCCGGCCGCGCGCACGGCCGCCGCCGCGCTGGTCACCAGCTGCTCGCGCGGAACCCGGATGCCGTAGGCGCGCAGCAGCTGCTTCGCTGCGTGCTCGCTCAGCTGCTGTCCGGGACGCATCAGCGCGAGCGCCTTGCGGTAGGACGGGGACGGGGTGCGCGGGGCCTCGTCGAAGGGGGAGTGGTAGTCGCTCACGAAGCGGTGGTGGTCGAGGTAGGCGCGGACGGCGGTGAGGCAGTTGCCGACCGTGCGGAAGGTGGCCACCCGGGAGGAGCCGAGCAGGACCTCGCGGTAGGCGGCCTCGGTGCCGACCGGTGAACCCCACACCACGCACACCAGCTTGTCGGTCGCCTCGGCCGCGTCCACCAGGTCCTGGACGAGCTTGTCGCTGAGCGGCGGGAACGGGCCGGTGATCGGGCAGACCAGCACCCCGACCTCCGGGTCGGCGAGGATCGCGTCGATGATCTTCCGGCCGCGCCAGTCGCCCACCGGGTGCCCGCCGTTGTCGACCGGGTTGGCCACGCTCAGGTACTCCGGTATCCACTGGTGCAGCTCGGCCTGCCGGGCCGCCGACAGCTCCGGCAGCCGCAGGCCGAGGCCGGCGGCGAGATCGGCGACGTGGGCGCCGGTGCCGCCCGAGATCGAGTAGACGACCACCCCGTCGGCGCGCGGTGCCCGGGCCCGGGCCAGCAGGGCCGCGGTGTCCTGGAGTTCGTCGAGGCCGTCGACGCGGATCACGCCGTACTGGCGCAGCGCGGCGTCGACCACGTCGTCCGCGCCGGTCAGCTTGCCGGTGTGGGAGGCGGCGGTGCGGGCGCCGGCCTCGGTGCGGCCGACCTTCACGGCGACCACGGGCACCTGGCGGCGGGCCGCGCGGTCGGCGGCGAGCAGGAAGGCGCGGCCGTCCTTGAGGCCCTCGACGTAGCAGGCGATGGCGCCGACCTCGGGGCGCTCGGCGAAGTAGGAGATGAAGTCGGCGGTCTCCAGGTCGGCCTCGTTGCCGGTCGGCGCCCAGTGCGAGAGCCGGATGCCGAGTTCCTGGGCGGCGAAGACGGGCCTCCCCTGGTGGCCGGACTGGGTGATCAGGGCGATCGCCGGGCCGTCCAGGTCGTCGCGGAACCGCTCGAAGGCGTTCAGGTTGGTGTTCGGGCCGAGCAGCCGCAGCCCGGACCGGCGTACGGCCGCCGCGAGGCGGGTCTGGGCGGCCGCGCCCTCCTCGCCGGTCTCGGCGAACCCGGACGCGAAGGCCACGGCGAACTTCACCTTGGCCTCGGCCAGTTCCTCGATCACCGGCAGCGGGTCGGCGACCAGCAGCACGGCGAGGTCGACCTGCTCGGGCAGGTCGGCGACGGAGGGCACGCAGGCGATGCCGAAGACCGACGGCCGGGTCGGATGCACCGGGTGTACCCGGGCCCCGACCCGCCCGGCCCAGTCGAGCAGCTGCCGGGTGATGCCGGTGTTGGGCCGCCCCTCGGCGTCCGAGGCGCCGATCACGGCGACGGACTCGGGGCGGAAGAACCTGTCCAGATCCGGTACGTCCGCGTACAGCGGCCGTCCGCTGACGTCCAGCGCGTCCGCGTCGTCCGAGTCGGCCGCGCGGCCGTGGACGGCGGGCCCGGGACGCTGCTCACCGCAGGCGATGACCCGGGCCCGGCGGGAGTCGGTGGTGAGGGTGCCGTGGGTTGATCCAAGCATCGTTCCGCCCGCTCCTGTGTGACAGCACAATTAACTGACGCAGTGTCAGATTACTGAACTGACGCTGCGTCAGGAACCGGTCTGCACGCAAAGTTGAGGGCTGAAGCGGCTCTTCTTCTCACCCGAGGGCGGCCAGTACCTCCTTCGCCGCCCGCTCGCCCGACCGCACCGCCCCGTCCATGTACCCGGTCCAGAACGTCGACGTCTCCGTCCCGGCCCAGTGGATCCCGCCCGCCGGCTCGCGCAGCGCGGCCCCGTACTCGGTGAGCACCCCGGGCGGCGCGTAGGCCACCGGGCCGCCCCGCGAGAAGCCCTCATTGTCCCAGCGCTGCAGCACGAAGGAAGTGGGGGATTTGGCCTTGTCGCCGAAGTAGTTGGCGTAGTCGGCCAGCACGGCGGCCCTGACGTCGGCCTCGCCCGCCGCGTCGTACGCCCGCATCTCGTCGGCCTCGATGAACCCCATCAGGGCGCCGTAGGAGCCGTCCGGCGGGGAGTTGTCGAAGGTCGAGCGGACCACTCCGGAGTCGCTGACCGCCTGCCCGTTGAGACCGTCGGCCCGCCAGAACGGGGTGTCGTAGACCGCGATGGCCTTGCCGATCGAGCCCATCGGCATCCGCTGGGTGAGCTGGTCGCGGGCGGCCGGGAGCAGCGGGTCGTAGTCGATCCGGGCGGCCAGCGGGGGCGGCAGCGCGACGACGACCCGGGTCGCGGTGACCGTGACGCCGTCCGCCGTGACGACGTACCCGCCGCCGGACCTGACGATGGACCGCACCGGCGCGCTCAGCACCACCCGGTCGCCGAGGGTCGCGGCCAGCTTGATCGGGACCTGCTGGGAGCCGCCGACGAAACGGGACTCCTGGGCGCCGCCGGCCGTGTCGGTGAGGCGTTCCAGGGTGCCGGCGTTGGACTCGTCGCCGGCGGCGGCGATGTAGTAGAGGACGTAGAGCAGGGAGAGTTCGCGGGGCTGGGCCGAGAAGACCGACGTGCAGGCCAGGTCCAGCAGGAACTTGGCGGAGGGCACGATCGCGTGGGCGTTCAGCCAGCTCTCGAAGGTCTGCTTGTCCCACTCGGCGGCCTTGGCGGCGGTCCAGGGGGCGTCCACCGGCACCGTCGCGGCCATGCCGTCCAGCTCCGACTGCACGATCGCCGCGTTGGCGAGGCCGGCCGCGTCCACCGGCGGGACCGAGCCGAGCAGGCCGCCGGTGTCGTACGGGGTGCGCTTGCCGTCCTTGTAGAGGAGGTTGTTCCCCGTGTTGTACGTGGTGAAGGTGGCGACGCCCAGGGAGTCGGCGAGGGCCTTGATGCGGTTCTGGGTGGGGCCGACGAACTCGCCGCCGCCCTCGGTGTAACCGCCGTTGGCCAGCTTCAGGTTCACCACCCGGCCGCCGACCCGGTCCCAGGCCTCCAGCACCGCCACCGTCCTGCCGCCGGCCACCAGGTCGCGGGCCGCGGTGAGCCCGGCGATGCCGCCGCCGACGATCGCGACGTCCACGGTCCGGGACGCGGCGGCCGTGGCGGCCGGGGCGGCGCCCGCGGAGACCGCGGTGAGGCCGGCGGCTCCGGCGGCGGCACCGCCCAGGAGGGAGCGGCGGGAGAGCCGGGGTGAGGGCTGGGGTGACGGCTGGGGTGAGGGCTGTCTTTCACGTGCCACGTGCGTCCTCCGTGCTGGGCGAGAGGGGGTGGAACCGGAAAGTTGAGCAGGGCTCACATTCTGGTCCCGGGCACGGGCGGGATGCTACCGCCGGTAACAAGCAACGTCCGTCGCCTGCGTCACATGGGCAACGGGGTTGCTGTACAAGGAGGTTGGGGGTATCTACGCCGTCGGCTACCGCTCTGCGGCCGACCTCGCCGCGGTCTTGGCGGCCGTCTTGGCGACCGCCTTCGCGATCTTCTCCGCGTCGATGGCCATCTCGCGGATGTTGCCGCTGATCGGGTTGGTGTAGCCGGTGAAGTAGAGGCCGGGGGCGTTCTTCGGGGTGCGGGGGCCGTGGGCGACCGGGTGGCCGCGGTCGTCGAGCACGCCGAGGTGGCCGACGAGGCCCTCCAGGGCGCGGACGTATCCGGTCGCGGCGATCACCGCGTCGGGGGCGACGCGGGTGCCGTCGGCGAGGGCGACCTCGCCGTCCTCGAAGCCGTCGACGGCGGCCACGATCTCGACCCTGCCCTGGCGCACCGCGTCGATCAGGCCGACGTCCAGGACCGGGATGGCGCCCTGCTTCACCCTGCTGTAGAGGCCGCTGTCGGGGCGGGGCAGGCCGTGCGCGGCCAGGTCGGGCACGCTGACCTTGGCCATCGTGCGGGCCAGCCGGTCGACGAAGGCGGTCGGGAGCCGTCGTACCAGGACGGAGTTGTACTGGGCCGCCCAGCCCGCGGTGGAGCGGCGCACGATGTGCGGGACCGTGCGGACGGCCAGCCGCACCCGGGAGGCGCCGCCCTCGGTCAGGTCGACGGCGATCTCGGCGCCGGTGTTGCCGGTGCCGACGACGAGGACGTCCCGGCCGGCGAAGGGCTTGGCGTCGCGGTACGCGCCGGCGTGCAGGAACTCCCCGGGGAAGCCGTCCCGGCCCGGCCAGTCGGGGATGCGCGGGGTGTGGTTGAAGCCGGTGGCGACCACCACCGCGGAGCCGGTCAGCTCCCGTCCGCCGGAGGCGTGCAGCAGCCAGCCGTCGCCGTCGGGCGAGCGTTCCACGCGGGAGACCTCGACGCCGGTGACGATCTCCAGTTCGTGGTGCTCGGCGTACTTCTCCAGGTAGCGCACCACGTCGTCACGGGAGACCCAGCGGCCGAACCGGCGCGGCATGGGCAGCCCGGGCAGCGCGGACAGGCGTCGGGTGGTGTGGAGGTGGAGGCGGTCGTAGTGGCGGCGCCAGGACGCGCCGACGTCGTCCGACTTCTCCAGGATCACGGCACGGATGCCCCGGGCCCGCAGCGCGTACGCGGCGGCGAGCCCTCCGGGGCCTGCGCCGATGACGTAGACGGGCGAAACGGTGGGGGAGAACACGGCCATGAGCGCGAGCGTAATCACGCTTCACGTTGATGGGTCTCGGTCAAGACCGGAATTGGTTGCGGATTGATCACACCCGTAGGAGAAGTGGGTGCGACTTGTGACGTAGCCCACCTCATCTGGTGCTCGTGGGGCGGAAATGAGAAAGGCCCGTGACGTCGGGCCCCGGTGCGCTGGGGCCCGACGTCACGGGTGGGCGGCGTCCTTAGACAGACGGGAAAAAGGACGCCGCGTTCGGGGAGGCTATCGCGGCTTCGAGAGCGCCATCACGATTGTGAGAGCTTCTTACTTCCGCGGGGGCCTGTTAATTCCGCTTGTCCTTCTTGCCTTTCCTGCCCTTGCCGTAGCCCGTCACCGTGGCGATCCAGGTGATGAAGTCGCCCGGGTCGGTGTTGGCGCCGTGCCCCTCGTCCCAGTAGTAGAGGTGGTCGACGTCGTCGCCGAGGTTGTCCAGGCGGGCCGCCAGGTTCGCGCAGACGACGTGCGAGGTGTCGGAGTCGCTGGTGCCGAGGCGGATCCACCAGTGCCTGGAGCGGCGGTCGTTGACCTTCTCTACCAGGTGGAACATCGGGTTCATCAGGTTCAGCTTCTCGGGGATGTCGGCGGCGACCCGCTTGCTGCCGAGCCCGGTGGAGTCGTTCTTCGCGCCGTACGCCGTGAAGTGGCGGGTCTCGGTCGTACCCGCTCCGAATTCATTGTTCTCGCCGGCCGACAGGTCGAAGGCGTCGAAGGCCGGGGTGTCCTTCTTGCGGGCGCCGACGTGGGTGAGGAAGTCGTCCCAGGCGAAGGCGGCCCTGCCGTCGGACCAGGTGATGAAGGTGTTCTTCGCCAGGTACGTCTCGCGGTCCGAGTCCGAGAGGGCGGCGAGGTACCTGGTGGCCGAGGGCTGCAGGTACTGCTCGACCAGGTAGTCGTCGTAGTTGCGGGCGGTCAGCGGGCCGAAGCCGTCCAGGCCGCGCAGCTTCAGGCCCGCCTGGTACTCGGCGAACTGCGCCTTCAGGTCCTTGGAGACGGACTGGTCGACCTGCTTGCCGGTGGCGAGGTCGTTGGTGCCCCAGTTCCACTCGTAGGCGCCGTCGGCGTGCTCCAGGTCCGTGATCGGGCACCAGGCGCCGACCGCGAAGATCGCGTCGGAGGCGTCGGCCGCGCCGAGCTCCTTCAGGTACTTGTCGTAGATCGGGCTGTCGCCGGACGCGCCGAGCAGCGAGGACAGGGCGCCGCCCGCGCTGGTGCCGGCGGAGACGATGCGCTCGGTGTCGCCGGGGATCAGGCCCTTGTTCGCCCTGATGTACCGGACGGCGGCCTTCAGGTCGACGATCGCGGCGGGGGCGGTGCCGTAGTACTCGCCGCCGGAGTTCTTGAGGGTACGGCCGCGGGCGCCGGGCTCGATCACGACGTACCCGGCGGCCAGCGCGAGCAGCTGGTTGCTGGAGGTGGCGCCGCCGGTGGCGTTGGTGTTGCCGTTGGCGTTGGCGGCCGTGCTCGCGGAAGAGCTGGGGGCCGCGCCGGTGGGCGCACCGCTCGGCGCCGTGCCGCCGCCCATGGCGGAACCGCCGCCGCCGACCTCGGTGGCGTCGGCCACGGAGGAGGGCATGTAGCCGCCGATGGAGTTGGCGAGCAGGATCGGGGCGTTCGCCGGGTCGACGGCCGTGCCGTCGATCTCGACCGGGGCGCTGACGATCAGGGACTGGTAGGTGGCGTCCACCGGGTCGGCGACGTAGGTGATCGCCTTCCAGAAGTGGTATGTCACATCGTGCTCGGTGCCCTCGGCGTCCGTGATCGTCTTCGTCAGCTTCGAGTACCCGTCCGGGTCGAAGGCCAGCGAGTCCGGGGACGAGGAGGAACCGCTCGACGCCTGCGCGCTGAGGGCGATACCGCCGACTGCCGCGACACCGGCCGCGGCGCCGATCCCCATGACCACGGTCCTGCGCTTGACTGCCCTGTGCTTCACCCTGCTGCCTCTCGTATCGAACGCTCGTATCGAACTCCCTGGCCTTGCGGTTGCGAACGTAATCTTGCGCCGACAAAATCGTCAACAATTTCCCGGGATCTCACGGTGGACCCACAGGGTCACGGGAGTCGCACAGGTTTTGCCCATCCGGGTCTGGGCTGCGCTTCAGGATCTGACGTACTGTCAGATTCATGGACGCGACGAGTTCCGACGGCACGCACGGCATACGCGGCGAGCGCCCGCGGTACGACCGCCCCGAACCGGACGCCTTCACCCGCCCCTACTGGGAGGCGGCGGCCGAGGGCCGGCTGCTGCTCCGCCGCTGCGGCGACTGCGGCCGGGCCCACCACTACCCCCGGGAGTTCTGCCCCCACTGCTGGAGCGAGGACGTCACCTGGGAACGGGCCACCGGCCGCGCGACCCTCTACACCTGGTCCGTCGTCCACCGCAACGACCTCCCGCCGTTCGGCGACCGCGTCCCGTACGTGCCGGCCGTGGTCGACCTCGCGGAGGGGCCGCGCATGATGACGGAGCTGGTGGGCACCGAACCGGGCACCCTGCGCGCCGGACTTGAGCTGGAGGTCGCCTTCCGGGAGGGGGCACCGGTGTTCCGCCCGGCGCCGGGGCCGCCGCACTGAGGACTCTGCGCCGGGGCCGCCGCGCCGGGGCCGACGTACCGAGGGCGTCGTACCGAGAGCGTCGTACTGAGGCGCCCGAGGCCGCCGGCCGGGCCGTGCGGGGAAACCCGAGGGCCCCCGTCCGGCGCACGCGTTTGAATGGCCCCATGGCCCTCACCGACGAACAGCCCGCCGCCCATCGCCCCGACGTCACCCCGCACGGTCACGGTCTGCGGCTCGACCACTGGGACCCGGACGCGGAGGCGCAGGCCGAGGCGTGGCTGCGCAGCCGTACCGACCCGGACTTCCGCCGCTGGAACACCCCGCTCACCGAGGTGAGCGACCTCGCGGGCGCCCGCGCCGCCCTGGCCGCGCAGCGGAAGCAGGCGGCGGACGGCACCTGCGCGCCGTTCCGGATCACGGACACGGCGAGCGGTACGACCCTCGGCCACGTCGGCGTCAACATGATCGACCACACGTTCCGGACGGCCCGGGTCGGCTACTGGGTGCTGCCCGAGGCGCGGGGCCGCCGGGTCGCCACCCGTGCGCTGGCGCTGGCCACGGACTGGGCCTTCGCCGAACTGGGCCTGCACCGCCTGGAGCTGGGGCACGCCCTCGGCCATGACACGTCCTGCCGGATAGCCCTGACATGCGGCTACGACTACGAGGGGACGCTGCGGGGCGCGATGTTCGAGGCGGGCCGGCAGGACGCCTTCCGGGACGTACACCTGCACGCCCGCCTCGCCACGGACCCGAGCCCGGACCTCGACCGGGTCCCGGCGCGAGGTTGAGCGGGGTCGGGCGGGGCAAATTCGGGTGCGCGGTGCGGTGGTACGCCGGGACCATCGACCATGACCACACAACTCCGCTCGGCAGACTGGCACTTCACCGACGACGTCGACGAACACCTCGCCCGCGGCGGCGACTTCCTCCGCTCACGTCCCGATCTCCACACCGTCCACCTCACCGTGACGGCGCAGCTCAGGCGGCGGGGGCCGCGGGCCTACGGCGACGACCCGCCGTTCTTCGGTCTCCTGACCCGAGGCGACGGCGGCGTGGCCGCGGCGCTGCTCCACACGCCCCCGTACGCCCTGAACGTCACCCGCCTCACGGCCGCCGAGGCCGAGGCGCTGGCCGACCGCCTGCTCGCCCTCGGCCACCCGGTCTCCGGGATCTGCGCCGACGCCGCCACGGCGGAGGCGTTCGTGGCGGAGTGGGCGCGCCGGACGGGGGCGCCGGGAAAGCTGCGTGAGCTGCAACGCCTGTATCGGCTGGCCGAGTTGGCGCCTCCCGACCCGGCGCCGGAGGGGCGGGCGAGGCCGGCCGACGGCTCCGACCGGGACCTGCTGATCCGCTGGTACGAGGGGTTCGTGGCGGACGCGGGCCTGCACGGCGGCCGGGACGCCGGGGAGTGGGCCGACTTCCGGCTCTCCTACGGCGGCGCCACCCTCTGGGAGATCCCCGACGGCACCCCCGTCTCCATGGCGGGACTGACCCTCGCGGTGGCCGGCCAGGTCCGGGTCGGGCCGGTCTACACCCCGCCGGAACTGCGCGGCCGCGGGTACGCCGGTGCGGTGACGGCGGAGGTGAGCCGGGCGGCGCTCGCCGCGGGCGCCGCCGAGGTGCTGCTCTTCACGGACCTCGCGAATCCGACGAGCAACGAGCTCTACCGGCGCATCGGCTACCGGGCGGTGGCGGACTGGGTGCTGTACGAGTTCGGGGCGGCGTCCTGAGCGGAGCGGCGGAGCCGCGGTCCGTCGTCTGCCGTCAGTTGACTGTCGTCTGCCGTCTGCGGCTGCGTCGTGGCTGGTCGCGCAGTTCCCCGCGCCCCTGAAGAGGCTCGTCTTGCGAGGCCCTCGGTGGAGGCACAGGCTGGGAGGAAGGCATGCCGGCCGGCGTATGGACCGAGCGCGGGTGGCCGCGGGGTACGCGGGGAGTCGCGGCCCGCGCAGAGAGCGGGTGCCCGATGAGGCTTGTCGTCGATCTCAACCGGTGCCAGGGATTCGCGCAGTGCGTCTTCCTCGCCCCGGACGTCTTCGCCCTGCACGGCGAGGAAGCGCTGCTGTTCTCCCCTC
Organism: Streptomyces sp. NPDC048291; assembly: GCF_043201715.1. Classification (NCBI taxonomy): domain Bacteria; kingdom Bacillati; phylum Actinomycetota; class Actinomycetes; order Kitasatosporales; family Streptomycetaceae; genus Streptomyces; species Streptomyces sp. NPDC048291. Next base: position 333,224 of record NZ_JBICZC010000007.1, read on the forward strand.
GCTTCGACGAGGAACTCCGCGACCGGGTGGAGGAGGCCGCTGCCGCCTGCCCCGTCCAGGCCATCCTGGTCGACTACTCCGACGAGCCGACGAGGCGGGTGGAGTCCCATGTCGGCTGACACGGAGATCGAGGTCCTGCGGCGCGAGGGCCGCATTGTCGTCGTCGGCGCCTCGCTGGCCGGTCTGCGCGCCGCGGAGACCCTACGCGACCAGGGCTTCACCGGATCACTGACCATGATCGGCGACGAGCCGTACGAACCCTACGACCGGCCGCCGCTGTCCAAGCAGGCGCTGCTCGGGCGGGCGCGGCCCGAGGACACCGCGCTGCCGCGGCGGCGGGACATCGACGCCGAGTGGCGGCTGGGGGTCGCCGCCGAGGAACTGGACCGGGACACCAGGCGGGTGATCCTGGCCAACGGCGACAGCGTCCCCTACGACCGCCTGCTGATCACCACCGGGACCAGGGCCCGGCCCTGGATCCACCCGGAAGAGGCCGCGCTGGACGGGGTGTTCGTGCTGCGCACCCGCGACGACTCCGCGCGCCTGACCCGGAAGCTGGCCGGGGGCGTGTCCCGGGTGCTGGTGATCGGGGCCGGCTTCACGGGTTCCGAAGTCGCCTCGGCCTGCCGGGAGCTGGGCCTCGACGTGACGGTCGCGGAACGCGGCCCGGCTCCGCTGGTGGGCGCGCTCGGCGGGGTGGTCGGCGTGGTCGCGGACCGGCTGCAGCGCAAGCACGGCGTGGACCTGCGCTGCGGCATCAGCGTCACCGCCCTGGAGGGCGACGACGTGGGGCGGCTCAGGCGCGCCCATCTGTCCGACGGTTCGGCGATCGACGTGCAGGTGGCGGTCGTCTCGCTCGGTGCCATGCGGAACACGGACTGGCTGGCCGGCTCCGGGGTGGCCGCGGGGCCCCGCGGGATCGCGTGCGACGCGGGGTGCCGGGTGTTCGACGTCAACGGCATCGTCACCGACGACATTTACGCCGCCGGGGACGTCGCACGCAGTCCCCACCCGCTGTTCGACTACCAGTTCCTGTCGCTGGAGCACTGGGGCAACGCGGTCGAGCAGGCCGAGATCGCCGCCCACAACATGATCTGCGCGAGCCCGGAGCGCCGGCCGCATCTGTGGCTGCCGATGTTCTGGTCCTCCCAGTTCGGCGTCAACATCAAGTCGGTGGGCGTGCCCTCGCTGGGCGACCAGCTGGTCGTCGCGCAGGGGGCGCTCACCGAGGAGCGGTTCGTCGCGGTGTACGGGTACCACGGCCGTTGCATCGCCGCGGTGGCCTTCGACGGGGCCAAGTGGCTGGGGTTCTACGAGCAGCAGATCGCGTCCGGGGCGCCCTTCCCGCCGGAGTACCGCACGGTCGACCGCAGGACCGAGACGCTGCAGCCGGTCGACCCCGCCTTCCCCGACCCCCACCTGCCCACCCACGGGGCCACGGTCACGCTGACCGGTCACTCACCGAGCGAACGACGTGTCGAGTTCGTTCCGTCGCACGCCTGACCACCGGCCTTGTACCGCCCGGAGCCCCGAGGAGACGCCATGACGCCCGACCCCATCTCCGCGCAGATCACCGACTACGCCAACCGGGCCGATCCGTACCCGCTCTACGCGGAGCTGCGCAAGACACCGGTCCTGCGGGAGGACGACGGCACCTACCTGGTCAGCACCTACCACGAGGTACGGGGCCTGGCCAACGACCCTCGGCTGAGCAACGACACGAGCAACCGCCCGCCCGGCTACGCCCGCGTCGGGCAGCCGGCGGAGGAGTCCGGCCTGCCGCCCAGCTTCATCTTCACCGACCCGCCCGTGCACGACCGGCTGCGCGACACCATCAACCGGCCGTTCGGGCCGCCGCACAGCCCCCGGTTCCTCGACGGCCTGCGCGGGGAACTGTCCACGGTCGTCACCGAACTGCTCGACGCCTTCGACGGCAAGGACCGGGTCGACATCGTCGAGGACTTCTCCTACCCGCTGCCCGTCACCGCCATCTGCCGGGTGCTGGGCGTGCCGCGCGAGGACGAACCGCGCTTCCACGGCTGGGCCGACGCCCTGGCGTCGTCCCTCGATCCCGCGGCCGGCGGCGACGACGCGCAGGAGCAGGCACAGCGGGCCCGCCAGGAGATGGGCGGCTACCTGGCCGAGCTGATCGAGACCAGGCGCCGCCACCCCGGCCCCGGGATACTCAGCGCGCTCGCCCCCGACATGACACCGGCGGACCTGGAGGCCACCGCGGTGCTGCTGCTGGTCGCCGGCCACGAGACCACCGTCAACGCGATCACCAACACGACCCTCACCCTGCTGCGCCACCCCGACCTCCTCGACCGGTTCCACAGGGAGCCGCGGCTGGCCGTCCCGCTCATCGAGGAGGTGCTGCGGTTCGAGCCTCCGGTGCAGTTCGTCCCGTGGACCACCGCCCTGGCCGACATCGAGGTCGCCGGCTCGACGATCCCCAAGGGCTCGCCGGTCTGGCTCATGCTGGCCGCGGCCAACCGTGACCCCGCGCGCTTCCACGACCCCGACCGCTTCGATCCCGACCGCAAGGACAACGAGCACCTCGGCTTCTACACCGGCATCCACTACTGCTTCGGCGCCCCGCTCGCCCGGATCGAACTCCACGCGGCAGTACCGGAGTTGTTCAGGCGGGTGAAGTTCTCCGGGCTGCTCGAGGACCCGCCGCCGTACCGCGCCAACGCGGTGCTGCGCGGCCCCCGCCACCTGCCCGTGGCGATCGAGGGCCTCGCGGCCTGAGCACCGGCCCCGCCGGTCACGGCCGGACCCCGGCGGTCACGGCCAGAGCAGTTCCTTCCGCCACGCGCCGTCCGCCTCGGCGACGTACCGGAGCCGGACGTGCCGGCGGTCCGGGTCGCCCTGGAAGAACTCCGCCTCCTCGGGCCGCAGGTGGTAGAGGGTCCAGGTCGGGGAGGGGGCGGCCGGGTCGGCGTGGGCGCGTCGCCAGGCCGCCTCCGACTCCGTGCGCAGTTCCTCCAGCGAGGACAGGGGGCTGCTCTGGCGGCCGGTGAGCGCCGCCGCCAGGGCGCCGGTCGAGCGGGCGTGCAGGTCGGCCTGGCTCTCCTCCGAGGGAGCCGCGGTGACGGGGCCGCGGAGCCGGACCTGGCGGCCCAGCACCGGCCAGTAGAAGGCGAGGGCCGCGTACGGGCGGGCGCTCAGCTGGTGCCCCTTGCGGCTGGTCGCGTGCGACGCGAAGGACCAGCCGTGCGCGTCCGCGCCGTGCAGCATCACGATCCGGACGTCCGCCCGGCCCTCGTCGTCCGACGTCGCCAGCGACACGGTGTGCGGCTCCGGCTGTCCCGCCGCCACCGCCTCCGCGAACCACGTGGTGAAGAGCGGGAGCGGGGAGTCCGGCGCCGACCCGGGGTCGAACAGCCGTAGCTCCGTGGTCTCGGGGGACCAGACCCGGAGCGACTTCAGGAGCGTGTGAAGATCCGTTGCTGCCATGTGCCGAGTATCACTCGGTAACTCCCGCACCCGTGTCATCAGCAACCTCGTGCGGCGGCCCCGGGGCTCCGCGGCCAAGCCCCGGGGCACAACCGAGCAAACCGCTGCGAACACCTGTGCCCCGCCCGCACACTGTCCGGCATGAGGGGACCGAAGACCGTGAAAGTGGCCGTACGCCATGTAAACGGCGATGTCGGACGGCGCAGGACGCGGGCCGTCACCTGGGCCGCCCGCGACTTCCGGCTGGTGCGGCCGGCCGAGGGGCGGGACCGGGTCGAGCTGGAGTGTCCCGTCTGTACGGCGGCCGTCCTCGCCGAGGTCGCCGACCACGCGCGGACCCGGCGGGTGCGCAACGGGTGGGCGGCGGTGTCGGGGTTCTCCCTGCTCGTCTCGGTCGCCGCCGTGGGCTATGCGGTCCACGAGGGCGGCAGGGCGCTGCCGGCCGTCTTCTCGGCCAGTGTGTTCGTCGCGGTCGTCGGGCTCGTCCTGACGCCCACGGCGTGGGTGCGCGGCCGCCACCACATCGGTGTCGCGCTTCTCGACGGGCCCGAGCCCAGGCGGAGCCACCGGATCGTGCCGGCCCGCTAGCCGCTTCGCTGGGGGTGCCGCGACGGGCCGGGTCGTCGGTCGGGTGCGGCGCCGTCGTGGCTGGTCGCGCAGTTCCTCCCCCAGCCTTCGGCCGGGGGTACCCCCAGCGCCCCTTACGGGGCCGCCCCATACGGGGCGCTGTAGCGGGGGGGGGGCCTTTCAGTGGCGGGTGAACTGGAGGGTGGTCTGCTGTGTCGCGTCCGGGCGTATCGCGAGTGCGGGCACGGTGAGTTGTTCGCCGTAGACGTCGGTGAGGCGGATGTCGTGGCCGCAGCCGGTGCCCTGGTCGGAGAGGAAGTAGTTGTACTCGGTGCGGGGGAGCGCCAGCCAGCCGCTGCCGGTGCGGACCTCCAGGCGGGCCAGCGGGTTGCGGTGGCCGATCGCCTGGATGCCGCACCAGTACTGGGTGGAACCGGTCTTGTAGCGGATCGAGACCGTGTCGGAGACGGCCGGGCTCAGCAGGCTCCAGGTGATCTGGATCCGGCCCGCCGACAGGGGGGCCAGCTTGGCGAACGCCTGCCGGCTCAGGTCCAGTTGGCCGACCGCGCAGGGTGCCGGGCACTCGTTGGTGATCCGTACGGTGATGGCCGTACCGCTCGCCGCGCGGACGGAGACGTACGCGCCGCAGGCCTTCGCCGTCTCGTAGTCCGCGGTGTTCATCGCCGCGGTCATCACGTCGGAGGTCGGGCCGTAGGAGCAGGCGCCGTCGCCGTTGCCGACGTCGTAGGAGGTGGCGACGCCCTGGTAGGTGGTGCCGGGGCGGATCCGGCCGGCTGCGGGGGCGGTGGTGGTGGCGACGGAGGCGGCGTGGGTGGTGCTGCTCTCCGCACGCCGGGAGGGGGCGGTGGACGGGGACGCCGACGGGGTGGTCCGCTTGCTCGCCGACGGCTTCGGTGCGGCGGTCGACGGCTCCGGAGACGTCGGAGGCGTCGGCGTGGCCGGGTCCGTCGCCGTGCCCGGTGCGGCCCGCGACGCGGATCCGGCCACCGCCCGCTCCGGTCCGGCGGCGCCGGCCGCGGTGCCGGGGCGGAAGGCCACGGCCAGGGTCACGACCAGGGCGACGACGGCCACGGCGGTCACGGCGAGCAGCGGTCCGCGTACCGGGCGCCAGGCGAAGTCCCGGTCCGGCTGCGGGCGTCGGCGATGTGAGGAGGAGGCCACGGAGGGATCCTTACGCGGTTCGGCGGTGCACGTCCTTCGAACGTCGAAGCTTCCGTACGACAGTTGCCGCCGGGGCCCGGGAGGTTGCCGCCGTCCCGTGGATTTCCGCGACCGTTCGCGGAGCCCGTGTCACCCCCGTCCCAGCACCACCGTCCCCGACGAGCAGAACCAGCCGCCCGTCCCCGACGCCACCCCCAGCTCCGGCAGCCCCCCGTCCGCCCGCCGCACCTGCCGTTCGCCGGCCTCGCCGCGCAGTTGCCGTACTGCCTCCACCAGGAGGAACAGCCCGCGCATGCCGGGGTGCTGGGCCGACAGGCCGCCGCCGTCCGTGTTCACCGGAAGCTCCCCGCCCACGACCTTCAATCTCCCCTTCTCCACGAACGCCCCGCCCTCGCCCTTCGCGCAGAAGCCGAGGTCCTCCAGGGTGACGAGGGTCATGTAGGTGAACGCGTCGTAGATCTCGGCGAAGTCGATGTCGGCGGGAGTGACCCCGGCCCGCCGGAAGGCCAGTTCGCCGCTCACCGCCGCCGGGGAGACCGTGAAGTCCGCCCACTCCGACATGGTGGCGTGGGAGAGGCACTCGCCCGTGCCGAGGACCCACACCGGGGCGGTACGGCAGTCCCGTACGTACTCCTCGGCCGCCAGCAGGACCGCCGCGCCGCCGTCCGAGCGGATGCAGCAGTGCAGTTTGGTGAACGGGTCGGCGATCATCGGCCCGGACAGGACCTCGTCGACCGTGATCGGGGTGCGGAACATCGCGTCCGGGTTCAGCGCCGCGTTGGCCCTGGCCTGGACCGCGACCTCCGCCAACTGCTCGACGGTGGTGCCGTGTTCGATCATGTGGCGGCGGGCGGCCATCGCGTACTTGGCGATGAGGGTGTGGCCGTAGGGCACCTCGAACTGCAGGGGGCCGCGGGCGCCGAAGGACAGGTTCCCGGTGCGCCGCCCCGCCCGGATGTCGGCGCGGGCCGTCGAGCCGTACACGAGCAGAACCGCGTTGGCGTGGCCGGCGGCGATCGCGTCGGCCGCGTGGGCCGCCATGACCTCCCAGGTCGAGCCGCCGACGGAGGTGGAGTCGGCCCAGGTGGGGCGCAGGCCCAGGTACTCGGCCACCTCCACGGGCGCCAGCGTGCCGAGCCCCGCCGACGCGAAGCCGTCCACCACGTCCCGGCCGAGACCGGCGTCGGCCAGCGCGCGGCGGGCCGCCTGGGCGTGCAGGGCGTACGGGGTGGCCTCGTCCACCCGGCCGCAGTCGGACAGGGCCACGCCGACCACGGCGACCTTGCGGGGTCCAGTCATGAATCTGACGGTACATCAGATCCGCTGGACTCCGCCTCTGTGCATCTGCATCCGACGCCCCTAGCATGACGGGCCGTCAGATCGTCAGGAGGTCCGGTCATGGACGCCCGCTTCACCGACGAGCAGGACGAGATCCGGCGCGCCCTGCGTGAACTGCTCCACAAGCGCTGCGGCACGGAGGACGTGCGGGCCGCCGTCGACAGGCCGGAGGGGTACGACCCCGCCCTGTGGACCGTCCTCGGCGAACACCTCGGCCTGCCCGGCCTGGCCCTTCCCGAGGAGTACGGCGGGACCGGCTGCTCCCGCACGGAAGTCGTCCTCGCCGCCGAGGAGTTGGGGCGGGCCCTCGCACCCGTCCCGTTCCTCGCCACCGCCGTGCTCGCCGCCCCGCTGCTGCTCGCCCTCGGCACCGACGCCCAGCGCGCCGAACTGCTCCCGCGGATCGCCGACGGCAGCCTCACCGCTGCCCTCGCCGTCCCCGGCACCCGGCTCGGCAGCGCCCTCGCGCTCACCGGGCCGCCCACCGCCGACTGGGCGGGCGGCGGCCGGGCCGGGGGCGTCCAGGCCCGCCGCACGGCGGACCGGTGGCGGCTGTACGGGGAGGCCGACCAGGTCCTCGACGGCCACAGCGCCGGACTGCTGCTGGTGCCCGCGCACACCGGCGGGTACGCCCGCTCGCGCGTCCTCCTCTTCCTGGTGCGGGGCGACGCCGCCGGGGTGGTACGGACCCGGCGGACCAGCCTGGACGCCACCCGCGGTCAGGGCCGGGTGCAACTGCGCAATGTCGAAGCCGAGTTGCTGGGCCCCGACGCGGACGCCGACGTCCGTTCCGCGCTCGCCGGCCTCGGCGACTTCGTGGCCGCCGTGCTCGCCGCCGAGGCCGTGGGAGCCGCCGACCGGGCGCTGGAGCGGACCGTGGAGTACGTCAAGCAGCGGGAGCAGTTCGGGCGGGCGATCGGGTCCTTCCAGGCGGTCAAGCACCGCCTGGCCGACGTGCACGTGGCGGTGCGGGCGGCGCGGTCGGCGGCCTACTACGCGGCCTGGGCGACCGTGCACGAAACAGGTGGTGCGGAGCGAAGCGCCCCCTTGGAAGGGCGGTGGCGGGCGACGGGTGGGCCGGCCGGCGGGCTGGCGCTCGCGCAGGCGCTGGAGGCGCTGCGGACCGCCGCGGGGGAGGGCATCCAGCTGCACGGCGGGATCGGGTTCACCTGGGAGCACGAGGCCCACCTGTACTTCAAGCGGGCCGCCGGGGACGAGTTGCTCTTCGGTCCTGGGCATCGGTTGCGCGCGTACGCGGCCGAGGCGGCGGGGCTGTTCGCGGGGCGGGAGGTGGCGGTGTGATCGGCGTACGGCTGGTACAGAGGGTGTCCGCCACCCGGGGGTTCGCCAAGGTGGCCCCGTACGTGATCCCGGCCCTGGACCGCGCCGTGCACCGGCTCAGCGGGGGCCGGGTGCTGCTCAGCGCCCAGATGCTGCCCGGGGTGATCCTCACCTCCACCGGCGCCCGCAGCGGCCGGCCCCGCCGCACGCCGCTGGCGTGCATGCCCGACGGCGACGACTGGCTCCTCGTCGGCTCCAACTTCGGCCGCACCGGCCATCCCGCCTGGACCTACAACCTCCTCGCCCGTCCCGACGCCGACATCAGCTGGAAGGGCCGCGACATCCCGGTCACCGCCCGGCTCCTGGAGGGCGCGGAACGCGCGGACGCCTGGCGGCAACTGCTGACGTTCTGGCCGCCGTATGCCGCCTACCAGGACCGGATAGACCGCCAGATCCGCATCTTCCGCCTGACCCGGCGACGAAGCGCCCCGTAAGGCACACGCTCCGCCGTCTGCCGTCCGCGGCACCGTCGTGGCTGATCGCGCAGTTCCCCGCGCCCCTGAAAGCAGGGGCGGTGCCGACCGCTGTCGGCTGCCGCGCCGTCGTGGCTGGTCGCGCAGTTCCCCGCGCCCCTGAAAGAAAAAAGAAAAAAAGGGGCGCTGCGGTGTGCCCCTTCAGGGGCGCGGGGAACTGCGCGATCTGCCCCCACCGGCCTGCGGCCGAAGCGCGGTCGTACCGCCGTAGGTGTTCACGTCGGGTGTTCCGCGGAGCGGCACACGCGCTGCTCTGCCGGGCGGCCGGACGCTGGAATGACGCGTAGCGCATTCCCGCCTCCGAAAGGCCGACGAGTGACCACACGTGAACCGCTCGCGTCCCGGCGCCCCGGCAGGCTGCGCCCGGCGGCCCGCCTCGTGAGCGCCGTGACGGCGACGGTGACGGTGTCCGCGCTCGCCGTGCAGCCGGCCGGCGCCGCGGCCGGACCCGGCTGCGCCGACCTCGCGCGGACGGTCCTCGCCGGCTCGCACGTGAAGAGCATCAGCTCCGAGGTCGTGCCCGCCTCCGCGACGCTCCCGGCGTACTGCCAGGTCGACCTCGTGCCCGCCCGGGCCGTCAACGTCCGCGTCACCCTCCCGCTCAGCACCGCCGACGCCGGCGTCGGCGGCACCTACACGGGTGCCTGGAACGGCCGGGTCCTGAACGCCGGCGGCGGCGGGTACGCCGGCGACCTCGGCGACCTCACCGTGGCGGTCCGGCGCGGCGAGGTCGGTTCGGTCACCGACACCGGCCACAGCTCCGCCTGGTGCGACGCGACCGACCCGAGGACCGGCGAGGCCAACGCCCAGCCCGGCTGCGGCGAGGCCGGCGGCGGCTTCGTGCTGTCTCCCTCGGGCAGGCTGAACACCCGGCAGGTCGACGACTTCATCGACCGCAGCCTGCACGAGCAGACGGTCTGGGCGTTCTCCCTCGCCAAGACCTACTACGGCCGGGCCGCCCGGCGGAACTACTGGGTCGGCGGCTCCACCGGCGGCCGGCAGGGCTGGGAGATGGCCCAGAAGTACGGCGACGAGTACGACGGCTTCCTGCTCGGCTACCCGGCGGTCAACTGGAACCGGTTCATCATCGGCGAGGCCTGGCCCGCGGTCGTCGTCGACGAACTCCTCGGCCCCGGCGGCCTGGCACCCGCCAAGAGCGACGCCGCGAACGCCGCCGCCGTCGCCGCCTGCGACCCCGAGGACGGCGTCACCGACGGGGTCGTCGCCGATCCCCGCCGCTGCACCTTCGACGCGCGCGAGGTCAAGGGGCTCACCGCCGCGGAGGCCGAGGCCGTCGACCTCATCTGGGACGGCCCGCGCGACGCCCACGGCAACCGGCTGTGGGGCGGCATCCCCCGGGGCACCACCTTCTCGGTCCTGCTGCCCGGCGGGAACACCATGAGCCCGCTGATCGAGACCTACGTCCGCAACTGGCTGGAGCAGGACCCGGCCTACGACTGGCGCAAGAACCTGACCATGGAGAACTTCCCGAAGTTCTTCGAGGCGTCGTACCGCAAGTTCGAGAAGACCGCCGCCACCGACAGCACCGACCTGTCCGAGGTCCGCAAGCACAACGGCAGGATCCTGTACTACGTAGGGGCCGAGGACCCCCTGATCGTGCCGTTCACCTCCTACAACTACCAGCAGCGCCTGTTCGGCCGATACGGCGTCCAGGGCACCCGCTCCTTCGTCCGCACCTTCTACTTCCCGGGCGTCGGCCACACCGAGCCGGACCTCACCGGCACCACCGACGCGCGGTCCCGGCTCCTGGACGCCCTGGAGGCGTGGACCGAGCACGGCAGCGCCCCCGAGTCCTTCGGCCAGCGGGACCCCGCCACCGGCACCGAGCGCACGATCTGCGCCTACCCGGACACCGCCGCCGCCCCCGGAGCGGGCGCCTCCTGCACGACCAGGACGAGCGTGCCTTCCGACCTGGCCACCGAGTCGACCACCGTGTCGGACCGCCGCTGAGTGCTCCGCCGGACGCGCCGCGATGCGCCGTCTGCCGTCTGCCGACTGCGGCGTCGTCGTGGCTGGTCGCGCAGTTCCCCGCGCCCCTTACGGGGCGCTGTCGGCTGCGGCGCCCCACGCGGCGGTAGCCGCATATCGAATACAGCCCCGCGCCCCTTACGGGGCGCTACAGCAGCCGTTCCCCCAGCAGCACCGCCCCGATGCCCAGCATCGCCGCCCCCGAGGTGCGGGTCACCGCGCGGGCGGCGCGGGGACGGGCGGCGAGCAGGGCGCGGGAGAGGGTGCCGACGGCGAGGTAGACGGTGGCGCAGGCGGCCATGTGCAGGGCGCCGAGGGCGGCGGTCTGGGCGGCCACGGGGAGGTGGGTGCCCGTCGTGACCAGGAACTGGGGGAGCACCGAGAGGTAGAGCAGCAGCGCCTTCGGGTTCAGGCCGCTGATCGCGGCGCCCCGCCAGAAGCCCTGCGGCCCGGCCGCGGCCCCCTCCGCCTCCTCCGCCTCCTGCGGGACCGTCGGGCGGCGCAGCACGCCCCAGCCCAGCCACAGCAGGTAGCCGGCGCCGGCCACGGTCAGGGCCGTGAGCAGCTCCGGCGACCGGGAGACCAGGACCGCGAGCCCCGCGACCGCGAGCGCGGTGTGCAGGGCGTACCCGGCGATCAGGCCGGCCACCGCGCGCGGCACCGAGCGCCCGCGCACCCCGGCGGCGATCACGTACGCCCAGTCGGCGCCCGGTACGCACACCAGCAGCAGGTCGACGGCGAGGAAGGAGAGCAGGAGTCCGGTGTCCATGGAAAGGGACATTAGGCGCGATGGGCCCGAAAGTGTTCCTGAAATTTGCTCGGCAGGGCCGGTTCCGGGGGAGAATCTTGCTCATGGACGACGTGGACCGGAAAATCCTTGCCGAGCTCCAGCAGGACGGGCGACTGACCGTGACCGAGCTGGCCGGGCGGGTGCGGCTGAGCGTCTCGCCGTGCCACCGGCGGCTGCGCGAGCTGGAGCGGTCGGGGGCGATCAGCGGGTACCGGGCGGTGGTGGACCCGGTCGCCGTGGGGCTGACCTTCGAGGCGCTGGTCTTCGTGTCCATGCGGCAGGAGGACCGGGACACGGTCGCCGACTTCGAGCGGGCGCTCGCGGAGATCCCCCATGTGCTGGACGCGCAGCGGCTGTTCGGCGAACCCGACTACCTGCTGCGGGTGGCCACCGCCGACCTCGCCGCCTTCCAGCGGCTCTACGACGAGCGGCTCGCGACCCTGCCGGGCGTGCAGCGCCTCACCTCGACGCTGGTGATGAAACACGTGGTGCGGGACCGGCCGTTGCCGGGGTAGGGCGACAGGCGGTGGTTCACCGCTGTGCGTGAACCACCGCCTGCCAGACAGGACCCAGGGCGCGACTACTTCGTGGGCTTCTTCCCGGTCACGCCCAGATGCACCAACAGCGCCAGGTTCGGTTTGAGTTCGGCCTGCTTCACGCCCCAGGTCTGGAAACCCTTCTGGTGCGCGGCGACGGCCGCGAGCATGGCGACCAGCGAACCGGCCACCGCGGCCGGGTTCACGTCCTTGTCGACCCTGCCCTTGGACTGCAACTCCGTGATGGAGTCGGTCAGAGAGTTGTTCACCGAGTTCAGGATCTTCATACGGATCTTGTAGAACCGTTTGTCCCCCTCGGCCGCCCCGAGGTCGACCACGCGCAGGATCGCGTCGTTCCTGCGCCAGAACTCCAGGAAACCGTCCACGAGTTCCTGCGCGGTCGCCCAGCCGGCCTTGCCGACCCAGGAGCGCCCGGCCACCAGCTCGGTCAACTGGCCGCCCTCGGTTGCCATTTGCTCGGCGATCTCCAGGACGGCGCCTTCGACGTCCGGGAAGTACTGGTAGAAGGTCGCGGGCGAAGTACCCGCCTTCCGGGCGACATCGATGACCTTGACGTCCCGGTAAGGGGAGGAGCTGAGCATCTCGCTGAGGCAGTCGAGCAGCTTCTGCCGGGTCGCCTGCCCACGCCGGCCGGCCACGCGGCCGTCGACGGTACGCACTTGTCCTGTCATGCCGTCAGCTTACCGAGGGGTGATCGGAGCGCGATTCGGCCGACTGCAAATGGGGTGCGCGGGTGTATAGAGGCCGGTGCGGCTGGTCTGCGCGGTGCGGGCCGGGCGGTTACTTTGACGACATGGCCGAAAACAGGGCATCCGGATACGCGGAGGGCGTCCCCTGCTGGGTGGACGTGCAGCTCCCCGACGTCGAGGCGGGCAAGCGGTTCTACGGCGGGCTCTTCGGGTGGACCTTCGAGGACGCCGGACCCGGTGCGGTGTGGGCCCGCCTCGACGGCGCGGCCGTCGCCCGGCTGGCGCGGAAGCGCGACGGCCGGATGCCCACCGTCTGGACGGTGTACTTCGCGACCCCGGACGCCCGGGACCTCGCCCGCCGGATCGTCGCCGCCGGCGGACAGATCGTCAACGACCCCGTGCCCGTCCGCGACCTCGGCACCGCGGCCCTGGCCGCCGACCCCACGGGCGCCGTCTTCGGTGTCTGGCAGGCCGCGGGCCACCCCGGCTTCGGCGTCCGGCACGCCCCCGGCACCTTCGCCTGGGCGCAGCTCTACACCGGCGACGTCGAGGCGGCCAACACCTTCTACAGCCGCCTCTTCACCGGCGCGCTCTTCGGTACCGGCGCCGCCCCGGACTTCGGCCGGGCCCCGGTGACCGAGGTGTTCGCGGCCGGGATGCCGGCCCAGTTCGTCGTCCACTTCCGCACCGGGGACGTGGAGGCCGCGGTCGGGGCCGTGCGGCAGCTGGGCGGCCGGGTCCAGACGCCGCCCTTCGAGACGTCGTACGGAAAAGTGGCCGTCGTGACCGACAATCAAGGGGCGTTCTTCGCGCTGCTGGAACGCTGAGGCCGGAAACGGGCGGGCCTCGGTGGATAAATGTCTCACTTTGTCACAGGACACCCCGATTCGTCGCCGGGTTCGCAACCTGTGCCCGGGCCAGGAAGAATCGGGGTGCGTGCCGCCATGGCGGTGCGGTGGTGAGACGCTGCACGGGGTCGCGTACATATGTGGATGGACGGGGCCCGTACGGGGAGGTGGCAGGCAAGTGGTGGATCAGCTGACGCAGCACGATCCGCGGCGGATCGGGCCGTTCGAGGTGCTGGGACGGCTGGGGGCCGGCGGCATGGGGCTGGTCTATCTGGCGCGCTCGGCGTCCGGGCGGCGCGTGGCGATCAAGACGGTACGGACCGAGCTCGCCGAGGACCAGCTGTTCCGGGTCCGCTTCACCCGCGAGGTGGAGGCGGCCCGCGCGGTCTCCGGTTTCTACACGGCCGCCGTCGTCGACGCCGACCCGCGCGCCGCGGTGCCGTGGCTGGCGACCGCGTACGTGCCGGCGCCCTCCCTCGAAGAGATAGTGAACGACTGCGGGCCGCTCCCGGCCCAGGCGGTCCGCTGGCTCGCCGCGGGCGTCGCCGAGGCGCTCCAGTCGATCCACGGCGCCGGACTGGTCCACCGCGACCTCAAGCCGTCCAACGTCCTCGTCGTCGAGGACGGCCCCCGGGTCATCGACTTCGGCATCGCCTCCGGTGTCTCGAACACCCGGCTGACCATGACCAACGTCGCGGTCGGCACGCCCGCCTACATGTCCCCCGAGCAGGCCAAGGACTCCCGCAGCGTCACCGGCGCGAGCGACGTCTTCTCCCTCGGCTCCATGCTCGTCTTCGCCGCCACCGGCCACCCGCCCTTCCATGGCGCCAACCCGGTCGAGACCGTCTTCATGCTGCTCCGGGAGGGCCCGGACCTCGAAGGCCTCCCGGACGAGCTGCGCCCGCTCATCGAGTCCTGCATGCAGATGGAGGCCACGGGCCGCCCCAACCCTGCCGACCTCCAGGCCCAGCTCGCCCCCCACCTGTTCGGCTCCGGCTCCGACGACAGCGGTACGGCGTCCGCCTGGCTGCCCGAGAAGGCGGTCGGGCTGATCGAGTCCCGCCGCGGTGGCCGCCCCGCCGTCAAACCCTCCGCGAGCCCCTCCGGCGGCCGCAGCGCGGGCCGCCTCGCGATGCCCCCGCAGCCCTCCTACGACCCCGTGGTCCCCGCCCCCGTCCCGGTGGGCGCTCCCGACACCGGCCCGGTCCGCCTCGCCGGCGCCCCGGTGCCGATCGGCCCGGGACCGCGCGTCGCCGACGCCCGCGCCGCCGCCGTGAAGGCACCTCCGCCCGAGGCCGGCCTGGTGGCCAGCTGGTCCCGCCCGCACCCCGGCGTCAACGGCGCCGACCCCGCCGGACCGCCGGTACCCGCCCTGCCCCCGGAGACGGCCTCCGGCTGGCGGCCCTGGCGGTTCCGGATGTCCAACGACGTCTGGGGCACCCCGTCCGTCGACGGCGACCTCGTCTACGTCACCTCCTTCGAGGTGCACGCCCTCGACGTGGCCACCGGCCGCCGCCGCTTCAAGACGCGGGACGTCGCCTGGTCCATGGCGGTCGCCGACGGCCGTATCCACGCCTCCGACGGCCCCACCCTGTTCGCCCTGGAGGCCCGCGAGGGCGGCGACCTGTGGCGGCTGTCCACCGATGCCTGGGTGTACTCCCTCAAGGCCGACCGCGGCACCCTCGTCACCGGTACCCGGGGCGGCGGCGTCCAGGGCTGGGAGGCCTCCACCGGGCAGAAGCTCTGGGAGCTGGCCGGCGCCCAGACCGACTTCGAGGCCCCCGAGTCCGGGCCCTCCCTGCACGACGGCACGGTCTACGTCTGGCAGGACGCGCGCCTGCGGGCCCTCGACGCCCGTACCGGCGACGAACGCTGGTCGTACCCCATCGGCGACGCGGCCTCCTGCGGCGGCGTCCCGGTCCGCCTCACCCACGCCGACGACGGCTTCGTGTACGCCTCCGCGGGCACCCGGGTCATCGCCCTCGACACCGCGAGCGGCCGGGTCCGCTGGCACTTCGAGGCGCCGGCCGTCTTCCTCTCCCCGCCCGCCTACGTACCCGGCCCCGCCGTCGCCGGCGGCGGCATCTACCTCGCCGACTACCTCGGCACCGTCTACGCCCTCGACGCCACCGACGGCCGCGACCGCTGGCGCATCGCGACGGAGGCCCGCGCCTCGATCGAGCCGGTCCTGGTCGCCGCCGGCCACGTGCACGTCGGCAGCGGCAAGGGGCTGTACACGCTCGACGCGGTCACCGGGACCCCCAAGTGGCGCTTCCAGGCGGGCGGCGACGTGGTGGGCGCCCCGGCGGTGGCCGAGGGCCGTATCCACTTCGGGTCGACGGACCACCTGCTGTACACGCTGAAGGCCGACGACGGCCGGCTGCGGTGGAAGCTGGCCACCGGCGGGGAGATCACCGGGTCGCCGGTGGTGCGGGACGGGGTGGTGTACGCGTGCAGCAAGGACCGGTGCGTGTACGCGCTGGACGCGGAGAAGGGGACGGGGACGGCGCGCACCACGTGAGCGCCGGGACCGGCTGACGGGCGGCTGCGGGTGCGCCGTGGCTTGTCGCGCAGTTCCCCGCGCCCCCAAAAGAAAAGGGGCGCTGTAGTGCGCCCTTTTAGGGGCGCGGGGAACTGCGCGAGCAACCCCCGCACACCCGCGGCCGCCCAACGGCTCGGAGCCGCTGCCGCTTGGGCGCCTCTCCGCTCACCGGATGTGCGGGGCGCCACGTCGCCGCTCGCGGAACAGTTCCGCCTGGCGCTCGTCGGCCAGGTTGCCCAGGGTGATCAGGTGCGGGGCCTCGGCCCAGCCCCGTTCCCGGTTCGCCCCCTTCGCCGCCCACAGCGCCCGCACGCTGCCCTGCACCCCCTCCGTCGGATACCCGGCGATGACGGTCGCGCACCGCACGGCCGCCGCCAACGCCTCCCCGGCGGGCGTCACTTCGGACACCAGCCCCACCTCGTACGCCCGCCGCGCGGAGACCCGCTCGGCGTTGCCCATGAGGACCATCCGGGCCACCTCCCCGTACGGCATCCGCTGTGCCATCAGCACCGACTCGTAGGCGCTGACCATGCCGTAGGAGGTGTGCGGGTCGAAGAAGGCGGCGGTCTCGTCGGCGACGACGAAGTCGCACTCGCCGAGGAGGTAGAAGGCACCTCCGCAGGCCATCCCGGCCACCGCCGCGATCACCGGTTTCCACAGGTCGTTCGCCTTCGGCCCGAGGGCGATCAGCGGATCGTCCTGGCTGTACGGCGAGGACGGCTGCGGCACGACGGCGTCCCGGTCGAGCCCGGTGCTGAAGGCGCGCCCGCCGGCCCCGGTGAGCACGACGGCCCTTACCGCGTCGTCGAAGCGCAACGCCCGCCAGGCGGTAGAGAGTTCGGCGGCCGTCGCGAGGTCGACGGCGTTGAGCCGCTCGGGGCGGTCGAGGGTGACGACGGCGACCCCGCTCTCCTTGTCCGCCTCCAGCCGCAGGCTCACGGCCGCTCCAGGACCCACTGCGGCAGCCCGTCCGCGAAGACCGCCTGCACCCGGGCGCCGATCCGGATCCGGTCAGGGGGAAGGGAGCCGAGAGGTGCCCCGGCCCCGGTCACCACGTTGCCCACCAGCCGTACCCGGGGCGCGTCGTCGAGTTCCACGACCACCACGTTGTACGGCGCCTGTGCCGCGTACTCGGGGAGCAGCGGCGGGTGCGGGACGACGTACGACCAGATCCGGCCCCGCCCGCTCGTGGGCCGCCACTCGCTCGCGAAGGACTGGCAGTGCGGGCAGCAGGGGCGGGGCGGGAAGCGGGGCTCGCCGCAGTCGGCGCAGGCCTGGACGCGGAGTTCGCCGTGGGCCGCGTACTCCCAGAAGGGGGCGCCGTCGGTGTCGGTGACCGGTCGCAGCATCTCAGCTCCGGTTGGTGAGGAGGAGGGCGGAGGTCGGGACGCCCTCGCCGGCGGTGACCAGGCAGGTGGCGGCGCCCGGCACCTGGGCGGTGCTGGTCCCGCGCAGTTGCTTGACGCCTTCGGTGATGAGGTTGAAGCCGTGGACGTAGGCCTCGCTGAGCCCGCCGCCCCCGGTGTTGACCGGCAGCCGCCCGCCGATCTCCAGGGCGCCGCCCTCGGTGAACGCCCCGCCCTCCCCGCGCCCGCAGAAGCCGTAGCCCTCAAGGGAGAGCGGGATCAGGGCGGTGAACGCGTCGTAGATCTGGGCGACGTCGACGTCGTCGGGGGTGAGGTCGGCGTGCTTCCACAGGTGGCGGGCGGCGCTCCAGGCGGGGCCGGTGAGGGGGTCGTCGTTCCAGTAGTTGACCATGCCGTGGTGCTGGGCGGGCAGGCCCTGGGCGGCCGAGTGGACGTAGACGGGCCGTTGCCGGCAGTCCCGGGCCCGCTCCCTGCCGACCACCACGCAGGCCAGCGCCCCGTCCGTCTCCAGGCAGTTGTCGTAGAGGCAGAGGGGCTCGCTGATCCACCGGGAGGTCATGTACATCTCGCGGGTGAGGGGGCGGTCGTACATCACGGCGGCGGGGTTCTGGTTCGCCCGGTTGCGGCAGGCGAGGGCGACGTTGAACAGGTGGTCGCGGGTCGCGCCGTACTCGTGCATGTAGCGGCGCGTGAGCATGGCTATCTCGTCGGCGGGCCGGAGCAGGCCGAAGGGGCGGGTCCACTGGGCGGGGGTGGGGAGCTGGACGGCGGTGTTGGTCCAGGGGCGGGGGCCCGAGCCGCGCTTCCGGGACCGCCAGGCGACCCCGACCGTGGCCTGGCCGCTGGCGATCGCGGCGGCGAGATGGGCGACCGTGGCGCAGGAGCCGCCCCCGCCGTACCCCACCTTGCTGAAGAAGGTCAGGTCGCCGAGGCCGACCGCCTTGGCCAGCTCCACCTCGTCGGTCTCCTCCATGGTGAAGGAGGCGAGCGCGTCGACCTCGCCGGGCGCGATGCCGGCGTCGTCGAGGGCGGCGAGGACGGCCCGGCAGGCGAGGGTCCTCTCGTCCTCGTCGAGCCGTCTGGCGAAGGGGGTCTGCCCGATCCCGACGACGGCGGTGGCGTCCTTGATGCCACTGACGCCATGGAGACCTCTGCGATCGGTCATGGTGCCCGCACCTCCACGGCTCTCGCGGCTTGCTGACAGGTCGTCAGGCTACAGCTAATCTGACGGTCAGTCAGCTATGCGTCCGGGGAGGCCGGTTGTGCGCGGTGACATGGAGTGGGGGACCGTTCCGGGCCTGGTGCGGTCGGCGGCGAAGCGGTACGCGGACGTCGAGGCCGTGGTGGACGGCCGGACCCGGATCACGTACGCCGAACTGGGCGCCCGGGTGGAACGGGCGGCGGCGGCCTGTCTGGCCGCCGGCGTCGAGGCGGGCGACCGGGTCGGCATCTGGGCCCCCAACTCGCTGGACTGGATCGTCGCGGCGCTCGGCGCGGTGTCGGCGGGCGGGGTGCTGGTCCCGCTGAACACCCGCTTCAAGGGCACGGAGGCGGCGGACGTGCTGCGCAGGAGCGGGGCCCGGCTGCTCTTCGTGACCGGGACCTTCCTCGGCACCTCGTACGTGGCCTCGCTGCGCAGGGCGGCGGGGGAGGGGGACGGGGACGGCCCGCTGCCGGGGCTGCCGGTCCTGCGGGAGGTGGTGGTGCTCTCGGAGGACGCCCCCGTCGGCTTCCGCACCTGGAAGGACTTCCTGGCGGCGGGGGAGGGCATCGGTGCCGCCGAAGTCGCCGCCCGGTCGGCGGAGTTGGACGGCTCCCGGCTCTCCGACATCATCTTCACCTCGGGCACCACGGGCCGCCCCAAGGGCGCGATGATCACCCACGCGCAGACCCTGCGGGCGTACGAGATCTGGGCCGACCTGGCGGGCCTGCGCACCGGCGACCGCTACCTGATCGTCAACCCCTTCTTCCACACCTTCGGCTACAAGGCCGGGGTGATCGCGTGCCTGATACGCGGCGCGACGATGATCCCGCAGCCGGTGTTCAACGTGGCGACGGTGCTGGCGAACGTGGCGGCGGAGCGGGTGTCGGTGCTGCCCGGGCCGCCGACCCTCCATCAGTCGCTCCTCGACCACCCGGCCCGCGACGCGCACGATCTCTCGGCGCTGAGGCTGGTGGTGACGGGCGCGGCCGTCGTACCCCTGCTCCTCGTCGAGCGGCTGCGCGGCGAACTCGGTGTCGAGACGGTCCTGACCGCCTACGGTCTCTCCGAGGCGAGCGGGATCGTCACCATGTGCCGCCGGGGCGACGACCCGACGGTGATCGCGTCGACGTCGGGCCGGGCGATCCCCGGCACGGAGGTACGCGTGGACGAGACCGGCGAGGTCCTGGTCCGCGGCTTCAACGTCATGCGTGGCTACTTCGAGGACCCGGCCGCGACGGCCGAGACGCTCACGGCGGACGGCTGGCTGCGCACCGGCGACGTCGGCGTCCTGGACCCGGCGGGCAACCTCCGCATCACCGACCGCCTCAAGGACATGTTCATCGTCGGCGGCTTCAACGCCTACCCGGCCGAGATAGAGCAACTGCTGGGCCTGCACCCGGAGGTGGCCGACGTCGCCGTCGTCGGGGTCCCGGACGCCCGCCTCGGCGAGGTCGGCAGGGCGTTCGTGGTGCGGCGGCCGGGCGCGGTGCTGACCGCCGACGACCTGATCGCCTGGGCCCGCCGCGAGATGGCCAACTACAAGGTGCCGCGCACGGTCGAGTTCGTCGCGGAGCTGCCGCGGAACGCGAGCGGGAAGGTGGTGAAGGGGGAGCTGCGGGCCGGTTAGACGGGCCGGATGCCGGAGCGGGCCGGACGGTTCACGCCCCGCGTCGATCGGGACCGCGCAACGGGCATGCGTCGGCCGCGACGGCTCCCCCTCGGTGCCGTCGCGGCCGATCTTCCCCCGGTTCCGGATTCAGCCTGCGGCTTCCGTGGTGGCGTGGTTCTCCAGCAGTGCCTTCTCCGCGCCCGTCGCGTGGTTCTCCAGCGCCACCACGGCCTCGGCGTCGGCGGCGGCACCCTCCAGCAGTGCCTTCTCCGCGCCCGTCGCGTGGTTCTCCAGCGCCACCGCCGACTCGATGTCGGTGGCGTGGTTCTCGTCGGGTGTGGCGACCGGCTGGTTCGTGTTCTCGTCGCTCATCGGCTGTGCTCCTCTGCGTGAAAAGTCGGCAAGGCCTGTCCGGCGGCTCCCCCGGGTGCCGCCGGACAGGCGCGGCGGCCGTCACCCTAACGGGTGGGCCTGCCGTGTCGACCCGCCTGCCCCCCGAAGCGCCGGATCGATACGTCGAGGATGCCGGGCGGCGATAAACGAACGATGAACGTACGGCGGTGCAGGTCAGGCGGTCGTCGTCGGCGCGAGAAGGGTGCGTACTTCCTCGGCCTCGTGGGCGCCCAACCGTTCGAACACCGTGAGCGCGTCCTGCCAGCAGGCGCGGGCCCGGTCCGAATGCCCGATGTCACGCAGACTGCGGCCCAGGACGGTCAGTACGTTCGCGTGCCGCCACTCACCGCCGATGCCGCGCAGCAGGGACAGCGACTGCTCCGCCATCGTGGCGGCCTGGGCGGGGCGGTCGGCCCACAGATGCACCTCCGCCATACGGAAGATGGCCATGCCCTCCCAGAGACGCTGACGGCTCTCCCGGAAGACACTCAGGGCGTCGTCCAGACAGCTCAGGGCCTCTTCCGTCTGCCCCGACTGGGTCAGGGCGAGTCCCAGGGCGTAGCGTGCGTTCGCGCCTCTGAGGGAGTGCCCGAGAGCGTCGTAGATCGCCACTCCCTCACCGGCCAACCGCACCGCGTCGGCGACGTGACCGGTGGCCAGCTGGATGCGGGACATATTGCACAGGGCGCTGGCCTCGCCCGGCCGGTTGCCGTCGGCGCGGTAGTTGGCGATGGCCTCGCGCAGATGCGCCTCGCCGTCGTGGTGGCGCCCTTGGTAGAGGGCGAGGATCCCCCGGTCGTTGGGTGTCACGCCGCTCGGCAGCGGATCCCCGGTCGCCTTGGCCAACTCCATGGCCTGTGCGGCCTCCTCGTCGGCCAGGTCGAAACGGCCGGCGACGATGTGGACGTTGGTGATCGCCATCCGGGCCCGCCCCTCGGCCAGCGGGTCGGCCTGCGCCCGGGCGGCGTCCCGGGCCGCTGTGGCCGCGACCTCGTACTCGCGGGCGTTGGCCCCTGATTCGGCGAGGTCCTTGGCCGCCCAGAGCAGATCGATCGCGGCGCGCAGCCGTCCGCCGCGGACCGACTGCCGTACGAAGGCCAGCAGGCAGTCGGCCTCCGAGTACAGCCAGTCCAGTGCCGCGCGGTGGCCGGTGAACGACAGTCCCGGGTACGCGGTCGATTCCAGGTGCTCCACGGTCCGGTCCCCCGGCCGCTCGATCGCGTACACCCCCGCCGCCGTCGCCAGGTAGAAGTCCAGCAGGCGGGACATGGCCGCCTCGCGTTCGCTGGGGGGCTGTTCGTCGCGTTCCGCGCACGCACGCGCGTAGAGCCGTACGAGGTCGTGGAAGCGGTAGCGGCCGGGTGCCGCCGATTCGAGCAGGGACGTGTCCACGAGGGTTTCGAGGAGGTCCTCGGTCTTGTCCTGCGGGAGGTTCAGGACGGCTGCCGCGGCCGCCAGCGACATGTCCGGCCCGTCCGCGAGACCCAGCAACCGGAACGCACGGGCCTGGGCCGGCTCCAGCTGGCCGTAGCCCAGCTCGAAGGTCGCCTTCACGGCCAGGTCGCCGGCCTGCAGCTCGTCAAGGCGTCGCCGCTCGTCCGCGAGCTTCGCCGCGAGCACGGAGACCGTCCAGGTGCGGCGGGCCGCGAGGCGGGACGCGGCGATGCGGATGGCGAGCGGGAGGAAGCCGCAGGCCGCCACCACGTCCAGGGCCGCCTCGCGCTCCGAGGCCACCCGCTCCATGCCCACGATCTTCGTGAACAGCTGCAGCGCCTCGTCGGGCGACATCACGTCCAGGTCCACCAGGTGCGCGCCCGCCAGGTCCACCATCCGTACCCGGGCGGTGACCAGGGCCGCGCAGCCCTCCGTGCCGGGGAGCAGGGGGCGTACCTGGGCCGCGTCCTTGGCGTTGTCGAGGAGGACGAGGACCCGGCGGCCGTCCAGGACCGAGCGGTACAGCGCCGAACGCTCCTCCAGGGAGTCGGGGATGGCGGAGTCCGGGGTGCCCAGGGCGCGCAGGAAGGAACCGAGGACCGTCTCCGGCTCCGCGGCACGGGGGCCGGCCCCCTGCAGGTCGACGTAGAGCTGGCCGTCCGGGAACGCGGACCGGGCCTGGTGGGCGACGTGCACGGCGAGGGTGGTCTTGCCGACGCCCCCGATGCCCGCCAGCGCCGATACGGCCATCACCCGGCCCTCGGCCGACGCCAGCACCTCGCCCAGCTCCGTGACGAAGGCGGCGCGGCCGGTGAAGTCGGGCACGGTGGCGGGGAGCTGGGCGGGCCGGACCTGGACGGCGGCGGGTTCCGCCGCCGGCGTCGAGGGCTCCGCCAGGGCCGGGTCGGCCTGGAGGATGCGCTGCTGAAGTTCGCGCAGGCCGGAGCGCGGGTCGACGCCCAGCTCCTCCGCCAGCAGGCGGCGGGTGTCCGCGTACACCGCGAGGGCCTCCGCCTGACGGCCGCTGCGGTACAGGGCCAGCATGAGGAGTTCGCGGAAGCGCTCGCGGAGGGGGTGGGCCGCGGTGAGCGCCGTCAGTTCGGAGACCGCCTCCGCGTGGCAGCCCTGCTCCAGGTCCATGTCCAGCCGGTTCTCCAGGAGTTGCAGCCGCAGCTCCTCCAGGCGGACCCGCTGGGTCTCCGCGTACGGCCCCGGCACCCCGGCCAGCGGCTCGCCGGCCCACTGACCGAGCGCCCGCCCGAGCGCCTCCCGTGCCTGGTGCAGGTCCCCGGCGCTCCTCGCCTTCTCCGCCACCGCCGCCAGATCCTGCGCGACGGCCAGGTCCAGCGCCCCCTCGCCCAGCCCCCGCACCGCGTACCCGCCGGACTCGCTGACCAGGACCCCCGGGTCCAGGACCTTGCGCAGCCGGGACGCGTACGTGCGCACCGCCGCCAGCGCCTGCGACGGCGGCTCGGGACCCCACAGGGCGTCGATCAGCTCGGCCGCGGTCGCCGTCCGGCCCTCGCGCAGCAACAGGGCTGCGAGCAGCGCGCGTTGCTGCGGGGAGCCGGTGCTGAGGGGTTCCTCGGCACGCCAGGCGCGCACCGGACCGAGCACACTGAAGCGCAGCAGCGCCGCCTCCGCCGAGGAGGGGGCGCGCCGCTGCTCCGGCACCCGCGGTCCACCGTCCATGCCCGTCCCCCTAGACATCCCGCTTCACCCCGTCAGTCTGCCTTGTCCGGGCGGGCCGCGTCAGCCTGGGGAGACACCGATCACAGGGCGACACGCGGTGGTCCACACAGTCTTCACACGGCGGCACCCCCGTCAGCAGGGCGGACGCCAGGCGGAACGATTCCGCGGGCGGGTCGGCGTCCGCGGCGCCGGGTTCGGCGAACGCGTACCGGGAGTGCGTCCGCCCTGTCCCGCCCCGCCTGACGATACGTCATCCCATAGCTGACGGTTCGTCAGATCGGCGCTACCGTGAGCGCCATGGACACCCAGGACGGCACCTTCCCGCTGATCATCTCCGTCGACGACCACACCGTGGAGCCGCCGGACGTCTGGCAGTCCCGCCTCCCGAAGAAGTACCTGGACACCGGGCCGCGCATCGTCCGGGCCCCGCTCAAGGAGATGAGCTTCCTCGGCGGCCGGTTCAAGCCCGTCATGGGCAGGCCGGGCGAGGACGGCCCCATCGGCGACTGGTGGATCTACGAGGACCTGCACCGCCCCCTCACCCGCCTCGACACCGCCGTCGGCTACTCCCGCGACGAGATCAAGCTCGAAGTGATCACGTACGAGCAGATGCGGGCGGGTTCGTACGACGTGCCGCAGCGGCTCGCCGACATGGACGTCAACCACGTCCAGTCCGCGCTCTGCTTCCCGACCTTCCCGCGCTTCTGCGGGCAGACCTTCACCGAGGCCAAGGACCGCGAACTGGCCCTGCTCTGCGTCCGGGCCTACAACGACTGGATGGTGGAGGAGTGGTGCGGGCCGCTCGCCCAGGGCCGTCAGATACCCCTCGCCCTCATCCCGCTGTGGGACGCCGAACTGGCCGCCGCCGAGGTCCGCCGCAACGCGGCCCGCGGCGTCCGTGCCGTCGCCTTCTCCGAGATACCGCCGCACCTGGGCCTGCCCTCCGTCCACACCGACGCCTGGGACCCCTTCCTCGCCGCCTGCGACGAGACCGGCACGGTCGTCGCCATGCACATCGGCTCCAGCAGCAGGATGCCCTCCACCTCCGCCGACGCCCCGCCCGCCGTCGGCTCCACCATCACCTTCGCCAACTGCTGCTTCTCGATGGTCGACTGGCTGATGAGCGGCAAGTTCGAGCGCTTCCCGAACCTGAAGGTGATGTACGCGGAGGGCCAGATCGGCTGGATCCCCTACATCCTGGAGCGCGCCGACGTCGTCTGGGAGGAGAACCGGGCCTGGGGCGGCGTCGCCGACAAGGTCACCCGCCCGCCCTCCGAACTCTTCGCCGGGCACGTCTACGGCTGCTTCTTCGACGACGCCTTCGGGCTGAGGAACCTGGACGCGATCGGCATCGGCAACGTCCTCTACGAGACCGACTACCCGCACTCCGACTCCACCTGGCCGAAGTCCCGTGAGGTCGGCGAGGCCCAGATGGGCCACCTGGCCCCGGACGCGGTCGAGCGGATCGTGCGCGGGAACGCCATCGAACTGCTGGGCCTGACGGCCGACGGTCTGTGGGGCGGCGGTCCGCGGTGAGCCCCGACTACGGCATCCAGCTCCCGGTCCAGTCCCAGTCCACCCTCTACGCCGAGGGCTGGGAGGCGGGCGCGGGCGCCGCGGACCTGGTCGAGATCGCGCGGGCCGTCGACCGCGCCGGCTTCGCCTACCTCGCCGTCTGCGACCACGTGGCGATCCCGCACCGGCTGGCCGGGGCCATGAGCACGGTCTGGTACGACCCCGTGGCCACCCTCGCCCACCTGGCGGCCGTGACCGAACGGGTACGGCTGCTCAGCCACGTCGCCGTCGTCGGTCTGCGGCACCCGCTCCTTACCGCCAAGCAGTACGCGACCCTCGACCACCTCTCCGGCGGCCGGCTGATCCTCGGCGTCGGCGCCGGGCACGTGCGGGAGGAGTTCGAGGTGCTGGGGGTGGACTTCGGGCAGCGGGGAGCGGTCCTGGACGAGGCGATCGACGCGCTGCGGGCGGCTCTGGGGGCGGACGAGTTCCCCTCCCACCACGGGAAGTTCTACGACTTCGAGGGGCTCGGACAGCGGCCCCGGCCGGCGCAGCAGCGGGTGCCGGTGTGGATCGGCGGATCGTCGCCGGCCGCCGTACGGCGGGCCGCGCTCAAGGGCGACGGCTGGCTGCCGCAGGGCGACCCCAGGGACCGGCTCCCGGCGCAGATCGAGCGGCTGCGGCGGCTGCGCGCCGAGGCGGGCGTCGAGGAGCCGATCACCGTCGGCGCCATCACCGAACCGCTGTACGTCGGCACGCCGGAGTGGGAGGTCGGCCGCCGCACCCTCCGCGGCGCCCCGGACGTCCTCGCCGAGTCGCTGCGCGCGTACGGCGCGATGGGCGTGCACCAGATCCAGGTCCGGTTCCGCAGCCGGAACCGGACCGAACTCATCGACCAGATAGAGGCGTTCGGGGCGGATGTCGCGCCCCTTCTCACCTGAGGGAGCACTGGCATGGGCAAGCTGGACGGGCGGGTCGTCATCGTCACCGGGGCGGCACGCGGGCAGGGGGAGCAGGAGGCGCGGCTGTTCAGGGAGGAGGGCGCGCGGGTCGTCGTGGCGGATGTGCTGGACGACCTCGGCGAGCCGCTCGCCAAGGAGATCGGGGCGGCCTACGTCCACCTGGACGTGGGCGTGGAGGCGGAGTGGCAGGCCGCCGTCGCCGCCGCGAAGAAGGCGTACGGCCGGCTCGACGGGCTGGTGAACAACGCCGGCATCCTGCGCTTCAACGCGCTCGTGGACACGCCCCTCGAAGAGTTCATGCAGGTCGTCCAGGTCAACCAGGTCGGCTGCTTCCTGGGCATGAAGACGGTCGCGCCCGAGCTGGACGACGGGGGGACCATCGTCAACACGGCCTCCTACACGGCGCTGACCGGGATGGCGGCGGTGGGGACGTACGCCGCGACCAAGCACGCGGTGCTCGGGCTCACCCGGGTCGCCGCGCTGGAACTCGCCGACCGGCGGATACGCGTCAACGCGATCTGCCCCGGCGCCATCGACACCGCGATGTCCAACCCGGCGCGGCTCGACCCGGCCGCCGACCCGGCGGAGATGAGCCGGGCGCTGGACGAGCTGTACCGCAAGCTCGTGCCGCTGGGCCGGATCGGGCGGGCGGAGGAGGTGGCCAGGCTGGCGCTCTTCCTGACTTCGGAGGACTCGTCGTACATCACCGGGCAGCCGTTCGTGATCGACGGAGGGTGGCTGGCGGGGGTCAGTGTCATCTGACGAGCCGTCAGCTATTGACCTTTCTGACGCTACGTCAGAAAGTCGTAGGACCCAGTAGGGCTCATGGGAACCATCTGGACTTGGGACGGTGAACCGCCTTGGAATTCGGGCTCTTTGTACAGGGATATGTGGGCAAGCGAGCCGAGACCGACCCGCTGGCCGAGCACAAGGCACTGATGGAGGAGACCGAGTACGTCATCCAGGCGGACCAGTCCGGCTTCAAGTACGCCTGGGCCTCCGAGCACCACTTCCTCGACGAGTACTCCCACCTGTCCGCCAACGACGTGTACCTGGGGTATCTCGCGCACGCGACCGAGCGGATCCACCTGGGCTCCGGGATATTCAACCCGCTCGCCCAGGTCAACCACCCCGTGAAGGTGGCCGAGAAGGTCGCCATGCTCGACCATCTCACCGGCAACCGCTTCGAGTTCGGCAGCGGGCGCGGCGCCGGCTCGCACGAGATCCTCGGGTTCATCCCTGGTGTGACCGACATGAACTACACCAAGGAGATCTGGGAGGAGACCATCGCCGAGTTCCCCAAGATGTGGCTCCAGGACGAGTACGTCGGCTTCCAGGGCAAGCACTGGCAGCTGCCGCCGAGGAAGGTGCTGCCCAAGCCCTACGGCAAGTCGCACCCGGCGATGTGGTACGCGGCCGGGTCGCCGCCGTCGTACTCCATGGCGGCGAAGAAGGGGCTGGGGGTGCTCGGGTTCAGTATCCAGAAGGTCTCCGACATGGAGTGGGTGCTCGAGCAGTACAAGACGGCGATCGTGAACGCGGAGCCGGTCGGGGACTTCGTCAACGACAACGTCATGGTGACGACGACCGCGATCTGCGCGCCGACCCACGACGAGGCGATCCGGATCGCGGCGAGCGGCGGGCTGCACTATCTGCCGTCGCTGGTGTTCCGGTACCACGACACCTTCCCGCGGCCCGAGGGGTTCCCGGTGTGGCCGGAGACGCTGCCGGAGTACACCCCCGAGTTCGTCGAACTCCTCGTGGAGGAGGAGCTGTTGATCTGCGGGGACCCGGACGAGGTGCTGCGGCAGTGCAAGCGGTGGGAGCAGGCCGGGGCGGACCAGCTGAGCTTCGGGCTGCCGGTGGGGGTGCCGAAGGAGGAGACGCTGCAGACGATCCGGTTGATCGGGGAGCACGTGATTCCGAAGATCGACACGGATCCGGTTCACCGGACGACGCGGTTCCGGGGTGCCGCGTAGTCGCCGTTGCGGGGTGCGGGTGCGTTGTGGCTGGTCGCGCAGTTCCCCGCGCCCCTAGGTAAGCAGTCCGGCCGCACACCAAGAGGTGAGCCCAATGCTCGATCACGTCATCAAGGGGGCCTCGGTCGTCGACGGGACCGGCGCACCCGCCTTCACCGCCGACGTCGGTGTCCGTGACGGTCGTATCGCCGTCATCGGTACCGTCACCGAGGAATGCCGGACCAGCGAGGACGCCACGGGGCTCGTCCTCGCGCCCGGGTTCGTCGATCCGCACACGCACTACGACGCGCAGCTCTTCTGGGACCCGTACGCGGTCCCTTCGCTGAACCACGGCGTCACGACCGTCGCCGCCGGGAACTGCGGGTTCACCCTCGCGCCCCTGAATCCGGGGCGTCCCGCCGACGCCGACTACACGCGCCGCATGATGTCCAAGGTCGAGGGCATGTCGCTGGTCGCCCTTGAGGAGGGGGCGCCCTGGAGCTGGAACTCGTTCGGGGAGTACCTGGACGCGCTCGAAGGGCGGATCGCCGTCAACGCCGGGTTCATGGTGGGGCACTGCGCGCTGCGCCGGTACGTGATGGGTGCGGACGCGGTCGGCGGACAGCCGAGCGAGGAGCAACTGGGCGAGATCGTACGGCTGTTGCACGAGGCCATGGACGCGGGGGCGTGGGGGTTCTCCACCACCCAGTCCAGCACCCACTCCGACGGGGACGGCCGGCCGGTCGCCTCCCGGCACGCGCTGCCCGCCGAACTGCTCGCCATGTCCAGGGCCGTCGGGGAGCACGAGGGGACGCAGATCGAGGCGATCGTCGCCGGGTGCCTCGACCAGTTCAGCGACGCCGAGATCGAGCTGTTCGCCGAGATGAGCGCGGCGGCCGGGCGGCCCCTGAACTGGAACGTGCTGACGGTCGACGCCGCCGTGCCGGAGCGGGTGCCGCGGCAGCTCCAGGCGAGCGAGCGGGCCCGGAAGGCGGGCGGCAGGGTCGTGGCGCTGACCATGCCGATCCTCACGCCCATGAACATGTCGCTCGGCACCTTCTGCGCGCTGAACCTCATCCCCGGGTGGGGGCCGGTCCTCGGGCTGCCGGTTCCGGAACGGATCGAGAAGCTGCGCGACCCGGACGTACGGGCCGAGCTGCTGGCGCGCGCCCAGTCCAAGGAGGCCGGGGTGTTCCGGCGGCTGGCGAACTTCGGGCGGTACGTCATCGGGGACACGTACAGCGAGGCGAACGCCGGGCTGTCGGGCCGGGTGGTGCGTGACATAGCACAGGAGCGGGGCCAGGACCCCTTCCACACCCTGGTCGAGATCTGCGCCGCCGACGGACTCCGCACCGTGCTGTGGCCGATGCCCACGGACAACGACCCGGCCTCCTGGGCGCTGCGCGCCGAGACCTGGCAGCACGAGGACGTGCTGCTCGGCGGGTCGGACGCGGGGGCGCATCTGGACCGGATGTGCGGGGCGCCGTACACCACCCGGTTCATCGGCGACTGCCTGCGTGGCCGGAAGCTGCTGGGCCTCGAACAGGCCGTGAAGATGCTGACCGACGATCCCGCCCGGCTCTTCGGGCTGCGGGAGCGGGGGCGGATCGCGGAGGGCTGGCATGCGGACCTCGTGCTCTTCGACCCGGAGCGCATCGCCGCCGGCCAGGCCACCCTGGTGCACGACCTGCCGGGAGACAGCCCGCGCCTGGACTCGAAGGCGATCGGCGTGCACGCGGTCTGGGTCAACGGCGTCGAGGCGATCCGGGACGACGTGGTGAGCGGGTCCGTACCGGGGAAGGTGCTGCGGTCCGGGCGGGACACCAGGACGGTGAGCACCCGGTGAGCGGGGCGGGTGACGTGGCCGACGGGCAGCGGCTGTTCGTCGGGGGGCGGTGGACGGAGCCCGACGACGGGTACTACGAGGTCGTCGACCCGGCGACCGAGGAGACCGTCGGCCGGGCCCCCGAGGCCTCACGCGACCAGGTGCTGGCCGCGTGCGCGGCTGCCCGGGAGGCCTTCGACGGCTGGTCGCGGACGCCGGCCGGGGAGCGGGCGGCGGTGCTCGGCCGGGCCGCCGACATCATCCGGGCGCGGCTGGGCGAGCACGCGGACCTGGCCCGCGCCGAGACGGGCGCGACCACCGGCACCGCGCGGGCGATGCAGGTGGGCGTGGCGGTCGCCCGGTTCCGCCGGTACGCGACCGTCGAACCGGCCGAGTGGGCGATCCCGCCGCAGATCAACGAGGCCGGGCCGATGGGGAGGGCCGGCGTGATGGGCGCGCTCGCCGTGCGCCAGCCGGTCGGGGTGGTCAGCTGCATCACCTCGTACAACAACCCGTGGGCCAACCCGGCGGGCAAGGTCGCGCCCGCGCTGGCGATGGGCAACACGGTGGTGGTCAAGCCGGCCCCGCAGGACCCGCTCTCCGTCTACCGGATGGCGGAGGCGCTGGAGGCGGCGGGCGTCCCGCCGGGCGTGGTGAACGTCGTCTCCGGCCGTTCTACCGGTGTCGGCGAGGCCGCGGTGGCCTCGGCCGACGTCGACATGGTGAGCTTCACCGGTTCCACGGCCGTCGGGCAGCGCATCGCCGAGGTGTGCGGGCGGGACATGAAACGCCAGTTGATGGAGCTGGGCGGCAAGGGCGCGGCGGTCGTCCTCGACGACGCGGACGTCGCCTCGGCGGTGGCCGGGATCGGCACCACCTTCTCCTTCTACAGCGGGCAGATCTGCACGGCGCCCACCCGGGTGCTGGTGCAACGCGGGCTGTACGACCGGCTGGTGGACGGACTGGCGGGGTACGCGGGCCGGCTGAAGGTGGGCGACCCGGCCGCGCCGGACACGGTGGTCGGGCCGCTGATCAGCGCCGAGCACCGGGCGCGCGTCGAGTCGTACGTCGAACTCGGCCGGAAGGAGGGCGCGACGGTGGTCACCGGCGGCGAACGCCCTTCGCCGGAGCGGGGGTTCTACCTGGCCCCCACCGTCCTCGCCGACTGCACGAACGACATGCGGGTGGCCCGCGAGGAGATCTTCGGCCCGGTCGTCTCCGTCGTCCCCTTCGACGACGAGGAGGAGGGCATCGCCCTCGCCAACGACTCCGACTACGGCCTCATCGACTACGTCTGGTCGGGGGACGTGGCCCGGGCCTTCCGGGTGGCGCGGCGGCTGCGGGCGGGCGGGGTCGGGATCAACACGGTGGGCCGGAACATGGAGGCGCCGTTCGGGGGCTTCAAGAAGAGCGGGGTGGGCCGGGACGTGGGCTCGTACGCGCTGCACGCCTACAGCGAGGTGCAGGCGATCGTCTGGCCGGGGTGAGGTGTCGACCGGCCCCTGCGCAGTGTCAACCGGGGCCGTGCGCTTGCCCTTTGGGGACGGCAAGGTCTTACGGGCGGGCAAAGAACCGGCAAGCGGCTCCACGGGCGGCGGCCGGTCCGTAGCGTCCGGGGCACAGGGGGGACGGCCGGATTCCGGTGACCGGAGCCGCCTTCCCTCCTCCCTGAACACGCACGGAACCCGTTCGGAGACCACACTCCATGAAGCTCGCCAAGAGAATCGCCCTGACCACCACGGCCGTCGCCGCCGCGGCCGCCGCCACGCTGGCCGGTACGACCGCCGTCCAGGCCTACTCCGCGCAGCCCGCCCGCCTCCCGGCCGTCCACGCCCCCGCCGCGCTCGCCGTCCCCGACGGCAACAAGCTGACCGGCGTCTACTCCGCGCACGGCGTGCAGACCTACACCTGCACGGACGGCGCCTGGAAGCTCCTGGAGCCCGCCGCCACTCTCTCCGACAAGCGGGACCGCGCCCACCGCCCGGTCGCCCTGCACTCCCGTGGCCCGGTCTGGGTCTCCACGGTCGACGGCAGCGCCGTCAACGCGTCCGCGGTCGCCACGTCCGCGAAGGACGGCGCCGTCCCCGAACTGCTCCTGAAGGCCACGGCCACCCGCGGCGCCGGGACGTTCGAGGGCGTCACCTACGTCCAGCGCCTGGACACGGAGGGCGGCGTGGCCCCGGCGGCGGCGTGCACCGGCACGGACCAGGTCTCGGTGCCGTACTCGGCGACGTACGCGTTCTACAAGGCGGCGAGCTGAGCGTCTTGCCGGAGGCGCCGCGGTAGGCCGTCTGTCGGCTGCGGCGCCGTCGTGGCTGGTCGCGCAGTTCCCCGCGCCCCTTCGGGGCGCTCAGTCGGTGAGGTCGACCCGGATCGTCAGGAGTTGTGTGCCCAGTGCCTTGACGGCGGCGCTGTTGCCCTTGGGCAGGGTGCGGAGCCTGGCGACCGGGTCGTCGTCGGGCAGGAGGTGGGCGGTGCCGTGGTGCCACCGCCCGCCGATCCGCACCCGGACCCGTGGGTCGGCCTGGATGTTCCGCACGTACTGGGACCTCGTCCCGAACTCCGACACCAGCCAGAAGACGTCCCCGACCCGCCGCCCGCCCAGCGGCGTTCGCCGCGGCTGCCCGGAGACGCGTCCGGTGGTCTCCAGCAGGGTCTGGAAGGGCATCAGGCGGGTCAACGGGTTGGCGACGTGCCGCTGGAAGGCGGTGGTGGCCCGGAATCTGCGGTCGGACATGGTTCCTCGGTCTCCCGTTCTGCTGTGCTCCGGTGACGGTGATGCCCTTCAATGTCCCCCACGCTTCCCCGACGAGAAACGGTGGGCCCGTGCGGATCGTGACCTGGAACCTGTGGTGGCGCTTCGGGCCCTGGGCCGAACGGCAGAAGGCGATCCTCGCGGTCCTGCGTGAGCTGCGGCCGGACGTGGTCGGGCTGCAGGAGGTGTGGGCGGCCGACGGCGAGAACCTCGCCGGGTGGCTCGCCGGCGAACTCGGCCTGCACTGGGTCTGGGCGGCCTCCCCGGCCTCCGGGCGCTGGCAGCGGCGGATCGGGGAGCCCGGCGTCGAGATCGGCAACGCGGTGCTGAGCCGCTGGCCCGTGCTGGAGAGCGAGGCGCTGCGCCTGCCGGCGCCACCGGACCTCGACGACGGACGCCTCGCGCTCTACGCCCGCCTCGCCGCCCCCGCCCATCTGGCTTTCGGGCGGGGTGCCCGGTCCTTCAGGGCCGGGGTGAATGCCCGCTCCCGCGGAGCGGGGCAGGGGTAGCCGGATCGCCGTCAGGGCGATCCGGCGTAGCCGTCCGGGATGCCGAGGGTGGCCACGGACTGGTGGTGACAGGGAGTTGAGGGTCCGGTGGCCGGTGGTGTGCGGTGTGGTCACTCGGATGGGTGATGGTGATCGATGAGGTGCGCGGTCGGGGAACGTGCGGTCTAGGTTTCACGGCATGGCACGGTTTCGGATGTACCCGACGAGCGGGCAGGAGCGGCAGATGCTGCTGCACTGCGCCCACGCGAGGTATGTGTGGAACCTCGCGGTGGAGCAGCATGCGTACTGGAGCCCGGGCCGCAGGTCCGCGCCGGGGTTTGCCGAGCAGTGCCGTCAGCTGACCGCGGCCCGGCGGGAGAACGAGTGGCTGGCGGCGGGGAACGCGGACGTGCAGCAGCAGGCCCTCAAGGACTTCGCCACGGCCAAGAACGCGCGTTTCACGTCCGGGTTCGGTGAGCCGGCCTGGCGCAGGAAGTACCGGCATGAGGGTTTCCGTGTCATCGGCACCGACCGCGTGCCCGAGTACCACGCGGACGGCTCGGCGAAGCTGAACGTGAGGACCGGCCGGCAGGTCATGGGCCGCTCGGTCGTGGTGCAGAGGCTGAACCGTCGGTGGGCTCAGGTGAGGGTGCCCGGCTGCGGCTGGGTCCGCTTCCGCCTCAGTGCCAGCGGAAAGGGCGCGAGGCTGCCGGACGCGAAGACGTTCCGGGTCACCTTCCGCAACGGGCAGTGGCATGCCGCGTTCGCCGTCGTCCCCGGGCCGGTGCCCGCCCCCGGCACCGGCGAGACCATCGGTATCGACCGGGGAGTCGCCGTCACCGCGGCTCTCTCCGACGGGCGGAAACTGAACTGCCCGCAGCTCACTGTCCGGGAACGGGCGCAGATCCGTAAGCATCAGCGGCGTGCCGCCCGCGCGCTCAGGGGCAGCGAGGCCAAGGCGGCCGGGTACGCGAAGGTGGCGAAGCTCAAGGCGCGCGAGGCGAACCGGCGTAAGGACTGGTGCGAGAAGACCAGCACGCTGCTCGCCCGCGCCTACGACCTGATCCGCTTCGAGAAGCTGAACATCAGGAACATGACCCGCTCCGCGAAAGGAACGATCGAGAAGCCGGGCAAGCGGGTGGCGCAGAAGGCCGGGCTGAACCGTGCCGTCCTCGCCCAGGGTTGGGGCCTGCTCCGGCAGCGCACCGGACACAAGGCCCCCGGCCGGGTCGAGGACATCCCGGCCCCGTACACATCTCTGCGGTGCAGTAACTGCGGATGGATCGACAAGAACTCGCGCAAGAGCCAAGCCGAGTTCGTCTGTTCCTCCTGTGGTTTCACCTGTAACGCGGACACCAACGCAGCAGCCAACGTCGCGGCAGGACAGGGCGGGTTCCCCCGCCCCCGGCGCACAGCCGGTGCCGGAGGGACGACACCGCCCACGCGGTCGAAGAACGTCCGTGAACCTCAACCCAAACTGGTTGGAATCCCCCTCTTTTAAGAGGGGGGAGGATGTCAACTGACCTCGCAGCTGCACCTGTCGGCGGTACGCGGCGAACAGGTCGCCGCCGTGGCCGAGTTCGTGGCCGCCCACCGCGCGGGCACCGGCTTCCCGCCCGTCGTCACCGGCGACTTCAACGCCTGGCCGGACTCCGACGAGGTCCGCCGGTTCTGCGGGGTCCGCACCGCACCTGTCGTACCCGGCCAGGTCTTCTTCGACGCCTGGGCGTACGCCGATCCGGCCGCCCCCTACGCCACCTGGGACAACGCCAACCCGTACGTCGCCCCGGGCCTCGGCCCCGACGTCCGCGTCGACTACGTCCACGTCGGGGCACCCGCCGGCCCCGACGGCATCGGCTCGGTGCTCGCCGCACGGCGGGCCGGGGACGGTCCCGTCGACGGCGTCTGGCCCTCGGACCACGCGGCGGTCGTCGCGGACCTGGCGGACTCAGTGTCCGCCGGGTGACTTCAGGAGGCCGAGAAGGGCGGTGAAGGCGTCGGGGCGGATGGTGAGGACGGTCCGGGGAGGGTCGGCGTCGGCTATGTGGACGGTGGTGGGGGTGGGGGATATGTGGACGCAGGCCTCGCCTTCTTGGCAGTACGACGACTTCCGCCAGCGGCGCGTGGACATACCGGCTCCTTCACAGGTTCTGGATGATGGCGTGGATCAGGTCCCGGGACTTCGGAGGGCTGAGGGCAATGCCTTCGACGACGTCCAGGAGACGCCGGTACTTCTCCAAGTGGGCTTCGGCGTCGAGCAGTACAGGCCCGTGGAACTGGTCGAGTTGCACGGTGTCCAGCTCTGTCACGGGTCCGCGCAGGTAGTTGATGGACTGGCCCGATCCCGGGAAGGCCCCGATGTCGAAGGGCAGCACCCGAAGGGTGATGTGGTCTCGCAGGCTCATGTCGATCAGATGCCTGAGCTGCTGCCGGGCCACTTGCCGACCGCCGACCCGCATGTGCAGGGCCGCTTCGTGGATCACCGTGCTGTACGGATTCGCGTTCTCCCGGAACACGACGTCCTGGCGCTTGATGCGGTGTGAGACCCGGTGCTCCACTTCCGGCGGAGTGGGGGCCGGGATGGCCCGGCTGAAGATCTCCCGGGCGTGCTCACTGATCTGGAGCATGCCCGGAACGTGTGAGGTGAACGCGGTACGGATGGCCGTCGCGTGGTGCTCCAGTTCGGCGAGGGTGAGCAGCCCCGACGGAAGTACCTCGCGGTAGGCATCCCACCACCAGCCGCGCGTCTTCTCAGCGGCCATGCCCGCCAGTGCCTCGATGTAGGGCTGGTTCGTGCACGAGTAGATGTGCGCCATCGCCCGGACGCGGTCGGGACTCACTCCGAACCTGGCCGACTCCACGTTGCTGAGTTGACCCGAACTGGTACCAAGCATCTGTGCGGCCTCGGTGGAGGTCAGGCCTGCCCGTTCGCGGAGTTTGCGCAGTTCGGTGGCGAGTCGGACGCGTCGGGCCGTTGGCGCGGGCCTTGGCGTCATGAGTGTTCCTCCTGGCGGACGTACAGCGAGCTTGTCACTCACACGAGGGAGTTGAGGCCGAGATCCTTCGAAAGTTCGCAAAGCTGCTTTGCGGGGCCTCTATCGTCATTCCTGGGCGCCCCACCTGGAAGCGCACCGTGGGACGCCACGGCACTGACACCAGGCACCTGTCGAACTCCCCTCAGCGACCGGAGACTTCCCATGGCCACCGTATCCCCGTCCTGGAACTACACCCTGCACCTTCCGCACGATCCACGCGCACCGGGTATCGCACGGGGCACCCTGAGACTGATCCTCGCCGCACATGAGATGACCGAGCTAACGCCCACCGCGGAGCTCCTGGCCGCCGAGCTGCTGGCCAACTCGCACTGTCACACGAGGGGGCCCTACGCCCTCCGGCTCCGGTCGGCCGAACCCGGACGTCTCCGCGTAGCCGTCTGGGACACCGACCCGCACGTCCCGCCCGGCTTCTCGACCGTACCCGCACCGCCACCCCCACCCGACGCCGAGCACGGCCGGGGACTGCCTCTGGTGCGGGCCTGCGCGGACACCTGGGGCGCTACGGAACTCCAAGAGCTCGGCAAGCTGTTGTGGGCCGAGTGCGGAGGCGGGGCGGCGGGGTGGTGACCAGGGCCATACGGGGAGGTGGAGCGATGTCCGTCCGTCAGGAGCTGATCATGAGCGCACAGCCCTGGCACGGCTGGGGAGCGATGCCCCTCCCGGAGATCCGGACCGTGGACGACCTGCGCAGCGCGCTCAGCCGCTACGGCTTCCCGGGCGACCGCGAGCGCTTCGAGGAGGAGCTGGCAGCCGCCGTAGGAGCATCTCCGACCAACGACCTCGCCGGCGCCGCAGCCGTGGTCCGGGCCTACCGGCACCGGGTCCTGATCAGGAACTCACCCGAGATCATGACGGCGCTGGAAGACGCCCGAGCCGGAGGCGGCGGCGCGTGAACGAAGTCCCGTTGGAGGAGGCCGAGCCCGCGAAGAAGGCGTTCGGCGACCTGACGGAGGGAGATCGGGAGGCGGTCCGGGATGCGCTCGCCGCAATCGCCCGCGATCCGGCGGCCGGCCGCGAGATCCCCGGCTGGCGGCCTCCGTCCGTGGAGTACACGTACACCCCAGGCATGGGGGTGACCGTCGTGTACGACTTCCGTGATCCACAGGTTGTGGGCTGAGCGGCCCGCCGTCCTGACCCGGGCTCACCAGAGCCCGCAGGGCTCCCGTCCGGCCGCGCGGAGCAGGATGTGGCGGGTGGAGCCCATGCCGTACCTGTCGACGTCACTGGAGAGTCCGGCCACGTCGAGGAGCAGCGGG
Organism: Streptomyces sp. NPDC048291; assembly: GCF_043201715.1. Lineage (NCBI taxonomy): Bacteria > Bacillati > Actinomycetota > Actinomycetes > Kitasatosporales > Streptomycetaceae > Streptomyces > Streptomyces sp. NPDC048291. The sequence continues at coordinate 370,513 of NZ_JBICZC010000007.1, forward strand.
CGGATGTCGACCCCGGCGTCCCGGGCCCGGCCGCACAGGTCGTGCAGGCCGACCATCATGTCCCGGGTGTCCTGGCCCTGGTCCTCGACCGATATCTCCAGCAGCCGCTGCCGGAAGCCCTCGGGGGTCGGCTCCAGGGGCAGGGTCGTCGCCCAGCTGAAATGGGGACACCGGTCGAGGAGGGCCCGCAGGCCGGCGCGGACGTCGTCGTCGCCCTCCGTGTAGCGGGTGAGGACGTCCCGCAGGGCCGCCTCGGCCTCCGGGCGGATCCCCGCCTCGTCCAGCGGATGCGGGGCCTCCTGCATCTTCCGCACCCAGTCGGGGTCGGTGAGATCCACCGATCTGGTCGCGACGGGTGCGAGGCACGCGTCGATCAGCGCGACCCACTCCGCGAGCTCCGCCGGTTCGCCCATGGCAGCCCTTTCAGCTCCGTCAGCCCCTTCAGCCTTTGCGGTCTTTTCATTCTTTTCAGTCTTTTCGGTCTTTTCGGACGAGGTGTTCCGCCGGGGTCGGCCACGCGCCCCGTTCGGCGAGGTGGAGCACGAGGGACGCGATGTTCCAGGCGTCGTCCTCGCCCCGGTGGTGCCGGCCTTCGAGCGGCAGCCCGGCGATCTCCAGGGCCTGCGCCATGCCGGGGCGCTTGCGCAGGCCGTACGCCTCGGTGAACGCGGCCTTGGCGTTGGTGTGACGGTGGCTGAAGGGGTAGGGCGTCCTGGTGGCCCGGCACTGCCGGGTGAACTGGTTGCGGTCGTAGTCGCCCCAGCTGGCCCAAGGCCGGGCGCCCGCGCGGTGCTCGGCCGCCAGCAGCCGGCACGCTTCGGCGAAGGTGACCCCCTGGTCGACCTCGGCCTGGGTGAGGCCGGTCAGCTCCGTGCAGAACGCGCTGACCGCGGACCGCGCGGGCCGCACCAGGATCCGGTGCCGGGCCAGGCGCTCGCCGGCCGCCGGGTCGACGACGGTCAGCCCGACCTCGATGATCTCGCTGACCTCGCAGGGCGGCGGGGAACCGGCCCAGCAGGTCGCCTCGACGTCCACGACGTTGACGAGCCCCGCGGCCCCGGTGCTGTCCATGGCGGGAAGCGTAGAGAGGCCCGGCGGCCGGGGCACGCGGGTTTCGGCGCGGATGGCACGATGCACCGGTGAACCACTTCTCGTACGAGCGCATCGGTCCTGGTCATGACCGGCCGCGGCTTCCGGAGCCGCGGCCGGCCGAGCCCGGTCTGTGGCCGAAACTGGAGGCCGCGCTCGCTGTGGTCAACCGCGACGTGACGGCGACGCTGCCGGGGCAGGACGCGCTGATCCTGATGGCCGAGCCGCCCCGGCAACCTCCGTCCCCGGGCGGGGTCGACCGGGGGCGGGTCTACGTGGCGATGCCCGACGGGCGTTGGCAGGGCAACCAGGTGAACGCGTACGACCCCGAGGAGGGTGAGCCGCTGGAGCCGGACGACGAGATGACGGTACTGACCGTCGTCGCGGATGCGGCGCAGGAGACTCTCGTGGAGCTGCTCTGGCAGGTCTGGCCGGTCTGCGGGGAACACAAGCTCGGCATGCACCCTCGTCCCGCGGGGAGCACCGACGACTGGTGCGGGGGTGTGCCGGATCCGGCCGTCCCGGCGGTGTGGTGGTGCCGGGGCGGGCGGGAGGGCGACGGCCATGATGTCGCCCTGGTGGGCGAGTTGGCCGGCACCCTGCCGGGAAAGCAGCGGCGCGCGTTGCGGCGCGGACTGCGGAGCAGCGAGCGCGGACAGGGCGGCCGCCGCTGAAGGCTCCGTGATCTGCCGACTGCGGCGCCGTCGTGGCTTGTCGCGCAGTTCCCCGCGCCCCTTACGGGGCGCTGCCACCGCCCTGGAAACGAGGCGCTGCCCCCCCCGGGAATCGGGGCGCTGCCACCGCCCTGGAAACGAGGCGCTGCCCCCCCGGGAATCGGGGCGCTGCCACCGCCCTGGAAACGAGGCGCTGCCCCCCCGGGAATCGGGGCGCTGCCACCGCCCTGGAAACGGGGCGCTGCCCCGCCCGGAATCGGGGCACTGCCATCCCCCCCAGAATCGGGGCGGTGCCTCACCGCCCCAGGAAGATCGGGTTGGTCAGTGCGGCCAGGGCGCCGGGGACCGGGCCCGCTGCTGTCTCGTGGCGGATTTCCGCGCGGACGTAGGCGGCGTACTGCGGGGTCGTCTGCCACTCGACCACGCCGGAGCCGGCGACCGGGAGGGGGTCGCTGGTCAGCAGGACGCCCTCGTCGGTGACGAAGCGGACCGTGCAGCGCGGGACGCCGGAGGCCTCCAGGCGGACGGTCACCGGGGCGTCGGGGGCGACGGCGAGGCGTCCGCCGATGCCGGCCTGTTCGCCGCGGCTGCCCGTCGCCGTGAAGTCCAGGGTCACGTTCTTCGACTCGGCGATGTAGGAGCGGCCCGCGCGCAGGCCCTCCTGGATGGCCTCGCGGGACAGGTCGTCGGCGAGGACGACCGTCTGGGGCGAGCCGACGACGTCCGGGTCCCGGTGCGCGTCGCTGTTGCCCATGCCCGGGAGCCACTGCCGGTTGTTCCGCACGGACGCCACCAGCGAGGCGTCCCAGGCGGACAGGGCCACCTCGTCGTCGGGGGTGTAGGGGCCGTTCCACACCTCGACGGCGTCCGCGTCCCCGAAGCCGAACTTCCAGGCGCAGCCCACGCAGGTGGCGTGCGGATGCGCGGGTACGACGAGGCCGCCGGCCTTGTGGATCTGCTGGGCGAAGTGGCCGAACCGGTTGTCGCGGGCCCGGTAGCGCCAGTCGACGAAGGTGCCGGGGTCGGTGCCGAGGGCGACGACGTGGCCGTTCCGGGTCGTGACCTCCTCGCCGAGCATGATCAGCAGGTCGTCGCCTGCCTGGTCCGCCCAGTGCGGGTGCGAGGAGTGCGTGTTGTGCTCGGAGGAGTTGATGAAGTCCAGGCCGGCCGCGCGGGCGAGGGCCGCGATCTCGGCGGGGGTGCGGCGGCCGTCGGAGTACCAGGAGTGCAGGTGGCAGTCGCCGCGGTACCAGTCCCGGCCGCGGCCCTTGGCGCGGGAGGGCGGGTAGACCGGGCGGACCGGGGTGCCGGGTTCGCCGTACGTCAGGGTGATCGTCAGCTCGTACGACAGGCCCTGCGGGGCCACCGTGTACGGGCCGAGGGCGACGTACCAGGTGCCCGCGTGCACCGGGCCCGGGATGTAGCCGGGGGTCGCGTCGTCGGCGCGGACGAAGAACTCCGTGCGGGCGCCGCCGGACCAGCCCCGGAAGCCCTTGCCGCCCAGCTCGGTGCCGTGCTGGTCGAAGAGGCCGATGTCGAGCGCGTTGCCCGTGGTGCCGGCCGGGACGCTCGGCCTGTCGTAGGTGTAGGAGACCTTGAGTTCCCGTACGCCGGCGGGCACTTCGACCGGTACGTACACGAAGTCGGGGCAGCCGGGCGGCAGGGTGCCGCTCACGGTCGCCGTCTTCTGAGTCCCCGGGTCCTGACCGTCCGCCGCTGCGAAGCTCACGCTTCCCAACGTAAGGGCTGTGGCCGCGCCCGTCACGATCAGCGCGCGTCTGCCGATGCCGTGCGTGTCCTCACACATGCCGCCCACTCTCCCCTCCGGACGTGAACTCCCACGGAAGGACAGGGAATCCACAGGCATCCGTCTGCCGTGTGCCGTCATCCGTATGCCCCTGCGCAGCCCTGTGAAAGACGGGGCGTGTGATGCCGACCAGTCGGTATGGACATATCGAGCCACCCCCGGTACAGATGGGGCATGCGTATAGCCGTCACGATCTTCCTCACCGACGAGACCATCACCCCCGTCCGGCTCGCCCGTGAGCTGGAGGCACGCGGGTTCGCCGGGCTCTACCTGCCCGAACACACGCACATCCCGGTCGAACGGACCACCCCCTACCCGGCGGGCGGCGACCTGCCCCGCGAGTACGGCCGTACCCTCGACCCCTTCGTCGCCCTCGGCCAGGCCGCCGCCGTCACCGAGCGCCTCGGCCTCGGCACCGGCATCACCCTGGTCGCCCAGCACGACCCGATCGACCTCGCCAAGCAGATCGCCACCCTCGACCACCTGTCCGGCGGGCGTTTCACGCTCGGCGTCGGCTTCGGCTGGAACGTGGAGGAGGCCGCGGACCACGGGGTGCGCTGGCGGTCCCGGCGGGAGCTGGCCCGGGACCGGATGGCCCTGATGCGGGCGCTGTGGGTGGACGAACCGACCGCCTACGAGGGGGAGTTCGGGAGCGTGCGGGCGTCCTCCGCGTACCCCAAGCCCGTCCAGAAGCCGCGCGGGCCGGTCGCCGGGCCGCGCACGCTGGTCGGCGGGGCGGCGGGGCCGAAGCTGTTCGCGCACATCGCCGAGTACGCGGACGGGTGGATGCCGATCGGGGGGCGCGGGCTGACCGAGTCGCTGCCGGTCCTTCGCGGTGCGTGGGCCGACGGGGGGCGTGATCCCGAGGCGCTCCAGGTGGTGCCGTACGCGGTCTTCCCGACCCCGGGCAAGCTGGCGCATTACGCGGAGCTGGGCATCGAGGAAGTCGTGGTGCAGTTGCCTCCGGCGGGGGAGGCGGAGGTACTGGGGGCGTTGGACGCGTACGGGGAGTACCTGTGAGTGGGCCGGTGCGGGTTGTCTGTGGTTGCTCGCGCAGTTCCCCGCGCCCCTTCTTCTGCTTTTAGGGGCGCGGGGAACTGCGCGAGCAACCCCCACCCACCCGCACCCGACAGCGCACCGCCACCGGATACTGTCCTCGACCCGTTCGAGACAGGAGCCGCAGTGGCACTGAAGATACCGAGACCGCGAGCCGCCTTCGTCGCCTGCGCGGCAGCCACAGCGGCCGCACTCGCGGTGGGCGCCGCGCTGCCCGCCACCGCGGCCGGATACCCGGCGTCGGCCGGGCCGTTCGGATCCGCGGTCAGCCTGACCGGCACCGACGGGCAGCAGAGCCTGATCGACGTCGAGGTGGCCGGGGACGGCACGGCGTTCGCCCTGTGGCGCAACAAGGCGGCGGGCGCCACCACGTGGGACGTCCAGGCCGCGGTCAGGCCGGCGGGCAGCGACGCCTGGTCGGCTCCCCACTCGCTCTTCACGAGCAGCGACGCGAGCGTCCGGGCCGTGCTGACGGTGACCGCCGACGGGCACGCCGAGGCGGCCTGGGTGACCGGCACCTACGCCGACGGCTCGCTGACCACGCTCTCGGCCGGCTGGGACCCGGCGACGGGCGGCTGGTCGGATCCGGTCACGCTCACGGCCTACGCCGGACTGGACCTGTCGATGCCCCAGCTGGCCGCGGCGGCCGACGGCACCGTCACCGCCGTGTGGACCCAGGGCGACGGCTACTCGGACTACGAGGCGATGACCGCCACGCTCGCCCCCGGTGCGACGGCCTGGTCGGCGCCCGAGCGTCTCGGCTCCTTCTCCAGCGGCTACATCGACCAGATCTCGCTCGCGGTGGCTCCCGACGGGGCGGCCACCACGGTCTGGGACGCCTGGGACCGGACCACCGACTCCAACGTCGACTCCATCGTGACCCGGGCCACCGCCGGCGGGGACTGGAGCAGCCCGGCCGCCCTGCCGGGGACGGACGGCCAGTCCAGCGACGTGCAGGTGTCGATGGCGGCCGACGGCGCCACCACCGTGCTGTGGCAGAGCGCCACCAACGGGGTCGAGACGCTGAAGTCCCGCACCAGGCCCTCCCCGACCGGCAGCTGGGGAGCCGTCCAGACCGCCGTGCCGGTCCTTCAGGCCAACGACGACAGCGGCCCCCTCACCGCCCCCGACGGTGACGTCACCTACGTGTGGGCGGGCTGGAGCGGCAGCGCGGGCATGCCGATCGTCCAGGCCGTCACCCGGAGCGCGAGCACGGGCGCCTGGTCCGCGCCGAAGACGCTCTCCACCGGCTACGTCGACTGGCAGATGGACGCGTCCATCGGCGGGGACGGGACCGTGCAGGTCGTGTGGCCGCAGACGCCCGGCATCGACAACGGCGACGACCACTACCTGGAGTGGGCCGTCCGGAGCGGCGGCACCTGGAGCAAGGCCACCGCGCTCAACGACACGGCGGTCGCCGACGTCCCCGACATGGACGCCCTGACGGGCGAGGTGGCGGCCGGACCGGACGGCCGGGCCACCGTGCTGTCACGGACGGCGGTCTACGCGCCCGGCACCTCCGGCCGCTACACCTCCCAGGTGTGGAGCCGGTCGCAGACCCTGCTGACCAAGCCGGTCATCACCAGGAAGGCCACGCTCACCGGGACCGCCCGCACCGGTTCGAAGCTGACGTGCTCCGCGACATGGTCCGGCTACAACGCCACCGCCGCCTGGTCGTGGCTGCGCGACGGCAAGGCCGTCTCCGGTGCCACCGGCACGACCCGCACCCTGACCGCGGACGACTACGCCCACAAGATCGCCTGCAAGGTCACGGTCAGCAACGGCGCGGGCTCGGTCGGCTCCACCGCACCGGCCGTCACCGTCGCCGTCGGTCCCGCTCTCAAGGCCGCCAAGGCGCCCTCCTACAGCGGCACCACCAAGGTCGGCCACAAGCTGACGGCCGCGCACGGCACCTGGTCGCCGGCGGCCACCTCGTACTCGTACGTCTGGAAGCGCGACGGCAAGGCCGTCACCGGTGCCACCAGGTCGACGTACGTCCTGGTGAAGGCCGACAAGGGCCGGAAGATCACCGTGACGGTGACCGCCCACCGCCGCGGCTGGACCAACGGATCGGCCACCACGGCATCGGCCACGGTGCGCTGACCGGACCCGCACGCGGGTGCGCACGCCGTCCGCGGCGCGTTCTCCCGGTCTCGTCGGGGCGACTTGGGCGAGACCGGGGCCGTGGTCAGGACGACCGCTGCCCCAACCACCCCGCTGAACCCGTCGGGTCTCTTCGTATGCTCAAAGAATGACGACTTCCGCGACTTCTGGAACGTCCGGGACCTCCGGAACCGGCCCCACCGAGAACTCCATGCGTCGCGCCCTCAAACGCGCCCGGGACGGCGTCGCCCTCGACGTCTCCGAGGCCGCCGTCCTGCTCCAGGCGCGTGGCGAGGCGCTGACCGACCTCGCCGCCTCCGCCGCCCGGGTCCGGGACGCCGGACTGGAAGAGGCCGGCCGGCCCGGTGTCATCACGTACTCGAAGAGCGTCTTCATCCCCCTCACCCGCCTGTGCCGCGACAAGTGCCACTACTGCACGTTCGTCACCGTCCCCGGCAAGCTCCGCCGGGCCGGGCACGGGATGTTCATGTCCCCGGACGAGGTCCTCGACGTCGCCCGCAAGGGTGCGGCCCTCGGCTGCAAGGAAGCCCTGATCACCCTCGGCGACAAGCCCGAGGACCGCTGGCCGGAGGCGCGCGAGTGGCTCGACGCGCACGGTTACGACGACACGATCGCCTATGTCCGGGCCATCTCCGTCCGCATCCTGGAGGAGACCGGCCTGCTCCCGCACCTCAACCCCGGGGTGATGTCCTGGACGGACTTCCAGCGGCTGAAGCCGGTCGCGCCGAGCATGGGCATGATGCTGGAGACGACCGCGACCCGGCTCTGGTCCGAGCCCGGCGGTCCGCACCACGGCTCCCCGGACAAGGAGCCCGCCGTGCGCCTGCGGGTGCTGGAGGATGCCGGGCGCTCCTCCGTGCCCTTCACCTCCGGGATCCTGATCGGCATCGGCGAGACGTACGAGGAGCGGGCCGACTCGCTCTTCGCGCTGCGGCGCGTGGCCCGCTCCTACCACGGCGTCCAGGAGCTGATCATCCAGAACTTCCGCGCCAAGCCGGACACCGCGATGCGCGGCATGCCGGACGCCGAACTGGACGAGCTGGTGGCCGCCGTGGCGGTGGCGCGGCTGGTGATGGGTCCGGCCGGCAACATCCAGGCGCCGCCGAACCTGGTCGCCGGAGAGTACGAGCGGCTGATCGCGGCCGGTGTCGACGACTGGGGCGGGGTCTCCCCGCTCACCATCGACCACGTGAATCCCGAGCGCCCCTGGCCGCAGATCGATGAACTCGCCCGGAGGTCGGCCGCGGCCGGTTTCGAGCTGCGGGAACGGCTCTGCGTGTACCCGGAGTTCGTCCGCCGCGGCGAGCCCTGGCTGGACCCCCGGCTGCGCCCGCACGTGGCCGCGCTCGCCGACCCGGAGACGGGCCTCGCGGTGCCCGACGCGGTGGTCGAGGGGCGGCCGTGGCAGGAGCCGGAGGAGGTCTTCGTCGCGAGCGGCCGTACCGATCTGCACACCGCCATCGACTCCGAAGGCCGTACGACCGACCGGCGCGACGACTTCGACGAGGTGTACGGCGACTGGGGCGCGCTGCGCGAGGCGGCGGCCCCCGGGATGGCGCCGGAGCGCATCGACACGGACGTGCGCGCGGCCCTGGCGACCGCCGCCGACGACCCCACGAAGCTGACGGACGCCGAGGCCCTCGCCCTGTTCCACGCGGACGGCCCGGCCCTCGACGCGCTGACCGGGATCGCCGACGACGTGCGGAAGTCGGCCGTCGGCGACGACGTCACCTACATCGTCACCCGCAACATCAACTTCACCAACGTCTGCTACACCGGCTGCCGTTTCTGCGCCTTCGCGCAGCGCCGCACCGACGCGGACGCCTACACCCTCTCCCTGGACCAGGTCGCCGACCGCGCCCAGCAGGCCTGGGACGTCGGCGCGGTCGAGGTCTGCATGCAGGGCGGCATCCACCCCGACCTGCCCGGCACCGCCTACTTCGACATCGCCAAGGCGGTCAAGGAACGCGTCCCCGGCATGCACGTGCACGCCTTCTCGCCGATGGAGGTCGTCAACGGCGCGACCCGTACCGGCCTGTCGATCCGGGAGTGGCTGACGGCGGCGAAGGAGGCGGGCCTGGACACCATCCCGGGGACGGCCGCCGAGATCCTCGACGACGAGGTCCGCTGGATCCTCACCAAGGGCAAGCTGCCCGCCGCCACCTGGATCGAGGTGGTCACCACCGCGCACGAGCTGGGCATCCGCTCCTCCTCCACCATGATGTACGGCCATGTCGACCAGCCCCGGCACTGGCTGGGCCACCTGCGCACCCTGGCCGGCATCCAGCAGCGCACCGGCGGCTTCACGGAGTTCGTGACGCTGCCCTTCATCCACACCAACGCGCCCGTCTACCTGGCCGGCATCTCCCGGCCGGGCCCGACGATGCGCGACAACCGGGCGGTGACGGCGATGGCCCGGCTCCTCCTGCACCCCTACATCCCGAACATCCAGACAAGCTGGGTGAAACTGGGCGCGGAGGGTGCGGCGGAGATGCTCCGCTCGGGGGCGAACGACCTGGGCGGCACCCTCATGGAGGAGACGATCTCGCGGATGGCGGGGTCGTCGTACGGCTCGTACAAGTCGGTCCGCGACCTCGTGGCCGTGGCCGAGGCCGCCGGGCGCCCGGCCAGGCCGCGTACGACGCTGTACGGGCCGGTCCCCGAGGAACGGCAGCGGGCGGCGGAGGCCTCCGACGGCCACCTTCCGGAGCTGCTGCCGGTGCTGGACTGAGCCGTCGGGCGGGCGGGCGGCGCACAGTACGATGATCCGACCCCTGTGCGAAGCGGCAGGGGGCCTCAGAGCGCTCACAGCGGAGGAGATGCGTACCCGTGGCTGCCCGACTGCTGCCCTCCTGGGTCTGGGTCACCGGTCTGACGGCGGGGGCGACGGCGGCCGTCGTCTTCCTCGCCCTCCAGGCCGACAAGGGGCCCCACCCCACGGCCGCGGCGGTCCGCCCGTCGGCGAGCGCGTCGGCGGGCGCCCACCCCTCCGCGTCACCGGCCCCGACGAAGGCCCCCGCGGTGCCGGCGGCCTCCGGCTCCGGCCGCCGGATCGTCTACTCGGTCGGGGACAAGCGGGTGTGGACGGTCGACGCGAGCGGCAAGGCGACCCGCACCTTCCCGGTGTGGCCGGGCACGGTGGGCCCCGCGCCCGGCACGTACACCATCGGCAGGACCCTCTCGGCGACGACCGGCTCGGACGGCGTCCAGATCGAGCACGTCCTCTACTTCGCGTCCGGGTCGGGCCTGTCGATCGCCTTCTCCAACGCGGTCGACGGCTCCTCCCCGCCGCCCGCCGCGGCCGGCAAGCAGACCAGCGGCATCCGCATGCACAAGGCGGACGGCGCGGCCCTGTGGACGTTCGGCACGGAGCCGAACACCAAGGTGACCGTCGTCAAGTAGCCGTGGCCCGTCGAGATCGTGAGCTGCGGCCGGGCGGGCGGCGGGTTGCGCGAAGACGCTCCTTGCCCGGCCCGAGCCCCGCCGTCGTCAGGCATCGCAACGGAAACCCCGAGCCCCACCACGACGTCTTCCCTCCCGTGCGGCGTGCCGTGCCGTTCACGTACCGGGAGGTCTTCATGGTTCCACTCGTTCGCCCGCGCCGGTCGGTGACGGTGCTCGCCGCCGCGCTCGGGGGGCTGGCCACGCTGGCCGCGTGCTCCGTGGGCAACGGCGATCCCGATCCCGAAGCGGTGAGCGAGATCGCCGTCTGCACGGATGTGCCGGTCCATGCGTGGGTCACCATGAACATCGGAACCGAGAGCAGACCCGACAACAGGAAGGTCGACTACGAGGTCGACGCCAGCGGCCACGACCGGGACCCGTTCGGCCGCACCAAGGCCCTGGGGTGCGATCGCGCCGCCGGGGCGTTCGGGTCCCGCGTGGTCTTCAAGGCGCCGGGACTGAACGGGGGCCGGGCGTACGCGGTGACCGCGCCGGCCGACACCGGCCATCTCCTGGTGGTCCGGCTGGCCGAGCATGCCGACGACACGGTGACCGGGACCCAGGAACTGGTCGAGGCGCACGAATGAACAGGCGTCAGCCGTCGGCGTGTTGACCGTCCGAGTGGGTCAACTGGACGACCACCAGGGCGACCCCGGTCAGCACCAGCACCCGGGTCGCGGCGTCCAGCCCGTTCCACGTCTTGGACTGCCACATGGAGAACCACTCGCCGCCGATCCCGATGAACCCGGCACCGAAGAGCAGCACGAGCATCAGCAGCCCGTAGGTGGACAGTTGACGCGCCCGCGCGTTGTCGCGCCGGAACCACAGCACGGTTCCGGCGATCAGCACGAGCGCGGCCAGCGTCTCCCACGCGATGATGAGGATGTAGGCGGTGTTCTCCAGTCCCTTGTTCGTGATGGCCCGCCACATCAGGTCGTCGTCCTTGAACGTCGTGTCCATGGCCAGCACGTGCTGGACGAAGGCCTGGTTGGTGCCGAAGTCGGTGATGTTCCCGAAAGCGACGAGGGCGATGTAGAGGGCGACCGTTCCGGTCAGAACGGCAGCGGCAAGCGAAAGCGCACGAGGCGCGTGGGAGGTGGACATGTCACCGTCCTTCCCCGACCCGGCCGTTTACACCCCCTGTTCACGGGTCGCCGCGCGGCCTGCCGCCGTGGCCGACCCCTCGTACACGGGTACCTTGGTCGATGTCTCGTGCGAAGTGTGCAGTGCGAAGGGGGCCTCGTGGACGACGACTTCGCGGAGTTGCGGACGCGCGAGTTCGGCTATCTCGACGAGGGCGGGCACACCTACCTGGACCACACCGGAGCCGGGCTTCCCCCGCGCTCCCTCGTCATGGGCAGCGCCCGGCGGATCACCGGCGGACTGTTCGGCAACCCGCACTCCGAGAGCCCGGCCTCCCGCGCCTCCGGGCTCCTGCTGGCCGAGGCCCGGCAGGCGGTGCTCCGCCACTTCAACGCCGACCCCGACGAATACGCCGTGATCTTCACCCCCAACGCCACCGGCGCCCTGCGGCTGGTCGGCGAGGCGTACCCGTTCAGCCGGGGCGGCAGGCTCGTGATGTCGCTCGACAACCACAACTCGGTCAACGGGCTGCGGGAGTACGCGCGGGCGCGGGGAGCGGCGACCGTGTACGTACCGGGTCTGCGCATCGACGAGAGGCGGCTGTTCGCCGCCCTGTCCGCGGCCGGCCCGCGCGGGGGCCCCGGCGGCCTGTTCGCCTATCCGGCGCAGAGCAACTTCACGGGTGTCCGGCACTCGCTGGACTGGATCGCCGCCGCCCAGGCGCACGGCTACGACGTGCTGCTTGACGCGGCGGCCTTCGCGCCGGCCAACGTGCTGGACCTGAGCCGCCACCACCCGGACTTCACCGCCGTCAGCTGGTACAAGGTCTTCGGGCACCCCACCGGCGTCGGCAGTCTGATCGCCCGCCGTTCGGCCCTCGCCAGGCTGCGCCGCCCGTGGTTCTCGGGCGGCACCGTCCACGCCGTCAGCGCCCAGGCCCAGTGGCACGTCCTCGCCGCCGACGAGGCCGCCTTCGAGGACGGCACCGTCAACTTCCTCTCCCTGCCGGACGTGACCGCCGGACTCGCCTGGATCGACGGCATCGGCATGGACCGCGTGCACGCCCACGTCACCGCGCTCACCGCGCAACTCCTCACCGGACTGACGGCGTTGCGGCACAGCGACGGCTCCCCGCTGGTGCGCGTGTACGGCACCGACCGCGCCGCCGTGCACGGTACCGATCGTGCCACCGTGGACGGTACCGACGCGGACCGCGGCGGCACGGTCGCGCTGAACGTGCTCGGGGCGGACGGCCGGATCGTCGACGAACGCGTCGTCACGCGCGACAGCGCCGCCCACGGCATATCCCTGCGCACGGGCTGCTTCTGCAATCCGGGCGCCGGAGAGGAGGCGTTCGACCTGCCGCCGACCCGGCTGCGCTCGGCGGCGGGCACGCAAGTCGACTCACTGGACGAGTACTTGGAGCTGCTTGAGCTGCCGTCGGCGGGTGCCGTCCGGGTCTCCCTGGGCGTGGCGTCCCAGCCCAGGGACATCGAGACGCTACTGGCGTTCCTGACGGAGACCTACCGGGACCGGGTGCCGACGACAGCCGGACTGGCCGCGCGGGAGAGCTGCTGAGCCGGTGCCGTCCCGCCCGTCCCGCCCGTCCCGCCGGGGTTCACCGCCCCGCCCGGCTCCGCTCCGCGCCGTCCCGGCACTTGTGCCGCAGAACCGTCCACGTCCAGCACAGGAACACCAGCGCGAAGCCCGCCAGGATCACCCAGCCGCGCTTCGCCGGATGCCCGAACGAGTCCCCGTACGACGCCAGCAGCGGCGGGCCGAGCGGAGAGCGGCCCGCCCGCCACAGCGGCTCAAGGCCCACCCCGCTGCCCAGCGCCTCGAACGCCCAGCGATTGGTCATCACAGAGCTGATGGCCTTCCCGGCCACCGTCATCCGGGGCACCGGCACGAAGGCGCCCGAGAACAGCACCTGGGGGAAGCAGAGCAACGGCAGCATCAGCGTCGCCTGCCCCGGCTCCGACACCGCCGCCGAGGCGAGCAGCCCGAGCGCGAGGGCGGCGGCCGAGGCCAGCACGCTCGACGCGAACAGCGAGCCGTAGGTGTCCCAGCCCGCCGCGGGCAGCCGGTCGAGGGCGCGCAGCACCAGCAGCAACAGCCCGTCCGCGACCGCGAGCACCGGCAGCATGGTCGTCAGCTTCGAGGCGACGTACGGGCCGATCCGCAGCCCCGCGAGCCACTCCCGGCGCAGGACCGGCAGCTCGGTGCAGATCTGCAGCAGGCCGTAGGTCAGCCCGAAGAAGAACGCGCCGAACGCGATCCAGAACGTGATCATCGCCGAGGAGCCCGGATCCGGTGCCGCCGGATCGAACGCGCCGGCCCGGAACAGCACCGCGAACATCGCGACGATCATCACCGGCGAGCCCGCGAGGACGGCCACCGAGAGCCGGTTGTGCAGCAGCAGCGCGGTACCGCGCCGGGTCAGCAGCGCCCACTGGCGCAGGACGCCGACCCGCTTCGGCCGCCGCGAAGACGGCTTGGCCGCAGGGGAGTTCACGTCCTCGGGCACGGCGCGTCCGGCCCCTTCGACGCGCGCGCCGCCCGCCACCGCCTCGTACACCTGCTCCACGCTGCCGGCCCCGAAGGCCTCCAACAGGGCGGCCGGTGCGCCCGCGTACGCGACCTCGCCGCCCGCGGAGAGGAACACGACCTGGTCGGCGCGGAGCAGATCGGCGAGGACATGCGTGGTCAGCACGACGGTGGTGCCGTCCTCGGCGAGCGTCCGCAGGGTCCGCAGCAGGGCCGCGCCCGTGACCGGGTCGAGCCCGGACGTCGGCTCGTCGAGGAAGAGCACCCGGGGACGGGTGAGCAACTCGACCGCGATACTGGCCCGTTTGCGTTCGCCACCGCTCAGCGCACGCACCGGAGTCCCCGCCCGCTCTGCCAGTCCGAGCGTGTCCAGCACCTGCTCGACGGTTTCGAGCACGGTCTCGGCCGGCGTCCCCGGAGGCATCCGCAGCCCCGCCGCGTACACCAGCGTGCGGCGCAGCGGCAGCTCGCGGTGGATGATGTCCTCCTGCGGCACGAACCCGAACTCCGGCCCCGGCGGCCCGGGTTGCGTCCCGTCGTGCAGCACCTCGCCCTCGGTCGGAGCGCTCAGCCCGGCCAGCGTCTGCAACAGCACGGTCTTGCCGGCGCCGCTGCTCCCGGCGATCACCGTGAGCTGTCCGGGCGGCACGTCGACCGATATCCCGTTCAGCACCCGCCCCGCCCCGCGGACGTCCCGGCTCACCCGACGCGCCTGCAGCCGCAGGCCGTTGGCGGACGGGCGGGGTGTCTCGACGGATGCGCGGGGGTGCGGGGGTGGCGTCGACATGAGGGCAGCATGTCAGGCCGGGGCCGGATCCGTCCGTGGCGCGGGCGACTCGGCCGCGGGCGAATTCGAGGAGGTCGGCGTCGAAGCGGTCCGCGAACTCGGGGACCATCGCCAGGCCGTGCGGGGCACCCGCGTAGACCTTGAGGACGGCGTCCTTGACGAGCTGCGACGACTTCTCCGCGGACGCCACGATGGGGACGATCTGGTCGTCGTCGCCGTGCACGATCAGGGTGGGGACGTCGATCGTCCCGAGGTCCTCGGTGAGGTCGGTCTCGGAGAACGCCTTGATGCAGTCGTAGGCCCCCTTGATGCCCACCGTCATACTCCAGAGCCAGAACTCGTCTCGGGTCCCCTGAGAGACCTTCGAACTGTCACGGTTGGCACCGTAGAACGGGGCGCTGAGGTCCTTGTAGAACTGGGAACGGTCCGTGAGCACGCCCTGCCGTAGCCCGTCGAAGACATCGATCGGCAGCCCCTCCGGGTTCGCTTCCGTCTTCAGCATCAACGGGGGGATCGCGCCGAGCAGGACCGCCTTGGCGACCCGGCTCGTGCCGTGCCGGCCGATGTAGCGGGTGACCTCCCCGCCGCCGGTCGAGTGCCGGCCAGGATCACGTCCCGAAGGTCGAGGGTCTCGATGACCGACGCCAGGTCGTCGGCGTCCGTGTCCAGCTCGTTCCCGTCCCGGGGCTGGCCGGAGCGCCCGCCCCGCGCCGGTCGTGGGCCACGGCCCGGAAGCCGTTGTCCGCCATCAGCTTCAGCTGCGGATCCCACGCGTCCGCGGTCAGCGGCCAGCCGTGGGAGAACACCACCGGCTGCCCCGCCCCCCGGTCCTTGAAGTAGATCTGAGTGCCGTCCTTGGCGGTGGCAAAAGCCATGATCGCTCCTCCAGCACTTGTCCGGAACTTGGCGAGAGCGTCATGTTTTTCACCCTACGCGCGGCGTCCCGACAAGGCGCGGTGGGCGGACGGCGCCGGGCGGACGGCGGCGGTGGGCGGATGGCGATGGGCGGGCGGCGGGTGGTGGTGGGCGGGCGGCGGTGGCGGGGAGCGGCGCCGGGTGGCCGGTCACGGCGCCTGACGGCCGTCCCGACCGCCTCGGCCGACCATGCCCAGCCAGCGCGTCAGGGCCCGTCGTACGTCCTCCGGGTCCGGGTCCTCGGCCGCCCACGCGGCGTAACCGTCGGGCCGGACCAGTACGGTCGGGCGCAGCCCGGCCGCCGGGTAGGCCGTCACCACCCGCTCCGCCCACGGCGCGGCGACCGCAGCGACATCGCGCCCCACCAGCACGAACTTGCCCTCCCGCAAGGCCTCATAGAGCCGAGCCGGCTTCTCCGACAGGCGGAGATCCGGTATCCGGCGGCCGGCGAGCGGATGCGAACCACTGGGCGCACGGTAGGCGATCCCGATGCCGGAGATACCACGTGCCGCCTGCGCCTCCACCACGACCAGCCCGTGCACGACGGTGGCCAGAGCGGCCCGCAGCGCACGGACCAGAGCCGACCCTGTGGTCACCGCCGAGAGCAGTGCGTGACTGACATGCAGCACCATGCGCCCCACCGGGTGGCGCTCCGCGTGGTAGCTGTCCAGCAGCGCGTCACCGGCCCAGCCCTTCAGGACGGCCGCCAGTTTCCAGCCGAGGTTCGCCGCGTCCTGCATCCCGGTGTTCATGCCCATGCCGCCGGCGGGCGAGTGGATGTGCGCGGCGTCGCCCGCGAGGAACACCCTTCCCTGCCGGTAGCGGGGTACCTGGCGCTCGTCGCTGTGGAACCGGGAGAGCCACCGCGCGTCGTGCATCCCGAGGTCGTCGCCGACCGTGCGTTCCGTGATGTCCCGGACATCCTCCAAGGTGACCGGCGCGTCGTCGGGCAGCTGCCGGTGCCGGTCCCAGCCGATGATCCGGTACCAGCCGTCCCCGAACGGCGCGAAGAAGGTGAAACCCTGGTCGTTCGAGCTGAAGTTGAAGATCTCGTCCGGTGCGCGGTCGAGCAGTACGTCCGCCAGCATCACGGAGCTGATGGCCGATTTGCCGGGGAACGGCGTACCCAGGCTCTGCCGGACGGTGCTGCCCGCGCCGTCCGCACCGACCATGTAACGGCCTCGGAGTACGGCCGTGGTGCCGTCCGGATGACGTACGTCCACGTCGACGCCTTCCGGGTCCTGCCGCAGCCCGGTCACCCGGACCCCACGGAGGATGGTGGCTCCCGCTTCCTCGGTCCGGCGCAGCAGGGACCGTTCGACCTGCCACTGGGGAATGGTGAGGATGAAGGGAAAACGCGTGCGCAGCCTGGAGAAGTCGATGCTGAGGCGGCCGAACGGATGCAATGCCCGGGTGGGCGTGCCGATCCGGAGCAGTTCGTCGGCCAGGCCCCGGGCGTCGAGCTGTTCCAGGGTCCGCGCGTGCAGACTGAAGGCCCGGCTCAGGTTGGATTCGTGATCGCGTCGCTCCAGCAACGTGACAGCGACTCCGGCCTTGGCGAGGTCGCCCGCGAGGAGGAGGCCGGTCGGGCCGGCCCCGACCACCAGGACGTCGGTATCCGCTGAGCTCACACTCCCGAGTGTCGGCCCGTTCCGAGGCCCCCGCACGGCGAGGAAGCACTGAACCCGATCACCGCCGCTGCTCCCGGCGATCACCGGGAGCTGTCCGGGAGCGGTCCCCTTCGGCTACGACGGCCTGGGCGTGCGGACTACTCGGAGGGGATCGGCGCGGCCCTGTTCACCGGTCGTCGTTGGATCTTGAGGAACAGTGCGGGTCCTGCGCCGAGGGCGAGCAGGCCGGCAGCCAGAAGGAGCCAAGGGTTGAGCAGGCCCTCGGTGCAACTGCTGCCGCCGGCCGAGGTGGTGCAGTAGGTGCCGGGGCCGTGCCGATTGAGGTAGGCGAGCAGGGACAGCGGCAGGCTCGCACCTGACAGCAGGCCGGGCAGGCCCCGAGGGGCGTCCCGGCGCGTGGCCAGCACGACCGTACCGGCCACGGCGATCGGAAGGATGAAGATCCCGACCGACAGCGCGGTGAGGAGGGCGAGCAGATAGCAGGCTCCCGTCAGGAGCCATCCCGTGAAGAGCAGCCAGGCACGTCCGTTGCTGGTCATGTCTTCTTTCCTTCGTTCGAAGACGTCCGGGAGACAGATTTTGAGCAGTCGCTCAAAAAGTAGAAGTCATCAGAAGCCCCGGGCAAGAGGCCAAAACCGGCCAGTGATCGAGTCCCCGCCAAGTCGTCGACCGCGGCGGCTCTCTCCGGACACAGCGGCCTCTGCCAGACTCACTGTGGGCCGACTGCGGGGGAGGCGTGGATGGGGTCGACGCGGCCGTCGATGCAGGAGCTGATCGGGCGGCGGCGGAGGGCCGGGTTCGTCGGGCGGGCCGAGGAGCGGGCGGCGTTCCGGCGCAACCTCGACCTGGCGCCCGAGGACGAGCGGCACCGGTTCCTCTTCCACGTGCACGGTGACGCCGGGGTCGGGAAGACCTTTCTGGTACGGGAGTTGGAGCAGGTCGCCCGGGAGGCGGGGGCACTGACCGCGTACGTCGACGAGGGTGCGGGCAGCGTGCCCGAGGCGATGGCGACGATTGCACGCCAGTTCGTCGCCCAGGGGCGGCGCTTCAAGGAGCTGGAGAGACTCCTGGCCGCCCACCGGGAGCGGCGGCACGAGGCGGAGGCCGCCCTGGTGATGGGCGATCCGGCGGAGCCGGAGGGGCCGTCGGCGGGCAGCCTGGCGATGACACGGGCCGCGCAGGTGGGACTCGGGATGGTCCCGGTGGCCGGTGCCTTCGCCGCCGCCCTGGACACGGACCGCCTCGCCGAGGGTGTCGACCGGCTCCGGGCCCGCTTCCGCAGCCAGGAGGACGCCCAACTGGTCCTGTCCCCCGAGATGGTGCTGACCCCGGTGCTGCTCGGCGAACTGGCCGGCGCGGCCGGCACCGCCCCCTGGATCGTCCTCCTCCTGGACACCTACGAGCGCACCGGCCCGTTCCTCGACCCCTGGCTGCACGACATGATGACCACCGACCGCTACGGCGCCCTCCCCGCCAACATCGTCGTGGTCACCTCCGGCCAGCACCCCTTCGACACCGCTCGCTGGGGCAGCTTCGCGGACTTCAGGACCGACCTGCCGCTCGGCCCGTTCACGGAGGCGGAGGCCCGCGGGCTGCTCGCGGACAAGGGAGTTCGGGACGAGCCGGTGGTCGCCGAGGTCCTGCGGCTCACCGGCGGCCTGCCCGTGCTCGTCACCGCCCTGGCCGAACAGCGCCCCACCGGCCCGGACGACGTGGGCGACCCCAGCGCCACCGCCGTGGAACGCTTCCTGAAGTGGGAGCCCGATCCGGCCCGCCGGTCCGTGGCCCTCGCCTGCGCCCTGCCCCGCCGCCTGGACCTGGACGTCTTCCGGACCGCCGTGGACTGCCCGGCCGAGGACGCCGACGCGCTCTACGACTGGCTGCGCCGCCTGCCGTTCGTGACCGAGCGCCCCGACCGGCTGACCTACCACGACCTGGTCCGCGACGCGATGCTCCGACTGCGCCGACGGCACTCGCCACGCGGCTGGACACGGGAGCACGAGAGACTCGCGGAGGCCTACGCCGGCTGGCGCGAGGAGGCGGCGAACGGCCTGCGCCCCGGCACCGAATGGGACCACCAGCCATGGCGCGAACTCCTCCTTGAGGAGACGTACCACCGGTTGTGCGCTCGGCCGCAGACCGCTCTGCCGGAAGCGCTGAGCACCCTCCTGCCGGCCTGCGCCGCGGATCCGGCGGTCGGCCGCCGCTGGGCGGCCATGGTGGCGGAAGCGGGCGTCACCGCCGACGCCCCGGCCGTACGGGACTGGGGCCGCCGCCTGGGCCGGGCCCTCACCGACGGCGTGACCGAGGCCATGGACCTGCTGCTGACCCGGCCCGACCTGGACAGCGCCGGCCGGGCGCTGGCCCATGCCGTCCGGGGTCTGGAATTCTTCAAGGCCGGAGACTACGGCCGCTCCCTGGCCGAGTACGACCGGGCGATCGAACTGGACCCGGAGCGGCCGACGGCCCACTACGGCCGTGGCCTGTGCCGCCGGGCCCTGCACGACCTCGACGGCGCCCTCGCCGACCTGAACCGCGCGGACGAACTCGCCCCCGACAACGCGCTGTTCATCGCGGCCCGGGGCGAGACCCACCGACTGGCCGGCCGGTTCACCGAGGCGCTGGGCGACCTCGACCGGGCCGTCGCCCTGGAACCGGCCGACGCGAGCACCCTGGCCTCCCGGGGGGTGTGCCGACACGCGCTGGAGCAGTACGACGCGGCCCTCGCCGATTTCGACCGCGCGCTGAGCCTCAACCCCGGGCATCTGTGGGCGCGGGTACGCAGGTCACGACTGCGCGGCGCCCGGGGTGAGTGGGCCGAGGCCTTCGCCGACCTCGACGAGGCGGTCCGGCGCGCGCCCGACCGAGCCTGGCTCGCCTCCGAGCGCGGCGACGCCTACCGCCGTGCGGGCCGCTTCGCGGACGCGGTCACCGAACTCACCCGGGCTGCCGCCCTGCTCCCCGACTACCCGTCCGCCCTCGCCGGCCGCGGCGCGGCCCTCCACGAACTGGGCCGCACCGAGGAGGCGTTGACCGACCTCGACCGGGCCATCGAGCTGGAACCCGACTTCGAGTGGGCGAGGTCGACGCGGGCCCGGATACGGCTCCGGCTCGGCGAGGGGGACCAGCGCCTGCCCGGCGGACCGATGACGTGACGGCGCTCGAAAACCGGTGGAGCGGCGCCGCCGTGCGCCGTTACCGTGCTGCCCAGCCAAGTCGTCCAGGCAAGGACGTGCCGTTGTACACCGTGTGAGACCTCCCGAGAGCTGATCTGTCGCGCGCCGCGCACATGCGCCGCGCTCCTTTTTGCTGCGGATTTCTCACTGAAACCGGTGTACTTCTGTGCTCAATAGCTGGGTGGTCATGCCCACCTGCCTGCCGACCGTTCTCCGCCGCTGCCACGCGTGCGCGTCCGAGCGCTTCCGGGCGAACGGCAAGTTCCGTGTCAACGCACACCACAAACTCCTCGACGCCTGGCTCCTCGTGCTCTGCACCGTCTGCGGGGACACGGCGAAACTCACGGTCCTGGAGCGGATGAACGTCCGCTCCGTACAGCCCGAACTGCTGGACCGGATGCACGACAACGACCCGGCCCTGGCAGCCGAGTTGCTCCAGGATCCGCTCCTGCGGCGCCGCAACCGCATCGCCCTCGACTGGGACGAGGCCTGGCGCCTCGACACCAGCGGATCGGATCACCTGGACCACGAGGTGATCGAGGTCTCGGTCCGCTTCGCGGCGCCGATCCCCGTCCGGCCGGTACGACTGATCGCCGACGGTTGCGGTCTTTCACGGGCCCGGGTCGAGCGACTGATCACGGAGGGGAAGCTCGTTTCGGCGGTCCGGCTGACCGGCAGGCTCTCCGGCGACTTCACCTTCACGCTCAAGCGCTGAGTCCTCCCGGGACCACCGGCCTGTCCGGCATCATCCGCCGGACAGGCCCAGGAACGCCATGACGGTCATCGTGACATCGATCGTCAGAGCACTCACGTCCAGACCGCCGGTCACGGACGGGAGATCTCCCGCACGAACCCGACCCAAGAGGCGCCGGCGAAGGCGAGCGTGGCCCTGTCCTTGTCCTTGGAGTCACGGACGTGGACGGTGGCGGGGGCTATCGCGATCTCGACGCAGTCCGGGCCGTCGTTGCTGCTGTAGGTGCTCTTGAACCAGTTCAGCGCGTTGGGGGTCATGTTTCTTCTCCCAGCACTTTCTCGATGAAGGCCAGTGACTCCCGTGGCGGGAGAGCTTGCGCCCGGATCATTCCATAGCGCATATCCAGGATCTGGACTTCCCGGGGATCACTGATCACACGACTGTGCAGCTGGGCTTCGGAGTGCCCGAGGGTCTTGCCGTCCTGGAGCTTGAGCAGCCGAATCGGACCGGCCATGCCGGCGTGGTCCTCACGGTCCGTGGGCATCACCTGGATTTCCACGTTCCTCAACTTACCGAGTTCCAGCAGATGTTCGAGCTGGTGGCGAAGCACCATTCTCCCCCCGATCGGTCGACGTAGCGTCACCTCTTCCTGGACGAAGGTGAGGAGCGGCGGGGGCACCCGTTCGAAGACGCGGCGGCGTGCCACACGGGCGGCGACCTGACGTCCCAGCTCGTCCTCCGGGTATGCGGGCCGCCGCATGGCGAACAGCGCCCTCGCGTACTCCTCCGTCTGGAGCAGGCCGTGCATGTTGTGGTTGGCGTACGCCCCGAGTTCGACCGCCTCGTCTTCCAGCTTGGCCAGATCCCGAACCTTCTTCGGATACCGAGCCCTCTCCACGTCCTCCTTCATGGACGCGAGCTTTCCGGCTGCCCCCAGCACCTCGTCCGCCTTCTCCAGGAAGTCCGGCTTGGGGATCCGGCGCCCCCGCTCCACCGCGGACACCATCTCCTCGCTGTACCCGATGACCGCACCGAGTTCCGCCTGCCGCATCCCGGCGGCCTCCCGCCACACCTTGATCTGCCGCCCGACCGCCCTGAGTACGGCCTCGGCCTCCTCGTCCTCCACGCCCGCTCCCTCCGACGTACCACCCGTACGACATCGCCCGACGCCCGGACAGTCACGCTCTGTGCCGGGTTCATCACTGTTCAGAGTAGGGAGGGTTGACCACGCTGGGTGACATGACCCAGAAATCCCTCACGCGCCACTTCACGGTCCAGCTGTCCGCGACCCGCAGAGGCGCCCGGCTCGCGCGACTGCTCACGGAACGCCAACTGGACGACTGGGGGCTGTCGCACGAGTCCGCGACACGGGTCGTGGCCGAGCTGGCGTCCAACGCCGTGCTGCACGGACGCGTCGCGGGACGGGACTTCCGGCTGGGGCTGCGGCTGCATCCCGGCGGAGCCCTCCGTATCGAGGTGACCGACGCCCGGGGCGACCGAGTGCCGTGCGTCCACGCCCCGGTGGCCGCCGACGCGGAGTCGGGGCGCGGTCTGCTGATCGTCGAGGCGTATACGGAGCGTTGGGGCGTGGACCCGGCCCCGGCCGGATGCAAGGTCGTGTGGGCCGAGCTGGCACCGGGACGTGACGGCCCATGACCCGGCGGCTCCCGAGAGGGTGGGCTGCGTCGGTTCGACCTCTTCGGTGGGCGCGGGTTCATGAGCTTTCTGCCGGTACCACGCCACGAGTGCGTCTACGTCTGCAACATCACGTGGCACGGCTGACCCCTTTTTCGTCCTGACCGTCCCTACCTGGCCGAAAGCCGCCCACTCGGGACCACACAACCCACACTTCGCATACCTAACTGTCCTCTGAACGGACCGTTCCCGGTCGATTACAGTGCTGAGCGCTCGTATGTACGGACGGTGCCCGTGAGGAGGTCATGGTGGTGAGTGCGACGTTGGGTGCCGTCTGGGGCCGGGTCGAGCAGCAGGACTTCCGGAGCAGGGTGCGCGGGACGCTCCTCGGTACGGCCGTGGGAGACGCGCTCGGCGGGCCCGTGGACGGGCTGACGCTGGAGGAGATACGGGCGGCCTACGGGCCCGAGGGGCTGGTCGATCTCGGGTTCGGGTACGGGCGGCGCGGGACCGTGACCCACCACACGCAGCTCACCCTCTTCACCGTGGACGGGCTGATAAGAGCCCAGGTGCGCAGGGACACGGGAGCCTGGCATCCGCCCACCGACCTGCACCGGGCCTATCTGCGATGGGCGGCCACCCAGCGGGACTGGGGGCCGGACGAGCGGCGGGCGGAGGACGGGTGGCTCGCCCGGGAGGAGTGGCTGTACGCGCGCCGGGAACCCACCCGCGCGCTGCTGCTCGGGCTCGGCGACGAGCGGATGGGGACGCTGGAGGCGCCGAAGAACCCGGACGACATGGGGCCGGAGGCCGTCGCCCGGTCGGCTCCGTTCGGGCTGCTCGTCGGCTGGGAGCCGCAGCTCGTCGTACAGCTGGCCGTGGAGTGCGCGGCGCAGACGCACGGGCATCCGACCGCCTGTCTGTCGGCGGGCGCGTACGCGGTGATCGTGCACGCGCTGGCCCGGGGGGACTCGCTGGACGGCGCCGTGCAGCGGACGCTGGCCCTGCTCGCGGCCCGGCCCGGCCATCAGCCCGTCTCCGACGCGCTCCAGCACGCGCTCGGCGCCGTACGGCAGGGGATGCCCTCCCCGGGCCGGGTCGAGGAGCTGACCGGGGACGGGGCGGCGGACGGGATGCTGGCCGCGGCGGTGTACTGCGCCCTCGTCGGCGAGGACGTACGGCACGGGCTGTGCCTCGCCGTGAACCAGGCCGGTCCCTCCGCCGTCGCGGGCGCCCTCACCGGCGGCCTGCTCGGTGCCCTGCACGGCGAGACGGCCCTCCCGCCGGCCTGGGTGACCGAAGTGGAGGGCCGCCAGACCGTCCTCGAACTCGCCGACGACTTCGCGATGGAGATGACCCAGGGACCGGCCCTGCACAGCCCGGTGGGCGCGTCACCGGGGTGGCTGGCGCGCTACCCGCGTTAGCGCCTGCCGGGTGCCGGCTGCCGGCTGCCGGGTGGCCCCGCTCATGGATCTCGGACCTGGTGATTCCCGGATCGGCTTCCGGGACGACGTTCCCGAGGCGCGAGGCGGGGGCTGCCGCACCTCGACGTGACGGGATGACGCCGTCCCGGCGGAGCCGGTCAGTCCTTGGCCGGTGACTCCAGGGTGTCGCCGCCGCCCGCCGGTGCCTGGGCCGGGACCGGGATCGCCGCGGCCGTGCTGTCGCCGTCCGTGTTGACGGTCTCGATGACCGCGAGGCGTTCCGGGGTGTCCTCCGGCTTCAGGTAGCCGATGAGGATGTAGAGGACCAGGGAGACGGCCAGCGGGACCGAGACCTGGTACTGGAGGGGGACGCCGCCGTCCACGTTCCAGTTGATCGGATAGTTGACCAGCCAGAAGGCGAACAGGCCCGCCGCCCAGCTGGTGAGCGCGGCCGTCGGGCCGGAGCGGCGGAAGGGGCGGAGCAGGCCCAGCATCATCGGGATCGCGATCGGGCCCATCAGACCGGCCACCCACTTGATGACCACGGTGATGATGTCCTTGAAGGTGGGGGAGTTGATCTGGGTGGCCACCGTCATGGACAGGCCCAGGAAGACGACCGTGGTGACGCGGGCCGCGATCAGGCCCGAGCGTTCGTTCCACGCCCGCGCCCGCTGCGAGACGACCGGGGCCACGTCACGGGTGAAGACGGCCGCGATCGCGTTGGCGTCGGAGGAGCACATCGCCATCGTGTGGGAGAAGAAGCCGACGATGACCAGGCCCAGCAGGCCGTGCGGGAGGAGCTGTTCGGTCATCAGGCCGTAGGAGTCGGAGCCGTCCGGCTTCTGGGCGTGGACCAGGAGCGGCGACATCCACATCGGGAAGAAGAGGACGACCGGCCAGACCAGCCAGAGGGCGGCGGACAGGCGGGCGCTGCGCTCGGCCTCCCTCGGGCTGCCCGTCGCCATGTAGCGCTGGGCCTGGTTGAGCATGCCGCCGTTGTACTCGAAGAGCTTGATGAAGAGGAACGCGAGGAGGAAGACCGTGCCGTAGGGGCCGACGAGCGGTTTGCCGTGGCCGTGCAGGGCCGGCTGGTTCCAGGCGTCGAAGAAGCCGATGCCTTTGTCGTTCAGCTTGAGGACGACGGCCACGAACATGGAGATGCCGGCCAGGAGCTGGATGACGAACTGGCCGAGCTCGGTGAGCGCGTCCGCCCACAGGCCGCCGATCGTGCAGTAGACCGCGGTGATCGCGCCGGTGATCAGGATGCCCTGGTTGAGGGAGACCCCGGTGAACACCGACAGCAGGGTGGCGATCGCCGCCCACTTCGCGGCCACGTCCACGATCTTCAGCAGCATGCCGGACCAGGCCAGCGCCTGCTGGGTGGAGAGGTTGTACCGGTTCTTCAGGTATTCGAGGGGGGACGCCACGTGCAGGCGGGAGCGCAGGCGGTTGACGCGCGGGGCGAAGAGTTTCGAGCCGATCGCGATGCCCAGCGCGATCGGGAAGGACCAGGTGACGAACGACGTCACGCCGTAGGTGTAGGCGATGCCCGCGTACCCGGTGAACATCACCGCGCTGTAGCCCGACATGTGGTGCGAGATGCCGGACAGCCACCAGGGCATCTTGCCGCCCGCGGTGAAGAAGTCACTGACGTTGTCCACGCGTTTGTGCGACCAGACGCCGATCGCGACCATCACACCGAAGTAGCCGATGAGCACGGCCCAGTCGAGCCCGTTCATGCGCCCCCCTTCCAGGGTCCGCCTACTGAACTCCGCTCAGCTGGCTGGCACTTCGCATAAGCGGAGCGGGGACGGGGAAGGCCGCGAAGTGCCCGCTCATCGTGGGTTCCTTTACGAGGGCACGACAAGCGGGCGTAAGGCCAAGGGAAAGTAAAATCGTTCGTCTTCCTGACCTTGATTCATGAATATGAACCAGGCGATGGTCCGGAAATCGCCCCTCAGCGCATCAGCTCCCCCGCGTTGACCAGCAGCGACTGGCCCGTGATGGCTCGCGCCCGGTCCGACGCCAGGAACACCGCCGCGTCCGCCACGTCCCCGTCCGTCGCCAGCTCCGGCAGCGCCATCCGCCCGGTCAGCCGGCCCAGCACCTCGTCCTCCGGCACCCCTTCCGTGTGCGCGGTGAACTGGACGTACGCCTGCACCGGCGGCCCCCACATCCAGCCCGGCAGCACGGTGTTGACCCGGATCCGGTACGGCCCGAGCTCCCGCGCCAGCCCGTACATCGCGCTGGTCAGCGCCCCCTTGGACGCGGCGTACGCGGCCTGCTTCACCTGCGTGGGCGCGGCGACCGCCGACTGCGTCCCGATGAAGACGACCGAACCGCCGCCCGCCGCCCTCATCCCCGGCAGGCACGCCCGGGTCATCCGCAGCGTCCCCAGCAGGTTCACGTCGATCACCGAGGCCCAGGTGGCGAAGTCGGCGTCCTCGACCCCGCCGAAGTAGGAGTCCCACGCGGCCACCTGGACCACCGCGTCGATCCCGCCGAACCGCTCCCGGGCCAGCGCGGCCAGCGCCGCGCACTGCCCCTCGTCGGTGATGTCGGTGGGCAGGTACGCGGTCCTGGTGCCCTCCGGATCGATCCCGGCCGCGCTCTTCGCGAGGTTCGCCTCGGTCCGCGCGCCCAGCACCGCGTTCCCGCCGTCCCGTACGACGGCCGCCGCGACCTGGTGCCCGAGCCCGGCGCCGACTCCCGAGACGACGACGGTCTTGCCCGCGAGCAGCGACATGGAAGCCTCCTGAACCCTGGCGCTTTATCTGACGGAGCGTCAGAGTATGGGCGACCACCGGAAAGGGGAACCGCATGAGCGACGACACCCGCAGTGACGTCTACGCCGAACTCGCCGCCGTGGGCCCGTACGGCGTCCACCCGGGCCACGCCCTCATCACCATGGTCGAACCGCACCCCGGGCACGAGTACGCCTACAACCGCTGGTACGAGGACGACCACTACTACGCGGGCGCCATGGCCATGCCCTGGATGTACGCCGGGCGCCGCTGGGTCGCCACCCGGGACCTGCAACTCCTGCGCTACCCCGAGAAGTCGGCCGTCGCCCAGCCGGTGACCGCCGGGTGCTACATCTCCACGTACTGGATCACCGACGGCCGCTACGCCGACCACATGAAGTGGACGGTCGCCATCAACAGGCGGCTGAACCGGGACGCCCGGGTCTACCAGGACCGCACCCACGTCTTCACCGCGTTCCAGGACCACGAGGCCACCGTGTACCGGGACGGGGCCGCAGGTCCACGCGACTTCCACGCCCTCGACCACCCCTACGCGGGACTCGTGGTGGAGGTCCTCGACAGCGAGTCGGCCGAGCAACGGGCCGAACTGGTGGAGTGGTTGCGCGGACGGCACCTGCCGAAGAAGCTGGCGGGTTCACCCTGCGCCATGGTGACCCTCTTCCGGCCGACCCCGCTGCCCGGCGACCGGATGACGTACGTGAAGCAGGTGGAGGGGGTGGACACCCGGCTGACCCTGCTCTGGTTCCTGGAGGCCGACCCGCGGGAGTGCTGGGACGACCGCTTCACCGGCCTGGACGAGGAGGTCGCCGGGTCGGGTCTCGGGCGGGTCGAGCTGGTCGCGCCGTTCGTACCGACCGTGCCGGGCACCGACCGGTACGTCGCGGAGCTGCGCTGAGCCGGGAGACGTGTTCCGGCCGTCCCGGCCGCCTCCGGGCGGCCGAGTTCCGACATCAGGCGCCGTGACTTCGCGCAGTACGCGCCGGGTTTCCACCGCGCGCGGGCGCCGGGCGGGGGCCGTGTCCCCATACAGAAATGACCGACGCAACCGCAGCGACGACGACCGTTCCTGCCGTTCCGGCGCGTGACCGCACCACCTGGGCGGAGCTCTTCTTCGACCTGGTCCTCGCGTTCGGCGTGGGCCAGGTCGCCCACCCGATGGCCGTGCACCCGAGCTGGCCGGTGCTGGGAGAATGCCTGCTCGTGCTGGTCCCGCTCTGGTGGGCCTGGGTGGACGTGGTCATGGCGATGAACGCCGTGCTGGAGACCAACCTGCAGCGGGTGTTCCTGCTGCTGACCGCGCTCGCCGTCTACGGCATGGCGGTGGCCGCCCCGCTCGCCCTCCAGGACCGGGAGGCGGCCCTGCTGTACTCCGGAAGCTACCTCGCCCTGCGCCTGCTGATCGGGGAGGCGATCCGCAAGGAGTGCGCCCTCTACACCATCCACCCCTACCGGGCCGGACTCGCCTTCGCCCTCGTCCTGTTCGCCTGCGCAACCGTCCCGGCGCCCTGGCGCGAGGTCTGCTGGGCCTGCGCCGTCCTCGCCGAGGTCGCCGCACCCGTCGTACTCAGCGGCCACCTGCGCCAGTTGGCATTCGGCGTCAACCATCTGCCCGAACGCTTCGGCCTGTTCGTGATGATCGCCCTCGGGGAGAACGTCTTCGCCGTCGGCGCCGGCGCCGCCCACGGCTCGCTCGCCCCGGCCGAACTGATCGCCCTCGTCCTCGCCTTCCTGGTCGGCTGCGCCCTGTGGTGGCTCTACTTCCACCTGGTCGCCTCGGCCGTCGCCCACGCCCTGCGCACCCACCCGACCCCGTCGATCGTCGTCCGCGACGTGCTCAGCTACGGCCATCTCGTCCTGGTCGTCGGGCTGTTGCTGGTCTCCGTCGGCGCCACCCGCACCGTCCGCCACCCCCTGCACACCCCGGACGGACTGAGCGCCGCCCTGCTGCCGTCCGGCGCCGCCCTGTTCATGCTGGCGTTCTGCTACACCCGGCGCCGCATGTTCGGCGCCGCGTCCGCCACCCGGTTCTACTGCGGCCTCGCCCTGCTCGCCCTCGCCCTGCCGTTCTGGCGGATCCCGGGCGTGGCCACCCTCGCCGTCACCACCGTGCTGCTCCTGCTGGTCAACGCCGTCGAGCACTGGCTGATCAGCACCGGCCGACAGGTACCGCTGATCCTGCGCAACCGGGCCTTCGGCACGGCCTGACGACGACCCGACGGCGGCTCTGCGACGGCCCTACGACGACCTGACGTAGTAGGGCGACGGACCTGGGGGAGTGCCCGACGGGCTTCCGGAGCGGTCTCGGCGGGACGCGGAGCGTTTCTAGGTTCGCTGTATGGAACCTTCCGGCTCCCGCCTTTCCGGCACCGATGACGAAGAGGAAGAGGAGGTGGCTTGATGCCGTCCCGCAGCGCCTTACCCGGCCTGCTCTCCCTGTCACTTGGCTACTTCAGCCTCGGGACGATCTCGCTGGCGGTCGTCGGCCTGAACGGCCCGATCGGCGACGACCTGCACGTCCAGCCGGCCACGGTGGGCATCCTGGTCACCGTCTTCGCGCTGACCTTCGCGGTCTGCGCACCCACCGCCCCCATCCTGCTGCGCCGGTGGAACCGCAAGCGGGTGCTGCTCGTGGGCATCGGCCTGCTCACCGTCGGCGCGGCCCTCGGCGCCCTCGCGCCGAACTACGGCTTCCTCACCGTCACCCGGGTGCTCGGCGCGATGGGGGCCGCGGTCTTCGGGCCCGGCGCCTCGGCGGCCGGCGCGCTGATCGTGCCGCCCGAGCGCCGGCAGCGGGCCCTCGCCACGGTGTTCGGCGGCATGACGGCCGCCGCGGTGCTCGGCGTCCCGCTCGCCTCGTTCCTCGGCGGCTCGCTGGGCTGGCGCCCGGCGCTGCTCGGCGTGGCCGCGCTGTCGGCGCTCTCCTTCGTCGCGGTCCTGGTGTTCGTCCCGGAGATCCCGGCCGGTGAACCGCCGACCGTCGGCGCCTACCGCGCGGCGATGCGCACGCCTGCCACCGCGGCGACGGTCACCACGACGCTGCTGTTCATGGCCGCCCAGTTCACCGTCTACGGCATCGCGGGCGCCTACCTGAAGGACCGCTTCGGCGCGTCCTCCGGGCTGATCTCGCTCACCCTGCTCGCCTTCGGCGTCATCGGGGTGGCGGGCAACGCGTGCGCGCCGCGGATCGCCGAGCGGCTGGGCGGCGGGCGCACGGTGAGCGTCGCGGTGCTCGGGCTCGCGCTCGGGTTCGTGCTGCTGCTGGTCGCTCCGCACTCCGCGCCCGGGGTGGTCTTCTTCGCGTTCTGGGCGTTCTTCAGCCAGATGTACCAGGCGCCGCAGCAGGCGCGGCTGGTGGAGCTGGTGCCGTTGCAGCCGGGGCTGATCCTCGCGATGAACGCCGCGGCGCTGTACCTGGGGATGAGCCTCGGCAGCTTCATCGGCAGCAGCCTCCTGCCGGACCTGGGCTCCGGGCCGATTCCGTGGGCGGCCCTCGGTGTCCTCGTGCTGGCGGGGCTCGCCCATCTGTCCTCGGTTCGGCAGGTCGCCGCTGCGGCGGTGGCCGGTGCGGATCGGTCCGCGACCTCGCCCGTGCACAGCAGTTAGGCGGCCGGTCGGTCGTCTGCCGCGCCGTGGGGGCTGGTCGCGCAGTTCCCCGCGCCCCCAAAGGGGCGCTGCACCAAAGCCAGTCCATTCAGTGAAGGAGAACCCATGAGCAGCCACCAGGTGAACTTCGTCCGGGAGTACATCGAGACCGTCTGGAACCAGGGGCGGACCGAGCTGGCCGACAAGTACCTGGCCGAGGATCTCATCCAGCACAACCCGAACCTGCCGGACGGGCGGGCCCCGCTGGTGGAGTTCGTCGACGGGTTCCACAAGCAGTACCCGCGGGCCCGGTTCGAGATCCGCCGTGCGGCCGGGTCGGGAGACCTGGTCTTCCTGCACACCCGGTTCCGCGGCGACCCGGACGACCGCGGCATGGTCGTCGTGGAGGTGTTCCGGATCGACGAGGGACTGATCGTCGAGCACTGGGACGTCCGCGACGAGATTCCGGAGACCACCGTCAGCGGGCACGAGGTCGTCTGACCACCCTGTCCGCCGGCTCCCCCCTGCCGCCCGGGAGGCTCCCAGCCTCCCGGGCGGTGGCCGTTTCCCAACCGATCAGGAGACACCTGTGACACGACAGTCACGACAGCCACGACAGCAGCAGTCAGAGCAGCGGCCGGCGGCCGACGGGCTCACCCGGCGCGGACTCCTCGGCACCGCGGTTGCCGCCGGGGCCGGTGCGGCCCTGCTCCCGGCTCCCGCCCACGCCGCGGAGGCGACGGCCGGTGCCCCCGCCGCGGTCACCGTCGGCGCCTCCGACGCCCGCTATCTCGACCTCACCTCGCGCGGTTACAACGCGAGATTCACCGCCGCCCCCGACTCCGTGCGGCTCGTGCACAGCACCCAGCAGGTGGTGGCCGTCGTCCAGGAGGCCGTGCGGGACGGCAGACGGATCGGGGTGCGCGGCGGCGGGCACTGCCTGGACGGGCTCGTCGACGACCCGGACGTACGGATACTCGTCGACATGTCCGAGATGGACGCGGTGCGTTACGACCCGGCGCGCCGGGCCTTCCTCGTCGAGGGCGGCGCCACGCTCGGCCATGTCTACCGGACGCTGTACCTGGAGTGGGGCGTGGCGCTGCCGGGCGGCACCTGTCCGACCGTCGGGGTCGGCGGGCACGTCACCGGCGGCGGGTACGGCGCGATGTGCCGGCAGCACGGCGCGGTCGTGGACCACCTGTACGCCGTGGAGGTGGTGACGGTGGACGCGTCCGGCACCGCCCGCGCGGTGGTCGCCACCCGGGAGCCGGACGACCCGCACCGCGAGCTGTGGTGGGCGCACACCGGCGGGGGCGGCGGCACGTTCGGCATCGTCACCCGCTACTGGTTCCGCTCCCCGGACGCCACCGGCACCGACCCGGCAGGACTGCTGCCC
The DNA here is from genome assembly GCF_043201715.1 of Streptomyces sp. NPDC048291. Classification (NCBI taxonomy): domain Bacteria; kingdom Bacillati; phylum Actinomycetota; class Actinomycetes; order Kitasatosporales; family Streptomycetaceae; genus Streptomyces; species Streptomyces sp. NPDC048291. The sequence continues at coordinate 402,342 of NZ_JBICZC010000007.1, forward strand.
CGGCCTCCGAAGACGCTCCTGAAGTCCACGGTCACCATCAAGTGGAGCGACCTGACCGAGGCCGCCTTCACCGCGCTCATCGCGGACCACGGGGCCTGGCACGCCCGCAACAGTGTCGCCGGGTCCGCCTACGACAGCCTGCACAGCGTGCTCATCCTCTACAACCGGGTCCAGGGCAGCCTGGTGCTCAACTCCCAGATCGACGGCACCCTTCCGGACGCGGCCACGCTGCTCGACGCGTACGTCACGGCGGTGGCCGGCGGCATCGGGGCGCCGTACGCCGAGGTCCGCTCGTCCTGGCCGTGGATGAAGACCACGCTCAAGGACCCCTACGACACCGGCCTGTACAACCGGACCAAGTCCAAGGGCGCCTACCTGCGCAAGGGCTGGTCCGCCGCGCAGGCCTCGACGCTCTACGGCCACCTCTCCGACGCCGGCTACGACGGGCACGCCGGGATCCTGCTCTACTCCTACGGCGGCAAGGTCAACACCGTCGCCTCCTCGGCCACCGCGCTCGCCCAGCGGGACTCGGTCCTGAAGGCCAACTTCACGACGTACTGGCCGGACGCCGCCTCCGACGACCGGCACGTCACCTGGATGCGGAACCTCTACCGGGACCTGTACGCGGCCACCGGCGGGGTGCCCGTGCCGGACGACACCAACGACGGCTCGTACATCAACTACCCGGACACCGACCTCACCGACCCGGCCTGGAACACCTCGGGCGTGTCCTGGCAGAGCCTCTACTTCAAGGACAACCTGCCCCGGCTACAGGCCGTGAAGGCCGCCTGGGACCCGCGCAACGTCTTCCACCACCGGCTGTCGGTCGCCCCGTAAGGGGCGCGGGGAACTGCGCGAACAGCCACGACGGCGCGGCAGTCGACAAACTCACCGGAACATGAACGAGCCCCCGCGAAGCGGGGGCTCGTGCCGTGCGGGCCGGGGTCAGCCGAAGCTGGACGGGAACGCCACGCCGGTCAACGACTCGCTGAGCCTGCGGAGCTGGGCGCGGGCGTCCTCGTCGTAGGCCTGGGCGCCCGCCCGGGACCGCGTGGAGCGGTTGAAGTAGACGCCGGAGACGTCGTCCAGCTGCGGGTCGGTGATCAGCCGCAGGGTGTTGCGCATGCCGTCCGCGACCGTGCTCTGCGGGGTGAACAGGTTCACCACCATCTTGGTCGGCATGTACGACGCCGGGTGCAGCGCGTTGGCCGTGACCCCGGTGCCCGCCAGCCGGTCGGCCAGGTCGAAGGTGAGCGAGATCTGGGCGAGCTTGGCCTGGCAGTAGGCCTGTACCCCGTCCCAGTTGCGCTCCAGCATCACGTCCCGGAAGTTGATCGGCGCCTGGCCCGCGGAGCTGACGTTGATGATGCGGGCCGGGGCCGAGGCCACCAGCAGCGGGGCGAGCCGGCAGCTGAGGATGTAGGCGGCCAGGTAGTCGACCTGGAAGGTGAGCTCCAGGCCGTCCTGGCTCTCCTGGCGGGCCAGCTCGACGCCGATGCCCGCGTTGTTCACCAGTACGTCCAGCCGGTCGTACGTGGTGAGGATCCGCTCGGCCAGCTTGCCGATGTCCTCCAGGGAGGAGAAGTCGGCCAGTTCGTAGCTGAGCCGGCCGGTGGCGCCGGCCGCGCGCAGCTCGGCCAGCAGGTCCGCGCCCTTGGCCGCGCTGCGGCCGTGCAGGATCAGCGACGCGCCCTGCGCGGCGAGTTCACGGGCGACCGCGCGGCCGAGACCGTCGGTCGCGCCGGTGATGAGAATGGTCTGCTCGGGAACGGCCTTCATGTGGGGAACTCTCCTGTCAGGCGTACGTTGCCAGTTCTTCGGTGGACTGGTCGGTGTATCCCTGGCTGACCTCCACCACGACGCCGTCCGGGTCGGAGACCCAGACCGTCTTCCAGCCGGGGATGAACTCGTCGAACGTCAGCGGCCCGAGCGTCGGCTCCAGCTCGCCCCGGCCGGCGGCGAGGAACGCGTCCACGTCGTCGACCTGGAAGGCGAGGTGCCGGGCGGTGCCGGGGCTGTCCGGGCCGTCCTTCGCGGCGGTCACCAGCGGCTCCGCGTCGGTCGCGAACAGCTCCAGGCAGGCCGGGCCGTTGCGCAGGAAGACCACGCGGACGCCGTCGGCCTCCACGACCCGGGCCCGGCGGAAGCCGAAGTGCCGGGTGTAGAACTCCTCGGTGGCCTTCTGGTCACGGCAGTTGAGGCCCACGTGCGCCCAGCGCAGGCCGTTCGGGGCGGCGGTCGGCACGGCCGTCACTTCCCGGTGACCGGGGCGAACGGCACGGTGTCGTGGACGTTCGTCATGTAGGTGATCAGCCCGCCGCGGACCCGGAAGTAGTTGCACACCACGGCCTCGACCGCGATGCCGTCCGGGGTGCGGGCGGTGATGTCGGAGACCACCGCGGCCTGCTCGCCGTCCACGACGACGAGACGCGGGACGTTGGCGAAGGAGGCGTACATCTGCGGGAAGCCCTTCATCATCTCCCGGAGCGTCTCGCGTCCCTCGACGTGCCCGGCCAGCTGCTCGTCCATGGTCTGGTCGATCGCGAACAGGTCGCTCCAGGCGTCCCAGTCCCCCTCGTTGGCCAGCCGGTAGTACGTGTCGACCACTTCTCGGGTGCTCATGCGCCCGTCCTCTCCAGTGCCGTCGGGAAGGGGTGCGGGGTCAGGGGAGGTCCACGCCGAGCTGGCGCATCAGGCCCGCGGTGTCGGCCTGGACCCAGCGCTCGACGACCTTGCCCTCCTCCAGGCGGTAGACCTCCAGGCTGGTCCAGGAGACGTCCCTGCCGGTCGCCTCCTGGCCCAGGAACGGCGCGATGTGCTTGCCGTGGAAGGTGATGTGCATGATCACCCGGTCGGGGGCGGCCGGGTACAGGGCGTCGAGGTGCACGCGCATGTCCAGCGCGTCGTGCGCGCCCTTGATGATCACCTTGAGCTCTTCGAGGCTCTCGACGCTCCAGGCCGGGTTGTTGTCCTTGAACGTGGGCCCGAACAGGTCGTCGAGGTCGTCGTAGCGGCGCTCGTTGACGGCGTCGCTGACCTGCCGGACCACGGTGTAGTTGAGGTCGTCGGAGGAGAGCTGGGTGCGCAGGCCGAGCAGGTCGTCCTGGGCCCAGCGCTCGGCGAACAGGCCGTTCTCGGCCCGCCAGATCTCGGTGGTGGACCACTCGACCTTGCGGCCGGTGGCCGGGAAGCCGAGGACGTCGCCGAGGTGGGTGCCGGTGAGCTTCACCCGGGTGACGAGCCGGTCCTCGCCGAGCGGCGCCGCCTCCTCCAGCTCGCCCTTGAGGTCGAGCGACTCGTGCGCGCCGCGCACCGCGTCCAGGTAGGTGTCGATGCCGGTGATGTCGAAGCCGGGGTGGTGGTCGGTGAAGTCCGGGCTGAGCACGGCGCGGACGCCCTGGAGGTCGCCGGCGTTCAGCGCGTCGAGGAAGCGCCCGTAGAGCTTCTGGATGTCCTGCTGGTCACGGGTGGACATTGTTCATCCCCTCGGTCGGTCGGGCGGCGGTCGGAAGCGGCCGGTCGGTGCCGAGGGCGAACGCCGCCGCGCGCTCGCCGATCATGACGCTGGGTGCGTGGGTGTTGCCGGCCACGATGGACGGCATGACGGAGGCGTCGGCGACCCGGAGGCCCTCGATGCCGTGGACGCGCAGCTCGGGGTCGGTGACGGCGTCCGGGCCGCTGCCCATCCGGCAGGTGCCGGCCGGGTGCCACAGGGTGGTGGCGTTGGCGGCGACGTAGGCGCGCAGCTCGGCCGGGGTCGTGACGTCCTTGCCGGGGCCGAGTTCGTCGCCGCGGAAGGCGTCGAGGGCCCGGGTGGCGGCCAGTTCGCGGGCCAGCTCGACCCCGTACACCAGGACGTCCAGGTCGGCGGCCGAGGTGAGGTAGCCGGCGCTGATCACCGCGTTGGACTCGGGGTCGGCGTCGCGCAGCCGGACCCGGCCCCGGCTGTGCGGGAGCACGGCGATCGGGGCGAAGGTGAGGCCGGGGCCCTCCCACTGGTCGGCGGGCGCGCCGGCGGGCAGGAACTTGACCGGGCCGAAGGTGAACTGGAGGTCGGGCGGGCCGTCCTGGTCGGCGACCGGGGTGTGGGTGAACAGCCCGGCCTCGGAGAGCAGGGCGCCGGACGGGTGCTCCTGGAGGGACTGGTAGCAGACCGGGGTGAAGAGGTGGTCCTGGAGTCCGGCGCCCACGCCCGGCAGGTCGCGCACGCAGTGGATGCCGTGCGCCCTGAGGTGGTCGGCGGGGCCGATGCCGGACAGCATCAGGAGCTTCGGCGACTCGAACGCGCCGGCGGACACGATGACTTCGCGGTCGGCGCGGATGCGGGCCGGGGCATCGCCGCCCCGGACGTACTCGACGCCGGTGACCCGGGCCCCGTCGTGTCCGGCGTCGAGCAGCAGCCGGGTGGTGCGGGCGCCGGTCAGCACGGTCAGGTTGGGCCGGTCCAGGGCCGGGCGCAGATAGGCGTCGGCCGCGCTGCACCGCCCGCCCGCGTCGTCGCGGTTGGTCTGGTACAGGAAGCCGAAGCCGTCCTGGCGGGCGCCGTTGTAGTCGCCGTCGCTCGCGGCGTCGTGGCCGAGCTCACCGGCCGCCGCCACGAAGGCGGAGGCCAGCGGGGACGGGCGGTCCAGCTGCCGGACCCGGACCGGTCCTTCGGCGCCGCGCAGCTCGGAGCCGCCGCCGGAGTAGCTCTCGGCGCGCCGGAAGTAGGGCAGGACGTCGTCGTAGGACCAGCCGGTCGCGCCCTCGGTGACCCAGCGGTCGTAGTCGTGGCGGCTGCCGCGCACCCACATCAGGGCGTTGACGGAGCTGCACCCGCCGAGGACCTTGCCGCGGGCCACCGGGATGCGGCGGCCGTCCATGCCGGCCTCGGGCTCGGTCTCGTAGCCCCAGTCGATCTCGCCGCGCCAGTCGGCGGTGAGCAGGGAGAGGACCGAGGCGGCGTCGGCGTGGTGGATCTCGGGACGTTCGTCCGGGCCGCCGGCCTCCAGCAGGATCACGGTCACGGACGGGTCCGCGCTGAGCCGGGCGGCGACGGCGCAGCCGGCGGAACCCGCGCCGACCACCACGTAGTCGGCGCCCTGGGGCACCGGGGGAGTCGGATTCGACGGCATGACAGCCTCCAAACGGTGACGGGGTCAGAGGGCGGCCGGTTCGCCGACCTGGTAGTCGACGATCACCGGGGCGGCACCGGGCGCGGGGCGTTGGAGCTGCCACTGCTGGTTGATCCGGAACGAGGACACGGAGCCGTCGGCGGTCGACTTCGCCGTCCAGACGACGGTCAGGTCGATGGCTATGCGGGTTCCGGTCTCCTGGTGGACGAGCTTCTCCACGGTGTGGTCCTGCTCGCTGTAGGCCTCACCGACGGCCGCGTACCAGTCGACGAAGTCCGCGTGGCTGTGCAGGGTGCGCTCCGGGAAGGCCATCTCCAGGCCCTCGTCGGCGACGTGGGGCAGCAGCTCCGCGACCGGGGCGTGCACGTTGAGCAGGCCGAACCAGCGCTGCACGAACTCCTCGATCTCCCGGTCGGAGCCGGTCTGTTCGGTGGACATGGATGTCTCCGCTCATCGGGGTCCCGCCCCCGGGAAACCGGGAGCGATACGCGTCCGATGACCCCATATCCCGGCCGTCCCGCGGGCCCCGCGCCGGAACTCCGGGCGCACTGTGCGAAGTCGCAGCTCCGGCTCGGGCAACTCACCCGCCGGGGCCGCCGTACCGTCCGGTAGCGACCGGCCCGGCAGGCCTTGGCCACAACATGCCGTAGTGCATTCGGCCACTTGGGCATGTGCCGTGAGCACGGGCGGCGGCGATGGTCCGGACGAAGTGCCCCGCCGTAGACAGGAATCCGCCACTTGGCACCGTCCCGCCGAAACCGGGAGGAATCCCATGAGCAGGCGCATCCTCGTCGTCCTGTCCGAACACGGCTACTGGGGCGAGGAGTTGATCGGCCCCCTGGAGACCTTCGACCAGGCCGGCTACCACGTCACCTTCGCCACCCCCACCGGCAAGCGGCCCAACGCGCTGCCGCCGAGCATGGACCCCGAGTACGTCGACCCGCCGCTCGGCCGGTCCGTCACCACGCCCGAGATGGCGGCCAAGGTGCGCGCCGTCGAGGAGTCGGACCGGCTCGACAACCCCCTCGACCTCGCGTCCTGGCTGCCCGACCGGCCCTACCGCTCCCGGCCGTACTTCCTGCGCGACTGGGAGGCCTACCACAGCCGACTGGAGCAGATCCGCCGGCAGATCGCCGACCGCTACGACGCGCTGCTGATCGTCGGCGGCAGCGGCCCCATCGTCGACCTCGCCAACAACTGGCGGGTGCACGACCTGATCCTCGCCTTCCGCGAGCTGGACCGGCCGATCGCCGCCGAGTGCTACGGCGTCGCCTGCCTGGCCTTCGCCCGCGACCAGGAGACCCGGACGTCCATCATCCGCGGCAAGCACGTCACCGGGCACTGCATCGAGTACGACTACAAGGACGGCACCGGGTTCCTCGGCACCGACTTCGTGATGGGCCCGCCGCCGTACCCGCTGGAGTACATCCTGCGCGACGCCACCGCGCCCGGCGGCGCCTACCACGGCAACTTCGGCAAGGAGACCTCGGTCATCGTCGACTACCCGTTCATCACGGGCCGTTCGACCCCCGACTCCTACCTGACCGGCCAGAAGACCGTCGAGGTCCTCGAACAGGGCCTGCGCCAGTGGGGGTTCAGGACCTCCTGACGTCCTGACATCCCGTCCCGCGAGAGGTGACCAGCATGGACAGCAGGCCCGCGCGCGTCGCGCTCCTGGAGCAACTGGAGGCCGAAGGCGTCCGGTACATGTTCGGCAACCCCGGCACGGTCGAGCAGGGGTTCCTCGACGAACTGCGCTCCTTCCCCTCGATCCAGTACATCCTGGCCCTGCAGGAGGCCACGGCCGTCGGCATGGCGGACGGCCATGCCCGCGCCACCCGCACCCCGACGGTCCTGCAACTGCACTCCGGGGTCGGCCTCGGCAACGGCATCGGCATGCTCTACCAGGCCATGCGCGGCCACGCCCCGATCGTCACCCTGGTCGGCGAGGCCGGGCTGCGCTACGCGGGACTGGACGCCCAGATGGCCGCCGACCTGGTCGGCATGGCGGAGCCGGTCACCAAGTGGGCGACCCGGGTGCTCGACCCCGACTCCACGCTGCGGGTGCTGCGCCGCGCCTTCAAGGTGGCCGGAACCCCGCCGTACGGGCCGGTCCTGGTGGTGCTGCCGGCCGACGTGATGGACGCCGGCACCCGGGAGGCGGTCGTCCCGGTCAGCTACCCGGACACCCGCAGCCTGCCCGCCCCGGACACCGTCGCCCGGGCCGCCGCCCTGCTCGCCGAGGCCCGCCGCCCGCTGATCGTGGCCGGCGACGGCGTGCACTTCGCGGGCGCCCAGGCCGAACTGGCCCGCCTCGCCGAGGTGTGGGGCGCCGACGTGTACGGCGCCGACTGGGCCGAGGTCAACCTCTCCGCGCAACACCCCGCCTACGCGGGCCAGTTGGGGCATATGTTCGGCGAGCAGAGCCGGCGGATCACCGGCGCGGCCGACGGCGTCCTGATCGTCGGCACCTATGCGCTGCCCGAGGTGTTCCCGGCCCTGTACGACGTCTTCGCCGAGGGCACCCCGGTGGTCCACGTGGACCTCGACACCGACGCCATCGCGAAGAACTTCCCGGTCGACCTCGGCATCGTGGCCGACCCGAAGGCCACCCTCGGGCTGCTCGCCGACGCGCTGCACGGGGAGATGGGCGACGGGCGGCGGGCCGAGGCGGCCGAGCGGCTGCGGGTGCGGGCCGCCGAGCGGGCCGACGCGCTGGCCGGCGCCCGGGAGAAGGACCTGTTCGACGGCGAGGCGCAGTCCGTGCCCACCGCCGCCTTCGCCAGGGAACTCGCGCGGCAACTCCCGCCCGACGCCATCCTGTTCGACGAGGCGCTGACCGCCTCCCCGGTGCTGTTCCGGCACCTGCCGCCCACCGTGCCCGGCCGGTGGATGCAGACCCGGGGCGGCTCCCTCGGCGTCGGCCTGCCCGGCGCGCTCGGCGCCCAGCTCGCCCACCCCGACCGCACGGTGGTCGGCTTCACCGGCGACGGCGGCTCCATGTACACCTTCCAGGCCCTGTGGACGGCCGTCCGGCACGGCCTGCCCACCAAGTTCGTGATCTGCAACAACGGCAGCTACCGGCTGCTGGAGGACAACATCGAGGAGTACTGGCGGGAGACCGGCATACCGGCCCACGAACAGCCCGGCATGTTCGACCTCTCCCACCCGCCCATCGACTTCGTCGGCCTCGCCCGCTCCCTCGGCGTGGCCGCCGTACGGGTGGAGAAGCCCGGCCAGGCGGAGGGCGCCGTGGCACAGGCCCTCGCCCACCACGGGCCGTTCCTCGTCGACCTGGTGACGGCCAAGGGAAAGGGGTGACCCCCGTGCGACTGAACGGACACAAGATCGCCGTCCTGATGGAGAGCGACTTCTACGAGCCCGAGATCCTCTACTACCGCTACCGCTTCCCCGAGGAGGGCGCCGAGGTCCACTTCCTGACCCGGCTCTGGGGCAACGAGGGCATGACCTTCCAGGGGCACGAGCACCGCATGCCCTTCGAGGTCACCGAGTCCTTCGAGGACCTCGACGAGTTCGCGCTCAAGGAGTACTCGGCGGTGATCGTCCCCTCCGGCATGGTCTCCGACCGCCTCCGCTACACCGACGACCCCCAACAGCTGCCGCCCGCCTCGCAGTTCCTGCGTCGCGCGTTCGCCGACCCGGCGATCGTCAAGGGCATCATCTGCCACGGCATGTGGCTCGCCGCGCCCATCCCGAACCTGATGCGCGGACGGCGCGCGGTGGTGCACAACAACCTGCTCGGCGACCTGCGGAACATGGGCGGCGAGTACGTCGACGAGGACGTCGTGATCCACGACGACCTGGTCACCGGCCGTACCGGCAACCACTGCCACCTCTTCGCCCGCACCATCATCGACCTGCTCGCCGACCGCCAGCCCGCCGAGTCCGCCCCGGCCGCCCAGGCAGCCCAGGCCGGGCAGGGCTGACGGGACGCGAACGGGGAGAGGAGCGATCATCATGACACCGGTGACCGGGCGCATCCCCGTCCTCGACGTCCGCCCCCGGGTGCGGGACGGGGAACTGCCCGCCAAGGCCGTGACCGGAGAGCACCTCGACATCACGGCCACCGTCTTCCGCGAGGGCCACGGCGTGATCGCCGCGGACGTGGTCCTGCGCGGTCCCGAGGGCGCCCCCGCCCGGCGGGTGCCGATGACCCTCGTCGACGAGGACGCCGACCGCTGGAGCGCCACCGTGGTCCCCGACGCCGAGGGACTGTGGACCTTCCGGGTGGAGGCCTGGGCCGACCCGCTGGCCACCTGGCGCCGGGACGCCGCGCTGAAGGTCGAGGCCGGTGTCGACACCGAACTCACCCTGCGCGAGGGCGTGCTGCTGCACGAGAGGGCGGCACACGGCGACAACGACATCACCGACTGGGGCCGGCGCGAGGAGGTCAGGACCGCGGTCGCCGCGCTCCGCGACACCCTGGGTCCGGCCTCGGCCCGGCTGGCGGCCGTCACCAACCCCCGGGTGACGGCCGCCCTGGGCCGCTACGGGGTGCGTGAACTGGTCACCGTCTCCCGGCCGCTGCCGCTCCGCGTGGAGCGGCGGCGGGCCCTGGTGGGCTCCTGGTACGAGCTGTTCCCGCGCTCGGAGGGCGCGGTCGTGACGGCGGACGGGCGGACGGTCAGCGGCACCCTGCGGACCGCCGCCGAACGGCTGCCCGCCGTCGCGGCGATGGGCTTCGACGTGGTGTACCTGCCGCCCGTCCACCCCATCGGCGCCACCCACCGCAAGGGCCCCGACAACGTTCTCGTCGCGGGCCCGGACGACGTCGGCTCGCCCTGGGCCATCGGCTCCTGGCAGGGCGGCCACGACGCCGTCCACCCCGACCTCGGCACCCTGGACGACTTCCGGTACTTCGTCGCCGCCGCCCACGGCCTGGGCCTGGAGGTGGCCATCGACTTCGCCCTGCAGTGCTCCCCCGACCACCCCTGGGTGACCGGGCACCCCGAGTGGTTCCACCACCGGGTGGACGGCTCGGTCGCCTACGCCGAGAACCCGCCCAAGACCTACGAGGACATCCACCCCCTCGACTTCGACACCGACTTCGAGGGCCTGTACGCGGAGGCGCTGCGCGTCCTGCGGCACTGGACGGCACAGGGCGTGCGGATCTTCCGCGTCGACAACCCGCACACCAAGCCGGTGCACTTCTGGGAGCGGCTGATCGCCGAGGTCAACGCCACCGACCCGGACGTGCTGTTCCTGGCCGAGGCGTTCACCAGGCGGGCCATGGTGCACGCCCTGGCCCAGGCCGGCTTCCAGCAGTCGTACACCTACTTCACCTGGAAGAACAGCAAGCGGGAGCTGACCGAGTACCTGCCCGAACTCACCCGGGACAGCGCCGACTTCCTGCGGCCCAACCTGTTCGTGAACACCCCGGACATCCTGCACGCCTACCTCCAGCACGGCGGCCGGCCCGCCTTCGAGGTCCGGGCCGTCCTGGCGGCGACCGCCGCGCCCAGCTGGGGCGTGTACGCCGGGTACGAGCTGTGCGAGAACACCCCGCTCACCGAGGGCACCGAGGACTACCGCGCCTCGGAGAAGTACCAGCTGCGGCCCCGGGACTGGGCCCGCGCCGAGGCCGAGGGGCGGACCCTCGCCCCGCTGATCACCCTGCTCAACCGGCTCCGCCGGACCCGTCCGGCCCTCCAGGAACTGCGCAACCTGCGGCTCCAGCACACCGACAACGACCAGATCCTCGCCTACTCGAAGCACGTGCGGCTGCCCGAGGGCGGCACCGACGTGGTGCTGGTCGTCGTCAACCTGGATCCGCACCGGGCCCAGGAGGCCACCGTGACCTGCGACCTGGCGGCCCTCGGCCTGCCCGTCGACGGCACGCTCAAGCTCCGCGACGAACTCACCGGAGCCGCCTACGCCTGGGGCGAGTCCACCTACGTGCGCCTCGACCCGGCCCACCAGGTCGCGCACGTACTGACGACCGAGGAGGCGTCATGAGGACGGAGACCAGTACAGGGACGAGTACGGGAACGAGTACGGGAACGAGTTCGGAGACGAGGGCGAAGAGCGGGGGGAGGACCGGAGCGAGGACCGGGGCGGAGATCCTGCGGCCGCTGCTGCCCGCGCTCGGGCCGTGGATGGCGGGCCGCCGCTGGTTCGACACCCGCTACACCGGCGCCCCGCTGACCGCCGAGGCGGCCTCGGTGGTCGGCGACGAACCCCCGCTGCTGCTGCACGCCGTGGTCTCGGCCGACGGCGCCGCCGGACCGCTGCGCGTCCAGCTCCTGCTGGGCCTGCGCCCGGAGCTGCCGGACCGGCTGGCCCCCGCCGCGATCGCCACCGTGCCGGCCGGCCCCTGGCGGGGCTGGCGGGTCTACGACGCGCTCGCCGACGGCACCGTGCTCGCGCTGCTGCTGCGCACCCTGGCGGGCGGCGGCGCCGAGCACGGGCCGCGCCTGGAGCGCAGCTCCCGCTACCCGCTGCCCGTCGGCCTGGTGCCCCGGCCGCTCCAGGTGGAGCAGAGCAACACCTCGGTGGCCTACGGCGACCGGGTGCTGCTGAAGATCTTCCGCCGCCCGGAGCCCGGCCCGCACACCGAGGTCGAGGCGCTGCGGGCGCTCACCGGCCAGGACTGCACCCGCACGCCCCACCTCTACGGGGCGGTGCACAGCGACGCCCCCGGTGCGGAGGGCCTGGTGCTCGGCCTGGTCGAGGAGTTCCTGCCGGACGCCCGGGACGGCTGGGCGGAGGCGGTGCGGCAGGCCACCGGCTCCGTGGCCGGCACCGGCCGCGGCGGCCCGGCCGGGGGCGGCTTCACCGCCGACGCGGCCGCCCTGGGCCGGGCCGTCGCCGACGTGCACGGCGCGCTCGGCGAGGCGTTCGGGCGGACCCGGCTGACGGTGGAGGACGTGGCCGAGGAGACGGCCCGGATGACCATGCGCCTCAAGGAGGCCGCCGAGGAGGTCCCGGCCCTCGCCCGGTACACCGCACGGCTCGCCGCCCTCTTCGACGACTGCGCCCGGGTCGCCGGGCGCGGCTGCCCCCTCTACGTCCAGCGCACCCACGGTGACCTGCACCTGGGGCAGGCGCTGGTGGCCCACGACGGCTGGCGGATCGTGGACTTCGAGGGCGAGCCGGCCCAGCCGGCCGCCGAACGGGCCCGCCCGCAGCCGGTGCTGAAGGACGTCGCCGGCATGCTGCGCTCCTTCGACTACGCGGCCCGCACCGGGCTCGCCGCCGTCGAGGACGCCGACCCGGCGGAGTCGGCACCGGCGGCCCGGCTGCGACGGCGCCGGCGGGCCGCCGCGTGGGCGGTGCGCAACCGGCGCGCGTTCGTCGCCGGGTACGCCGCCGCCGGGCACGAGGACCCGGACTGCCACCCCGTACTCCTCCGCGCCTTCGAGGCGGACAAGGCCGTCTACGAGGCCGTGTACGAGTCCCGACTCCGCCCCGACCGGCTACCGGTCCCCCTCGCCGCGGTACACCGCCTGGCCACCGCCACCCCACACTGACACCGGCCTGACGGCCCCCGCGCCGGGGGAGCCCGACCCCTGCCGGCCCGGGTGTCCGATCCGGCGTCCGGGCCGGTGCCGGCCCTGTGCTCGACCGGACGTTCGGGCCGGTGGCGGCCCTGTGCTCGACCGGACGTTCGGGCCGGTGGCGGATCCGGCGTCCGGGCTGGCGTCCGGCTCGGGTGTCTGGGCCGGGTGTCTCAGCCGGTGTCGGCCCCGGTGGCCGACCGGGTGTCCGGTGGGGCGTACGGATCGGCGTCGGGCCCGGGTGCCTGCCCCGGTGTTCGGTCCGGTGGCCGACCGGGTGTCCGGCCCGGTGTCCGGTGGGGCGTCGGGCCCGGCCTCGCCCGGTGGCGGGCCCGGTGTCCGGCGGGTGGCTAATCCGGTGGGGAAAGGGGCGGAACCGGTACCGGGAAATCCGGGTCCGGCGGACTTTCAATTCTCTTTGTCGTACGGGTATTTCACGGCGGTTCCGGAAGGGGAATTCAGGTGGTGCGCGGGTCAGGAACGGCCCTGCTCGGTGAAGGACGCGCTCGGGTCGCGGTTCGGGGCCAGGCCGGCCGACGACAGCGCCCGGTCGTACGCCTGCAGGGCCGCCGTGCTGTTGCCCTGGCGGCGCCACAGGTCGCCCACGTAGCGCCAGTTGAGCGCGGTCTGGTGGGACGGCGGGAACTGGCGCAGCTGCCGGGTCGCGGCCTGCAGGCACTGGGCCGCCTGCTCGTAGTCGCCGCGCAGCAGATGGATCTCGGCGAGCGTGGCGCGCGCGCCGACCGCCTGGATGCGGGACTCCGGGCCGGTCAGGCCGAGGGCCCGCTCCGCGTGGGCCGCGGCCTCGTCCCAGTTGCCGAGCATCGCGTCCGCGTCGGCCAGGCCGATCTCGCACTGGGCCAGCTCCGGCGCGTTGCCGACCTCCGCCAGCAACTGCTGGGCTTCCTCCAGGAGTTGCTTGGCGCGGGCCGGTTCGGGCTGGTCGACCTGGAGGAGCAGCGAGCCGCAGTTCATCTTGAGCATGGCGACATGGCGGATGTTGTCGTCCTCGGACATCAGCGCCAGCGCCCGCTCCACCAGGGCCAGCGCCTCGTTCAGCTGGCCGCGGGAGCGGGCCACGAGCCCCGCGTTCCAGAAGACGGCACCCCGCGCGGCCCGTGCCCCCTGCTTCTCGGCGGCGTCCAGGAGCCGGACGCCGAGCAGCTGGGCCCGGGTGAGATCGCCGCGCATGTGGAACGAGGCCATGAGCGTGGCGCCGAGCTGCACGTGGTCGACCGTGACGTCCAGGCCGAGGGCGTCGAGCCGGGACATGGCCCGCTCGCCGATCTCGATGCTCGTCGTGATGTCGCCGGCGTTGCGGTAGCAGCGGCACAGGGCGACCGACACCGTGCACCAGTCGGCGGAGCCGGGCGGCAGCTCGGGGTCGCGCTGGAGGTCCTCAAGGATCGTGATGGCGGCCTCGATCCGGTCCAGCTTCTCCAGGGCGGAGGCCTGCGCGATGCGGGCGCGCCGGGTCATCGACGGGTCCAGCAGGGACGGCCTGGCCAGGAGGTCGCTCAGGGTCTGGAGCGCCTCGCCGTTGCTGCCGTTGCGCAGGGCCATCTCGCCGAAGGCGAGCCGCAGCCGGGTCTCCTCCAGTTCGTGGTCGTCGCGTCCGCTGCGCAGGAACTCCACGGAGCAGCCCAGGCGCTCGGCGAGCGCGGCGAGCACCGAGTCCGACGGCGCGCCGCGCTTCCCCGACTCGATCAGGGAGATGTAGCTCGCCGAAATCTCCCCGGACGCGAGGTCCTGCTGCTTGAGTCCACGTTTGCCGCGCAACACCCTGATGCGCTCGCCCAGTCCTGCGGCCGTCGCGTTGCCGAGTGGATCCATGCCAACTCCTCGGTGCAGTACTTGACTGTCGGGATGACAGATCGATGTTACCAGTAAGTTGATATTTACCCAATGGGCTTCCGGTGATCTTTTAGTGGCTCTCCACCGCATTTTGCAGCGGAGTTCTCCGATTGCATTCGCGAGCGCCTTATGCGGTGCGTGATATTCCGTTTGATTATGATTAATTTTGCAAGAAACTGCTTGACTGTCTTAGTTATTCAATGTTGACTGTAATTGTCAAGGCGCATCCTTCTATTGTTCAGGGGAGGGGATTTTCGTGAGCAATAAAATAATCGCGCTCTTCGCAATTGTCGTCCTGGTCAGTGGTCTCGTGGCGGGCGGCCTGTGGCTGAACGACTCCGGGCCGGGCGTCCGACCGCAGCACGAGGGCATGGCCGAGTCCAGCGGCGGGAGTGGTGGTTGCTGCTGATCCCACACGCGCTTCGTACGGGACCGGGTCCGGTCCGGCGGTCGCCCTACGGCCGTCGGACCGGACCCGGTCCTTCGCCGTGCGGGAAGTGGCAGGAGACGGAGTGGCCGGCGGCAGGCCCGGCCGCCCGCCCGCGCGGTGTCTCCTCCGCGCAGCGCCGCCGCTCGGCCGCGGAGAGCACGGCCTGGACGGGACAGCGGGCCCGGAAACCGCACCCGGCGGCGGCGCGCGGACTCGGTCCGGGATCGGCGGGCAGCACGATCCGGCGCCGGGAGCGCTCGGCGACCGGATCCGGCAGCGGGACGGCCGACAGCAGCGCCCGGGTGTAGGGGTGGCGCGGCCGGCCGAACACCTCGGCCACGCCGCCCGTCTCCACCGTGCGGCCCGCGTACATGACCGACACCCGGTCGGCGAGCTGCCGGACCACCGCGAGGTCGTGCGAGACCAGCAGGTACGCCGGGCCCGGCTCCCGCTTCAGCCGCAGCAGCAGGTCCAGGATTCCGGCCTGCACCGACACGTCCAGCGCGGACACCGGTTCGTCCAGCAGCAGCAGCGCGGGCCCGACCGCCAGGGCCCGCGCGATGGCCACGCGCTGCCGCTGCCCCCCGGAGTACTGGTGCGGGTAGCCGTCCGCGTCCGCCGGGCGCAGCCCCACCTGGGACAGCAGCCGCGGCACCCGTGCCGCGACCACGGCCGCCGGCACCCGCGCGGCGTGCAGCGGCTCCGCGACGATGTCCCCCAGCGGCATCCGCGGATCGAGGCTCGACATCGGATCCTGCGGCACCAGCTGCACCGCCGTCCGCAGCTCCCGCGCCGCCCGCCGGGAGAGCAGCGCGGTGTCCCGCCCGAGCACCTCCACCCGCCCGGCCTGCGGGGCCGCCAGCGCGGCGATCTCCCGCAGCGTCGTACTCTTCCCGGCCCCTGACTCCCCGACCAGCGCCAGCGTCTCCCCGCGCCGCACCTCCAGATCGACCCACTCGACGGCCCGCACGGCGGGGACCCGGCGGTGCCGGAACCCCGGCGCCCGGTACGACCGGCCGAGCCCGGAGACCGACAGCACGAGGTCGGCGGCGGTGCCGTCCGCTGTCCCGCCCCGCTCCGGGGTCCGCGTCGGCGGCCCGAACAGCTCCGCCGCGCTCCGGTGCCGGACCTCCGGGATCCGCCGGCAGGCCGCCGTGTGGGCGGCGGGTGCCGAGCCCGCGGCGCGGGACGGGCTGTCGACCCCCGTGAGCGGGGGCTCGGCCGCGTGGCACGCCGGTTCCGCCAGGGGGCAGCGCGGGGCGAAGGGGCAGCCCGGGCCGACGCCGCCCGGGGCGGGGGCGGTGCCCGGGACCGGGGTGGGCGGGACCCGGGCGTCGAGGCGGGGCACGGAGCCGACGAGGCCGAGGGTGTACGGCATCCGCGGGCGGCAGAGCACCGCCTCCGCCGGGCCCGTCTCCACCACCCGCCCCGCGTACAGCACCGCGACCCGGTCCGCGGCGCCCGCGACCACGCCGAGGTCGTGGGTGACGAGGAGCAGCGCCGCCCCCGTCTCCCGCCGCGCGGCCGCGAGCGCCTCCAGAACCTGGGCCTGCACGGTCACGTCGAGCGCGCTGGTCGGCTCGTCCGCGACGAGGACCGCGGGCCGGTTCGCCACCGCCATCGCGATCATGGCCCGCTGGAGCATCCCGCCGGAGAGCTGGTGGGGGAGGGCGCGGGCGGCCCGGGACGGCTGCGGCACCCCCACGAAGTCCAGGAGTTCCACGGCCCGCCGCAGGGCCGTCTCGCGGCGCGGGCGCGGGCGTTCGTGGATGCGCAGGGCCTCCGCGATCTGGTCGCCGACCCGCAGGACCGGGGTGAAGGCGTGCAGCGGGTCCTGGAAGACCATGGCGATCCGGCGCCCCCGGACCCGGGCCAGCTCCCGCTCCGGACGGCCCAGCAGCTCCTCGCCGAGGAGCCGTACCGAACCGCCCACCCGGGCGTCGGGCGGGGCCAGGCCGAGCAGCGACAGCGCGGTGAGCGACTTGCCCGCGCCGGACTCGCCGACCAGGCCCAGGACTTCGCCGGGGCGCAGCGCGAGGTCCACGCCGCGCACCACGGGGACGGGCGGCCGGCGCCGTCCGCCGCCGAAGACGACCGTCAGGCCGCGCACCTCCAGGACCGGGGCCGCCGGTCCCTGCGCCGCCGGGCCCGCGCCCGTGCCCCCACCCGCACCCATACCCGCACCCGCGCCCGTGCCCCCACCCGCACCCATACCCGCACCCGCGCCCGTGCCCCCACCCGCACCCATACCCGCACCCGCGTCCATGCCTCCACCTGCACCCGCGTCCATGCCTCCACCTGCACCCGCGTCCATGCCTCCACCTGCACCCGCGTCCATGCCTCCACCTGC